>CAZEFM010000051.1:0-27273 GCA_964511575.1 uncultured Phycisphaeraceae bacterium | reverse complement strand
CGATAAAAAAACGCACGGCTTCGTGATGAAACCGTGCGTTCTTTATTGGCTCGATGCGAAGCATCACGCGGGATGTTTCGTCATCGGTTGATCGTCAGTCGACGTTCCCGATCTCACACCTGGCCTTCGAGGACCGTCTTGGCGATGTTGTCGGGGACGGGGCGGTAGGCCAGCGGTTCCATGGCGTAGCTGGCTCGGCCCTGAGTCATGCCGCGGAGCTGCGTGGCGTAGCCGAACATTTCCGACAGCGGCGCCTCGGCGATGACCAGGCGGGTGTTGCCGCGTTCCTCGGTGCCCAGGATCAGGCCGCGACGGCGGTTCAGGTCGCCGGTGATCGAACCGAGGAAGTCCTCGGGCGTCGTCACGGTGACCTTCATGATCGGCTCGAGCAACTGCGGGCCGGCCTTGCGGCAGCCTTCGCGGAAGGCGAGGATACCCGCCTGTTCGAAGGCGATCTGCGACGAGTCGACTTCGTGGTACGAACCGTCGAGCAGCGTCACCTTGATGTCCACCGCGGGGAAGCCGGCCAGGATGCCGCTCTTGGCGGCCTGGCGGACGCCGTATTCCACCGACGGGATGTATTCGCGGGGGATGCGGCCCTGGGTGATCTTGTCTTCAAACGCCACGCCGTCTTCCCACTTGAGCCCGTCGGCTTCGGCCTGCTCCTTGGTGCAGGGTTCGACGGTGATCGTACAGTCGCCGAACTGACCGCGACCGCCCGACTGCTTCTTGTGCGTGCCGCGAGCCTCGGCCTTGCTGCTGATCGTTTCCTTGTAGGCCACGCGCGGTCGGCCGACGTTCACGCCGATCTTCATGTCGCGCGTGAGCTTGTTCTTGATGATTTCCAGGTGCAGTTCGCCCATGCCGGCGATGATCGTCTGACCCGTCTGATCATCGTAGTGGCTGCGGAACGAAGGGTCTTCGCGACGGATGACCGTCAGCGCGTTGCCCAGCTTGTCCTTGTCGGCGGCAGTCGCCGGCTCGATCGACATTGAGATCACCGGCTCGGGGAAGTCCATCTTCTCGAGGATGATCGGGGCATCGGCGTCGCACAGCGTGTCGCCGGTGATCGAGTTCTTCAGCCCCACCAGCGCCACGATGTCGCCGGCGGAAATCTCGTCGCGGGCGAAGCGGTCCTTGGCGTGCATTTCGAAGATGCGGCTGATGTTTTCCTTCTTGCCGTTGCTGGCGTTGAGGACGCGGCTGCCCTTGGTGAGCGTGCCGGAGTAGACACGCACGTAGGTCAGGTCGCCGTGCTGGTCGGAAACGACCTTGAACACCAGAGCGGCGAACGGCGCGGAGGCATCGTGCGGACGGGACAGCTTCTTCTCCGCGTCGCGCGGGTCGGTGCCCTGAATCTCAGGCACCTGCGTCGGGTCGGGCAGGTATTCCACCACGCCGTCGAGCAGACGTTGCACACCGATGTTCTTGAGCGCCGAGCCGCAGAAGACCGGGAAGCACTTGCGGGCGATGGTGCCCTTACGCAGCGCCGCCTTGATCTCCGCGACGGTGATCTCCTCCTCCATGATGAACTTCTCGGTCAGGTCGTCGTCGAGTTCGGCAGCCTTCTCGATGAGAATGCGACGCCACTCGTCGGCTTCTTCCCGAAGGTTCTCGGGGATGTCACGTTCCTCGACCTTCGCACCCAGTTCCTCGGCGAGGAAGTAGTACGCCTTCATCTGCACCAGGTCGATGATGCCTTCCAGCTCGTTGCCGCTGCCGATGGGCATCTGCACGGCCACGGCGTTGGCGCCGAGGCGTTCGTGGATGGAGTTGAAGCTGAAGCGGAAGTCCGCGCCGAGCTTGTCCATCTTGTTGATGAAGCAGATGCGCGGCACGCCGTAGCGGTCGGCCTGTCGCCACACGGTTTCGCTCTGGGCTTCGACACCTTCCTTGCCGTCGAACACGACGACCGCCCCGTCGAGCACGCGCATGGAGCGTTCGACTTCGATGGTGAAGTCGACGTGGCCAGGCGTGTCGATGAGGTTCATCCGGTATTCGGTGCCGTTGTACGTCCAGGGGCAGGTGGTCGCGGCGGACTGAATGGTGATGCCGCGCTCCTGTTCTTCCTGGAGGAAGTCCATGGTCGCGGTGCCTTCGTGCGTCTCGCCGAGCTTGTAGTTCTTGCCCGTGTAGAAAAGGATGCGCTCGGAGACGGTGGTCTTGCCGGCGTCGATGTGGGCGCAGATCCCGAAGTTACGGGTCAACTGCAGCTTGGTCTTTTTTCCAGAAGCGGTATCGGTGGTAATCGTGGTCATGTTCTTCTCATCCTTCCCCATCGACGACGTTCGCGGCAACACGCCGGGAACCCGCGTCCGGTCCGGATACTTGATCGACGCTCGGGGCGCCTCTTGCGGAGGGACCCGCCAGCGCCGGTCGGGCTGACGATCAAGGGTCGCTGGTAGGAACTTCCAGTTACGTCCAGAAAGCGAGTCTGGGCGGCAGCGCACCGCCCAAGGGCGGAAGTCGAGTAAGGATAGCGGCTGATGCGAGCCGGTCAAGTGGAATTTACCGCCGGCTTGCGGTTCGGTCATCCCGCCATCGCTTTACGCTGAGGCTCGTGGTCAGCGCGTGCCGTGTCGCTCAGGACGCCCAACACTGTCCCCAGGCTGCACGCCCCGCCGGCAACAACTCGCCGCCTCACCGCGGCCAAGCGTGCAACACCTGCAATATTAGGCGCTTGAATCGGCATTCGCGGGGCAAAACCATCGAAAATCGTCCCCGAGTGACATCTTTATGAACATCGACGCCTTCGGTTACGATGAGGCGACTTATCCGAATCAGGGAGCATAGAGAAGATGAAGCAGGCAACATGGCTCGGAGCCCTCTGGCTCGTGACGGTAGTGCTCGGCGGATGTGCGACAGTTCCCGCGCCGGAGGCGACGGTCCCACGCACCGAAGGGGATGTGCGGCTGCCGGCGGTGTTCGGCCCGAACATGGTGCTTCAGCGCGATAAGCCGCTGGTCATCTGGGGCTGGGCGGACCCGGGCCAGACGGTACAGGTGTGGATCGCCAACCGTTACGGTGAGGCGACCGCCGATGACACCGGCCGGTGGCGCACGACGCTCAAGCCCCTGCCCGCCGGGGGACCGCACCGCATGATCGTCGCCGGCCGGGAGGCCTACGCCATCGACAACGTCATGGTCGGCGAAGTGTGGGTCTGCTCCGGGCAGAGCAACATGCAGTGGACGGTCGCCCAGAGCGCCAACCCGGACGCGGAGATCGCCGCGGCCGACTATCCCAACATCCGCCTCTTCCAGGTGCCGCGTAAGCCCGCCAGCGAGCCGGTCGACGACGTCGACGCCGCCTGGGTCACCGCCAGCCCGCAGACGGTGGCGAAGTTCTCCGCGGTGGCGTACTACTTCGGCCGCGAACTGCACAACGAGCTGAACGTGCCCATCGGCCTCATCGACACAAGCTGGGGCGGCACGATGGTCGAGCCCTGGACTCCGCGCGAGGCGTTCCTCGCCAACGAAACCGCCCTCCGCTACATGGGCGGCGAAATCCTCGAAAGCGTCCCCTTCCAGGGACACCCCACCCAGCCCACCATCCTCTACAACGGCATGGTCGCTCCGCTGGCGCCCTTCCCCATCCGAGGCGTCATCTGGTATCAGGGCGAATCCAACATCGCCAAAGCCAACCAATACCAGACCCTCTTCTCCACCATGATCGACGGCTGGCGGCAGGCGTGGTACGACAAGGCCGGCGACACCAGCCGCCAGGCGCAGAAGCAACGCGACTTCTCCTTCTATTTCGTTCAACTGGCGCCGTTCAACTATCAGCACGAGCCGACGCTCATGGCACAGTTGCGCGAGGCACAGCTCAAAACCATGCAGACCGTGCCCAACACCGGCATGATCGTCACCACCGACATCGGCAACCTCTCGGACATCCACCCCCGCAACAAGCAGGATGTGGGCAAGCGTCTGGCGCGGTGGGCGCTGGCGAAGGACTACGGCCGAACCCGCACCGTCTACAGCGGGCCGATCTACCGCGAGATGAAGATCGAAGGCGATGCCATCCGCATCTTCTTTGATCACACCGATGGCGGGCTGGTGTGCAAGGGCGACAAGCTCACGTGGTGGCGCATCGCGGGAGAGGATGGCCAGTTTGTCGAAGCCGATGCCGTGATCGATGGCAACACCGTCGTCGTTCGTGCCGCCGAGGTGAAGCGTCCGACGGCGGTACGGTTCGGCTGGCATCACTCGGCGGAGCCCAACCTCTTCAACGGCGCGGGCCTGCCCGCCTCGCCGTTCCGCACTGACGGCCAGTAAAGGTGTCTGCCTCGCAGCGTCAGGCTGCCGAGGGAACGTATCCCGCGCGAACCGTCGCCCACCGCTGACGGTATTAGTTTTCGGCCGTCGACGCGGCAAATCGGCCCGGGCTGCACGCCCTCTGTGGGCCATCGCGCCGCACGGGACGATGGCCGTGATTTCGTCCTTTTCGCTTCGTTGACGCTACCCGGGGAGAGGTCTATCCTCTGCCACGGGGGCGTAGGAAACACCATGGAACCATCGGTTTCGCCCAAGCGTTCAAATTTCCGGCACTTCTTTCTGCGCGGTCTGGCGATCCTTCTGCCCAGCGTGCTGACCATCTGGATTCTTGTCACCGCCTACAACTTCGTGAAGGTGCGCATCGCCGAACCCATCAACAAGGGCGTTCGCGAGGCGATCGTTCAGTTCACGGACTGGCCCATCGTCCTCGAAGCGGACAAGCTCGAGGCGCAGCGCACCCTCACCGGCGAGGAACTCAAGCAGTACAACAGCGCTGCCGACCCCGCCCACTGGCTTTCCAAGCACGTCCAACGCGCTAAGCTCGAACGGCAATGGAGCGCCTACAGCTTCCCGCTGGACGCCATCGGACTGATCATTGCGATCATCGTCATCTACATCGTCGGCGGGTTGCTCGGCAGCTACATCGGCCACCGCATCTACCGCCGCGGCGAGCTGTTTCTCTCCCGCATCCCGCTCATTCGATACGTCTATCCCTCGGTCAAACAGGTCACCGATTTCCTGGTGGGCGGGGGGGACGACGAGGCCAAGGCCCGCTTCAGCCGGGTCGTCGCCGTGCAGTACCCGCGCAAGGGCATCTGGTCGGTCGGGCTGGTGACGGGCGAGACGATGCGCGTGATCGAGGACCACGCCGGGGCGCGCTGCCTCACCGTCTTCGTGCCCAGCTCGCCCACGCCGTTCACCGGCTACGTGATCACCGTGCCGGAGGCGGACACGATCGATCTGCCCGTGAGCATCGAGGATGCGCTTCGATTCACCATTTCCGGCGGCGTAGTCATCCCGGAGAGCCAATTGGTCGATCGGGTACGGCAGAGTCCTCCCGCCGCCGCGATCAGTGGCGTCGGGAACTGACGTTTGTGGATCGGTAGAATCGTTCGAAACCTACCGCTTGGCCGCCGCTCGTCGGGCAAGCGCCACGGAAAGGAGTTGCCTGCGAATGGAGATCACGATCAGCGGCAAGCACCTGGAGATCACCGATGCGATCCGGGACTACGCTGCCGACAAAACCGCGAAGCTGCCGCGTTATTTCGACCGCATCACGGAAATCGAGATTCTCGCCGACAAATCGGACAGCTGGCAATATGAGATTGAGATGATCGTCCACGTGGAGCGCAGCGACCCGTTCGTGGTGCGGACCCACGGCGACGACCTTTACGCCTGCATCGACGGGGCGGTGGACAGGCTGGAGCGTCAACTGCATGAGCACAAGGAGAAGCTGCGCAACCGCAAGCATTTGAAGCGATGATTCGCAGCCGGACGGCGGGGAAATCGCCCGCTGTCGGCGCCTGGCGCGACGGAATTTGAGGGGGAACGGATTTGCATTGCGCCCGCCGGGCCAACTTTTCCTACAATACGCGAAAGTTCGGACCTCCCTGGATTTCGAGTACGACCTATGAAGCTACAGGATTTCGTTGCCGCCGACGCCATTGTTCCCAACCTTGAAGCCACCGAGCGTGATGAGGTCATCACCGAGTTGATCGACGCCCTGATTGCCGCGGGCGCCGCCAGCGCTGAGTTGCGTGAGGAAACCATTCGCCTGGTGCTGGAACGCGAGAAGCGCGGCTCCACGGGATTCGGCAAGGGCGTGGCCGTGCCCCACGTCAAACACGAAAAGATCGAGAAGATGGTCGCCGCCATCGGCATCAGCCAGAAGGGCGTGGACTTCAACGCGCTGGACAAGGCGCCGGTCTACAGCATCGTCCTGCTTCTGAGCCCCAAGGATCGTCCGGACGAACATCTGCAGGCCATGGAGAACATCTTCTACAACCTTCAGAAGGACCAGTTCCGCCGATTCCTGCGACAGGCCACCACCCGTGAAGAGGTTGTCGACCTGCTGCAGGAAGCCGACATGCAGCAACTGCAGGGGTAAAACGCGCAGCGCCGATGCCGGACGGCGAATCGCAACGTGCAGACTCCGTGGCGCAGCATCGCCGGAGAAAAACGCTCCATTGCCAGATGTCCGCTGTGCTGATTTTGATATTGGATCCGCGAGTTTCTCCGAACCATGTCTTCCAACAGCCGTCTATCCGTGCGGGTGACGATTTCCAACCGGCTGGGTCTGCACGCCCGGCCGGCGATGGCGTTCGTCGACACCGCCAACGGCTTTCAGAGTGACATTCAGGTCTGCAAGGGCGCCCAGAAGGTCGATGGCAAGTCGATCATGCAGATGATGATGCTCGGCGCGACGCGCGGGACGGAGCTGGAGGTCGTCGCCGACGGCCCCGACGCCGCCGAAGCCATCGCCGCCCTCCAGGATTTGGTCAACCGCCAGTTCGATGAAGAGTGACACTTCCACCGCGATGCCTCCGGGGAAGGCTTCGCACCCCGATTCGCTCGACCGATCCACCCGTCGCTCAGCCGCACTCGCCCTGCTTCTGCTCGTCCCCGCGCCCAGCATCGGCGCATCGTTCAGCCTGATCCTCCTGCCCGGGCCCATCGGCTCGGCGATCTACCTGCTCGCCAAACTCTGGATGTTCGCCCTCCCTGCCGTGTGGTGGCTGTGGGTGGATCGGCAACGGCCGAGCTGGTCGCCGCCGCGCAAGGGTGGCTTCGCCGTCGGCGCTGCGCTGGGCATCGCCATCAGTGTCATCATTTTCGCCGCCTACTACACCGTGGGCGTCCGCCTCATCGATGTCGAGCAGGTCCGCCAGGTCGCCGCGGCGAACGAGCTCACCAGCGTCGGCCGATACCTGGGCCTGTGCGCGTATCTCATCTTCGTCAACTCGGTGCTGGAAGAGTACGTCTACCGCTGGTTCGTCTTTCGCAAGTTCGAGCGGTTTCTGCCCGCCGGGGCAGCCGTGCTCGCCGCCGCGGCCGCGTTCACCGTCCACCACGTCATCGCCCTGGTCCCGCAGATGGGCTGGACCGTCGCCATCCTCGCCAACATCGGCGTGTTCGTCGGCGGAGCCATCTGGTCGTGGCTCTACCTGCGCTATCAATCCGTCTGGCCCGGCTATCTCAGCCACGCCATCGTCGACCTGGCGATTTTCATCATCGGCTGGCAACTTCTTTTCGGGTAACCCCCAGCCTTGCCGTATAATGGACCCAGCCTGTTGCGCGGGGCTTTCGGAGCTTCACCATGTCCACCCGTCCACGTCCGATCCTGCTCATCCTGCTTCTGATCCTCACATCGCTTGGTACAGCCGTGCATGCCGACGATGCGACCGCCCCACTCACGCTCGATGACATCCGCAAGCTGCGGCAGGACCAGAAGCCACACGATGAAATCGTCGCGCTGGCGGCGGAACGCGGGCTGGCGTTCGATGTCACCGGCCCGGTGCGCGTGCAGCTCAACCGCATGCGCTTCACCACCGCCCATATCGAAGCGCTCAGGGAAGCACGCGAGAGCGGCCCCGGCGGCGCTGCCCCCGCCACCGACGATGAGGAACAGGCCGAAGCGCCCAAGCGCACCGTCAACCCCAATGCCCCGCTCGGCCCGCGCAAGCCCGACGCCTGGCATGCCATGCACGAAGAGATCGTCAAGGAGATCATCAAGCGCAGCAACGCCCGCGTCGGCATCTTCCCCGCCCACAGCTTCAACATCGTCGCCAGCGAAGCCACCGCCCGTGAGCACATGAGCGACGCCACCCGCATTCAACAAATGCTCGGCCGGGCGTACGGCGGGGTGTTCAAATCCGGCCTCGATCGTCGCAGCGCCCACATCGCCCTGCTCGATGACAACTACCAGTACCAGCAGTTCATCGACGCGATGTTCGATGTGCTGGGCGAAAAGGGCATGAAGTTCGAAGGGCAGGACCCCAAGGGCATGGCGAAGAACGCCGCGTCCTTTTCCATCGGCACCATGGCGGTGATCAACCTCTCCAAGATCCAGCGCGGCAAGGCCAGCCGTACCGCCGTCGTCTACCAGATCGGCTGCATGATGATGAAACAGTTGACCGACGGCCGAGCCACCGACGCCATGGTGACCGGCTTCGGCAACGTCTGCGAAACCCTGCTCTACAACCAGCCATCGTTCACCACCGTCAGCTACGAGCCGCGCAACGTCAACGGTGCGGACAGTTGGGCCAACCTGGTGCGCACGCTGGTGCGTGAAAACCGCCTTGCCCGGCCGCACGATGTGCTGCAGACCTACTCCACCGCCTCGATGCAGATGCCCAACTACGCCGAGGCGTGGAGCCTCATGACGCTGCTGTCGCGCGAACGGGACAAGTTCGAGCCGTTCGTCGTCGCCGTGCGCGACGCCCCGGAGAACACCCCCGTCATCTCCACTGTCGAAGAGGTCTACAAGATCCCCGAACCCAAACTCCACGAAGGCTGGAAGCGCTTCGCCCAATAACCCACCCGCCAACACCCCCGCTCCCAAAGCCCCGGGGACAACCGTCCCCGGGAGGTCGCGCCCCACTGCTCCCTGCCCAATCCGCAATCGCGACCCCTCTGCCCCTCTCTTGAGCGCGGTTGCGTGCGGGACTATCATGGGCAGCCCGGGTTCCGACCCTCGCCACAGGAGCGTTGCAAGTGGAAGCATTGCTGTCGATTACGATTTTTCTGGGCTTTGGGCTGGGGTTCGTCTTTCTGAACCTGCTGGTGGGCCGAATCGTTCGGCCGAGCCTGCCCAACTCGGAAAAAGCGGCGATCTATGAGTGCGGCGAGCCCACCATCGGATCGAGCTGGGTGCAGTTCGACCTGCGCTTCTACATCGTGGCGCTGTTCTATCTCGTGTTCGACGTTGAAGTTGCGCTGATCTACCCTTGGGCGACCGTCTACCGCGAGTTCCCCGTCGAAGCGCTGGTGCTCGGCACGCCGTTCCTGGCGATCATCATCGTCGGCTACGCCTACGAGTGGTACTCCGGCAGCCTTGACTGGGTCCGGTCGAGCGTCAGCACCGGATTCAAGGGCACCGCCGGGCTCGACATGGGCTCGCTGGCGCGGCGTGACCCGGAAGCGATCGCCGATGAAGCCGAGGCGGGCCTTGCCGCCGGGCGTGTGCGCATCTGATACCCTCAAATCATCAGCCCAAGGGCGAAAGGATTTCCCTTTCGTCTCTAAGGGTGTTTAATTAAGCCTTGGGTGGTTACGCTGACCAGTCGGACAAGGCGAGCGACTATGAACAACCGTTACAAGTGTGTGCTGCTGTTCGGCGCGCCGGGCGCAGGCAAGGGAACGCAGGGCAAGATTCTCGGCACCATCCCGGGCTTCTATCACTGTGCCTGCGGCGATGTGTTCCGACGCATCGACATCAACTCCGAGCTCGGCCGCACGTTCTATGAATACTCCTCGCGCGGCGAACTGGTGCCCGACGAAGTCACGGTGAAGATGTGGGCACAGTCGATCCACGCCCACACCGTGCTGGGCGATTTCAAGCCGCAACAGGATCTGCTCGTGCTCGATGGCATCCCCCGAACGCTGGCACAGGCGTCCTTGATGGATGAGCTGATCGATGTGCTCAAGATCATCCACCTGGTGTGCAGCGACAAGGAAGCGATGGTCAAGCGTCTTCGCCGCCGCGCCCTGAAGGAAAACCGCCTCGACGATGCGGATGAAAAGGTCATCCGTCATCGGTGGGAGGTGTACGAGCGTGACACCCGGCCGGTGCTGTCGCACTACGACAAGGACCTGATCGTCGAGGTCGATTCGATCGGTTCGCCGGCTCAGGTGCTGCGCGATCTTCTGGACGTGGTGGTGCCGGTGCAGAATGCGCACTTCCTGGCGTACGGCGAAACCGACGCCATGGCGAGCAACCGAAACTGACCTTCCCTGCCGTCCCTCTGTGAATCGCCACGCCCCTTCCCGGAATTGACGGATGCAACGTGCGGCCATCGGACTATGCGTGCTGCTGCTGACGCTCGGACTGATCCTGCCCGAGACGGTGCGTGCGGCAGCGGATGAGGCAGTCGACCGCACGCCTCTGGAAGAGGCCGCGGCACTGCTGATCTCCCAGCAGCTTCTCCATCATCTCGCAGCCGAACGGTACGACCAAGTGCTGGCCATGCTCGCGCCCGAAGCACGCGGCGACCTCACCAGCGAGGCCGTCGCTCAGGCATACGGCCAGGTGTTGCTGCTCGTCGGCCCTCCCACCGGCGCGAGTGACGAACCCACCTTCGACCGCGTCGGCAAGCTGCACCGTGTGACGCGCCCGGTCCACTTCGAACGCGGCACGCTCGACTACATCGTGGTGGTCGACTTTGAAACGCGACAGGTCCACGGGTTTTTCTTTCTCAACCCCCGGCCGCGCGTGGAAGCACCCCCACCGCCCTACGCCGATGCAACCCGGTTCGACGACCAACCCATGATCGTCACGGCCGAGTTTCCGCTCACGGGCCGGCTGACGATCCCCAAAGGCGATGGGCCTCACCCCGTGGTCGTGCTGGTGCATGGCTCGGGGCCGGGCGACATGAACGCGACCCTCGGGCCCAACCAACCGTTTCGCGATCTGGCGTGGGGGCTTGCCTCGCGCGGCATCGCGGTGCTGCGCTACGACAAGCGCACCCGTTCCCATCCGCAAACCTTCGCCGATAAACCCTTCACCGTGGATGAGGAAGTCATCGACGATGTGGTGGCTGCCATCGATCAGTTGCGGCAGATGCAACGCATCGATGCCGACCGCGTGTACGTGCTGGGGCACAGCCTCGGCGGCATGCTCGGCCCTCGCATCGTGAAGCGCGCCAAAGGCCGCGTGGCGGGGTTGATCGTTCTCGCCGGGGCGACGCGACCGCTGCCCGATGTCATCGTCGAGCAGGTGGCACACATCGCCAAGGTGGATGAACAAGCAGCCGCGCGAGTCGAAACAATGCTGCCGAAGCTGAAGGAAGACCTCGCAACGATTCAAGCGTTGACGGACGCGGACGCCCAGCGCGTGGACCTGCTGCTCAACGCTCCGCCGGCCTATTGGCTGGATTTGCGATCGTACGACCCGATCGTCGTCGCCCGCGCGAGCGCGGTGTCGATGCTGGTGATGCACGGCGGCCGGGACTATCAGGTCACCGATGCCGACTTCGCGCGGTGGCAATCGCTTGCCGAGCAGCGCGCGGGCATCACGTTGAAGCGATACGACAACCTCAATCACCTGTTCATGCCCGGCGAAGGCGTGAGCGGGCCGGCCGAGTACATGCAGCCCAACCATGTCGATGAACGCGTGATCGCGGACATCGCCCGCTGGATCACGCGCGAGGAGGAAGGCTGACACGCAAATGCGAATCGGTCAGATCAACGCCGCGGGACAGTCGTCGGCTGGGGGGTGTTGCGTCCATCGACGGATCAGGTCGATGAGCCTTCCCCGGTTGATGGGCTTCGTTTCGTAGTCGTCGCACCCTGCGGCAAGACATCGGTCGCAATCCTCGGCACTGGCGTGCGCGGTCAGCGCGACGATCGGACGGGTGTAACCATTGGCGCGCAGCAAACGTGTCGCTTCATACCCATCGCACACGGGCATCTGCATGTCCATCAGAATCAGGTGGTATGGCTCACTGTTCTGGATCGCGTGCCAGGCGGCATCGCATGCTTCACGACCATTGGCGACGACGTGCACATTCGCGCCCGCCCGCCGCAGATAGTGGTGAATCAATCGCTGATTGTCGGGGCCGTCCTCCGCGACGAGGATGTTCAACCCGTCGAGCGCCCTGGCCGGTTTGGGGGGACGGGTATCGAACCGCGGGCCCGCCTCGCGCGGCTCGGGGATCATGCGCACATCGTCCAACGACCCCGTTGCCACACTCAGGCAGAACGAACTGCCTTCGTTCGGCTGCGACTGCACGGTGATTTCACCGTTGAGCAGCGTGGCGAGTCGCTGGGCGATGGTCAGGCCGATGCCCATGCCGCCGTACCGCCGCGTCATCGCTTCGTCCGCCTGGGTGAACGGCTGGAACGCCTGCCTGATCTGCTCTTCGGTCATGCCGATGCCGGTGTCGACGACTTCGAAACGCAGGCGCCTGTCGTGATTGGGGCCGGCGAGCCGCACAATGATGCGCACCCCACCCACGTTGGTGAACTTCAGCGCGTTATCGACGAGGCAGATGAGGATCTGCCGCAGGCGGATCGGATCGGACTGGATGAGCTCGGGCAGGTTGTCCACGAACTCGACGGCGAAGGCGAGCCCCTTGTTGCGGGCACGGATGCGCATCGATGAAGCGACGTCGGCGACGATGCGCCACGGGGAGCACGGCCGCATGAAGATCGGCACGCGGTCATTGGACATCATCGACAGATCGAGCATCTGATCGATGATGGTCATGAGGTTCTGACCATGCTCCTGAATGAGATCGAGATACGCTTTGCGAGCGTCGTGGTCATGGCCCGGCTCGGCAAGCATGCCGGCGTAGCCGAGGATGGCCGTGAGCGGCGTTCGCATCTCATGGCTGATGCGCGCCAGCAGTTGCTGCGTCTGGGCACGCAGTTCATCACGCGGCAGGCGATCGGCCTCGGATACGGGGCCGTTGTCTTGTGGTGCCATCTCGAGCACGTCGCTCCCTTTCGCGGGGAGATCGGCGTACAGCCGGAGACTCGCGGCCCCGGGAACGCCAATGGGCACGGTTCGCCGTGGAACCGTGATCATGATGTCCCATCCCCTATCGGAACGACATTCGCGCGACTTGACTAACCCGCCCCTGCCGTTACGGGCACAACCCACTCTATATAGAAGATGGAAACCCGGGCTGGCCGCCGCCTGCGCATTGACCGATGGTGAAGGGGGAAACATACTGAGCGATCGCGATGAACGAGCGTGCCCCCGCCATCTCGGATACCCAGTCGCTGCGCAAGCTGCTCGAAGTGGCGCGCATGCTTACCGGACCGTATGCGCTGACGGAGATGCTCGGGCGGATCGTGGATGCCGGCCGGGATGTGCTGCATGCCGACCGGGGCACGGTGTTCCTCTACGACCAGGCCACCCGCGAGCTGTACGTGAAGATCGGCACGGGCATCGACGAGCTGCGGTTCAGCATCGACAAGGGCATCGCCGGGGAGTGTGCCCGCACCCGCGCCATCATCAACGTGCCCGACTGCTATGCCGACAGCCGCTTCAACCCCGAAATCGATCGGCGGACGGGCTATCGCACGCAATCCCTCCTGGCGGCGCCGTTGATCGGACTGGACGATGAGCTCGTCGGCGTGATGCAGATGCTCAACAGCGCCAACGGCCGATTCGACGACAGCGATGTCCTTATCGCCGAAACGTTCGCCTCCCATGCCGGCGTGGCGATCCAGCGCGCCAAGCTGCTCGATGAAAGGCTGGTGCGCATCAAGCTCGAACACGACCTGCAGATCGCCCGGCAGATTCAGTTGGCGGTGCTGCCTCAGGAAGTGCCCACCCTCACCGGGTATGACCTGGCGGCGTTCAATCAGCCGGCCGAGCAGACCGGGGGCGACATCTACGACCTCATCCCGCTCACGCCGACCGAACCCGATGGCGGCCCGCGCACGCTCATCCTTCTCGCCGACGCCACGGGGCACGGCATCGGCCCGGCACTGAGTGTGACCCAGGTTCGCGCCATGATCCGCGTGGCCACCCGGCTCAACGCGCCGCTGGACGCCATGATGGCACACGTGAACTGTCAGGTCACCGCTGATCTGGCTTCCAACCGGTTTGTCACCGCGTTTGTGGGCATGCTCGACGGGCAGCGACATGAGCTCGTGTATCACGCCGCCGGTCAGGGCCCGCTGCTGCACTGGCACGCCGACACCGGTGAAAGCGAGTTTCTCATGGCGTCGACGCTGCCCCTTGGCATTGTCGACGATGTGCCGATGATCCCCCCTCCCCCGATGCGGCTGAAACCCGGCGATATCGTGGCGCTGCTGACCGATGGGTTTTACGAGTGTCAGAACAAGGCAGGCGAGCAGTTCGGCCGACAACGCATTTCGCAGGTGATCGCGGCCCATCGCACCGCCGGCGCAGGGGCGATCCTCGATGCGCTGGTGGCTGAACTGTGGCGCTTCGCGGATGGAGCGCCGCAGGCGGACGATGTGACGGGGGTGATTCTGAAGCGCGAGGCGTGAGCACGGATTGAACACTGTTCGCCAAACGCTTCGCTCGGGCTGCAAGGTTCCGTGGATGGCAGGGTGTCACGCATGACGACGTTGCGATGGGGCATTCTGGGCACAGGCAACATCGCCAACCAGTTCGCCGCGGATGTGCGATCCGCCAAGCGCGGGCGGTTGGCAGCGGTCGGCTCGCGCACCGCGGAGGCGGCGAACAGCTTCGCCAGCCGATACGAAATCCCTCGGGCACATGGCAGCTACGACGCCCTGCTCGCCGACCCCGAAGTCGATGCGATCTACCTGACGCTGCCCAACAGCATGCACCACGCATGGACGATCAAGGCGCTGGAAGCGGGCAAGCACGTCCTGTGCGAGAAGCCGATGGCGGCGAACGCAGCCGAGGCACAGGAGATGTTCGACGTCGCCCGCCGGTCCGGTCGCCTTCTCATGGAGGCGTTCATGTACAAGTCGCACCCGCTGATCCATCAGGTGATGCGGACCCTGCCGCGCCTCGGCCGACTGAAGCTCATCCGCACGAGCTTCTGCTTCCGCGTGAGCGATGTTCACAACAACACGCGGTTCAGCACCGAGCTGGCGGGCGGAGCGCTGATGGACATCGGCTGCTACTGCATCAGCTTCTCACGCATGGTGGCGGGCGAAGAGCCGAACGACGTTCACTGCGTCGGCCACATTCATGAGACGGGTGTGGATGACTACGCCGCGGGCGCGATGCGGTTTGCGAACGATGTTCTGGCGACTTTCACCTGCGGTATGACCGTGCAGGCGGACAACACCGTATCTATTTGTGGTGAAGAAGGTTACATCGAAATACCAGTGCCGTGGAAGCCCCCGGCGGCGCGATCAACGTTCACCCTGGGCCGTTCGCAGCGGCCGAAGATGGACGCGAAGCGCGGCCAGCCCCCTGCTCCACCCGAAACGTTCGAAGTCACCTGCGATCGCCCGCTCTACGCGCTGGAAGCCGATGACTTCGCCGCGGCCGTGCTCGACGGCGCCCCCCTGCCGGTCAGCGAAGCCGACACGATGGGCAACATGCGACTGCTGGACATGATGCGTCAACAGATCGGCGTGGGGTGAGGCGGAGAATGGTAGACGGCGGACGGATGACAGAGGTCAGCGGTCGGCCGATTCTCAATGGCAATCAGTTCGTCTCGACGCCCAAGGCGGCCAGGATGTTGTCGAACTGGTCGAGGCTGTAGAAGTCGATTGCGAGCGTGCCGGAGCCTTTCTTTCGCCCCGGCCGGATACGCACCTTGGTGTGCAGTTGCTGGCCGATCTGCTCTTCCAGATCGCGCAGGTACGTCGCACGAGGTTTCACCGGCGTCGCGGCGGGCGTGACACCCTCCACAACGGCGGCTTGGCGGGCGGCCTGCTCGAGCTTGCGGACCGACCATTCGCCCTTGATCGCCTGCATCGCAAGCGATAGCTGCAGTTTCCCATCGCTTACCCCCGCCAGGGCACGTGCCTGCCCCATCGACAGCCGGCCATCACGCACCAGTTGCCGCACCGGTTCCTCCAGATTCAGCAATCGCAGAAGATTCGACACGGTCGAGCGTTCGACACCGACACGGGCGGCCACCTGCTCATGGCTCAAGCCGAACAGCTCAATGAGACGCTGAAACGCTTCCGCCCGTTCAATCGGGTTGAGGTCTTCCCGCTGCAGGTTCTCAATCAGCGCCCACTCGGCGAGCTGACGATCATCCAGTTCACGCACGATGGCAGGCAGTTGCTTCAGTTCCGCAAGCTGCGCCGCCCGCCAGCGTCGCTCGCCGGCCACCAGTTCGTGGGTGATCCCGCCGATCGACTCGGGCAGGGGCCTGACCACAATGGGCTGAATGAGCCCCTCTGCCCGGATGGAATCGGCGAGCTGCTGCAGCGCACCGGGCGCAAAGTTCTGCCGCGGCTGATGGCGGTTCGGCTGAATCGCATCGACGGCCAGGTAGACGATGCCGCCAGCGTCAGAGGGCGACTCCGCGTCCGAAGCCGATTCAGCCGCGACGGATGCATCCGTCGCGGGCTCGGCGACACGTTCCGGCATCGGCCTTGCATCAGATGCGACCGCCTCAGCAACGGGCGCGACTTCGGCGACCGGCTCGACCTCGACAGGGGGTTCAACAGCAACGGGCTTGGCCATGAGGCTGGACAACCCCCGACCCAGACGGCTGGCGCGTTTCGGTTTGGCAGGATTCGACTTCGCCATGGCAGGACCTCCGTGTCATTTTGTAAAAGCGTGTTCGCGGCCAGTGTACCGCGGCGCGCGGATTTTGAAAGAGGATGTTCCACGTGGAACGAAATGATTTTCACGAATCAACCCCGAAGTGTTCCACGTGGAACACGGAAGCTCCGGCCAGCCGAAGGCCATCACGCTGTTCCACGTGGAACACGCCTCCACACCTCCGTTATCGGACTATTGCGATCTTGCTTTCTTGAATCTGCCGCTCCACGAGGCGAGAACACAGGCGAGCCGAATCACGCCACAAACACACCAGAAAAATGATTGCAACCAATTGGTATAAAAGCCTTTGACGTTGACACCGCCCACTTTATATTCGCAAATTTTTAGGTTTACGGATGGAGTTATCGGGTTTCTCAAAAGGTCTGTCAAGGTACTGTAATTGGCGCACCGATACATGGTTAGGAACGATGATGCCGCGAACGAATGCCCATCCCGAGCAGTTGGCGCACGTCGAGCAGTTGCTGGACCACTTCGAGCAACTCGAAACGCAGTTCCAGGTGCTGCGCGACGGCCTGACCCATTCGCATCGGCTGGCGACGATCGGAACGATCGCCTCCATGGTGGCGCACGAGTACAACAACATCCTCACGCCCATCATCACCTACGCGCAACTCGCGCTGTCCCGGCCGGACGACCACGATCTGCTGATCCGTGCCGTGCAAAAAGCACTCTCCGGCGCCGAACGGGCCGCGTCGATCTCCGCATCGATGCTCGGATTCGCCCGGGAAGATGATTCGAGCAAGACGGCTGACCTGCCCGGCGTGATCGAAGACGCGGTGGCGTGCCTCGGACGCGATCCGGCGAAGGACGGCATCACGCTGACGATCCAGACGCCCCAGGTGACCGCCGCGATGCCCGCACTGAATCTGCAGCAGGTGTTCGTCAACCTGCTGCTCAACGCCCGCCAGGCGATGCGCCGCAAGGGCGGCCGAATCACCATCACCGGGCGGGTGGTGGACCATTCGGTATACCTCGCGGTGTCGGATACGGGGCCGGGCATTCCGCCACACATCATGGAAACGCTCTTTGAGCCGTTCGTGACCTCGCGGGACGAGACCACCGGTTCGGAACGGAAGGGGACGGGGCTTGGCCTGTGCATCTGCCGCGACCTGATGCGCAAAGCGGGCGGGTCCATTGAAGTGAGCAGCGAGCCGGGCCAGGGCACGACGTTCCATCTGTGCCTGCCGTTGGCGGAGATGACGATCGAGACGACGTGACGGGACGCCTTTCACACCGGGGGCTTCACCGAAATGGATGGATGGGGCGTTCGGCCGGACGGCACGGAGTCGCGAGCGGCTCGTGCGGTCATTTCTTGCGCATCATGATCGTGGCATCGTGACCTGAGCGGAAGTAATCCTGCCGCATGGCGACGATGGGGGTCTGGCGAAACGCCCAATCGATGAGCTTCATGGTGTCGAACCGGCGGGCGGGGTGGCCCTGCGGCGGGGCGTGGCGGTCGGCGCGATCAGACAGAAAGTTGAAAATCAGCGTCTGCGCGGTCGTCGCCCAGGCGGCATGCAGCGCAGCGAACACCTGCTCATCCGTCATGGTGTTGAGCGTGCCGGAGATGCAGATCACCTGCGGGTCGCCGATCGCCAGCAGCGACGGGTCGGCCACGAAATCGCCCTCATGGAACGAACAGCGCGGCAGGTCGCGGCTGTTGGCGTACGTGATGACCTGCGGCAGGGCGTCGACGCCGACGTACTGAGCGAAGGGCACCTCGCGATCGACGAGGTAGGCGGCAAAGTCACCCCGA
This sequence comes from uncultured Phycisphaeraceae bacterium, assembly GCA_964511575.1. Lineage (GTDB taxonomy): Bacteria > Planctomycetota > Phycisphaerae > Phycisphaerales > Phycisphaeraceae > CALKHT01. The sequence continues at coordinate 8,822 of CAZEFM010000051.1, read as the reverse complement.
CTACAGCCGGCATCGAGGATGCGCTTGCCCGCAAGAAAGCACATCTCCTTCATCACCTGGAAGCGGACCTGCTGGGAGCGTTCGTTGGCCCAGAGCGTGACGTTGAAGTCCACGCCGTGGCGCTTGGCGGATTCGCGGTAGGGGTCGAGGTAAGTGTCGTTCGTGGTGGTCATGGCTTGTGGTGGTTTGGTCCTGCGCGTCGTGGCGCGTATGGCCAGTGTAGTCACGTTGGATGATCGGTGCGCCGGATGGCGTGAAAAGATGCGTTTTGCGTGTGGCAAGCGGCGTCAGGCCGTCGCAGGGACAAGGCGCGGTGGAAGCGTTATTCTTTGCCCGATGTCGAACAGGGAGTCATCGATGGAATGGGTGTCGCGGCTGGCGGGCCGGTTCATTGTGTTTGACGGGCCGGACGGCAGCGGCAAGAGCACGCAGTTTCGTCGGTTCGGTGATTATCTGCACCAGGCGGGGCTGACGGTGTGCGAGGTGCGCGAGCCGGGCGGCACCGCGATCGGCGAGCAGATCCGCCACATCCTCCTGGACACCGCCAACGGGGAAATGGATGTGCGTTGCGAGCTGCTGCTTTACATGGCCAGCCGGGCGCAACTGGTGTCGCAGCGGATCGGCCCGGCACTGCGCGAGGGTCAGTGCGTGCTGGCGGACCGGTTCATCAGTTCGACACTGGCGTATCAGGGCACCGCGGGCGGCATCCCGCCACAGGACATCATCGACATCGGCCGGTTCGCCCTGGGTGAGTGCTGGCCGGACCTCGTGGTGGTGTTCGATGTGGACGAAGCCACGGCCGCAAGCCGACTGAGCCCGCTGCTGGACCGGATGGAACTCAAAGGCAGCGCCTTCCACCGCACGGTAAGGCAGGGCTACCTTGACCAGGCGAAACAGAACCCGGACCGCTACCTCGTCATCGACGCCACCGCCGACGCCGACACGGTGTTCGAACGGTTGGTAGGGGGGTTGCGCGCGAAGGTGGGCCCGCAAGACGTGGCTCGCTGAAGCGATCACGCCCGGGAGGTACAATCGGCGTGGTCGCTTCAGCGAACCACGTGATTCCAGAAGGGGGTGCGGGGTGCGCAAGCCCATTCACAGAACGTCGTACACCAAGCGCAAGTTGTATGAAGGACGCCATCGGTTCGAGCACTGGTACATCGACAATCAGGTGTATTTCATCACCGCGCGATGCAGGGACCGAGTCCCCGCGTTCGCTTCGGAGAACGCCAAGGCGATCTTCTGGGACCGATTCGATCACTACACCAGCGAAGCCGGGTTTGTCTGGTGGATCACATCGCTGCTGGACAATCACTACCACACACTGGGCTATATGCGTGAGGGCAAACACCTCGGACACATGATGCAACGCATCCATGGCTCAGTGGCGAAGCTTGTGAACGACACGCTCGATGTACGTCTCAAGCCGTTCTGGCGCACGAAGGGTAATCACGATTACTTCGACGGGTGCATCCGCGATGAGAAGCAATGTCGCAAGGCGTATCGGTACACGCTGACGCAATCGGTACGACACGGGATTGTTCAGGATCATCGGACATACGAACACACGCGCGTGCGGATCGATGCGGATCGTGGTGTGAAGCGCGCGCTTGAATTGGGTGCGTTTCTTGAAGGCGTGCCTTACAAACGGTATGAACGGTAAGGCGCGTGGTTCGCTGAAGCGACCACGCCGAGGGGGACAATCGGCGTGGTCCCCCCCCCCCCCCCCGGGGGGGGGCCCACTGGGGGGGGGTGCTACCCGCGAACCACGGGGTTGGGCGGTTCGAAGCGTTGGGCGATGGGCATGCGGCGACCGACGCCGAAGGCTCGGCTGGTGACCTTGAGGCCGGGCGGCATCTGTTTGCGTTTGTATTCGTTGCGGTCGATGAGCCGGACGATGCGCTCGACCGTCGCGGCATCGAAGCCGGTGTCGTCGATGATCTGCCGTGCTGACTGCTCGCGCTCCACGTACCGCTCAACGATCTGATCGAGCACTTCGTAAGGCGGGAGCGAATCCTGATCGGACTGATTGGGTCGCAGTTCGGCGGAGGGAACCTTGGTGATGGAGCTTTCGGGAATGACCGCGTGCCCGAATCGCTTGCGCAGCGGGGAAGCGGGGGATTCGTTGATCCATCGCGACAGCCGCCAGACGGTGAGCTTGGGCACATCGCTGAGCACCGCCAGTCCGCCCGCCATGTCGCCGTAGAGCGTGCAGTAGCCCACCGCCAGCTCGCTCTTGTTGCCGGTGGTGACGAGCAGTGAGCCGAACTTGTTGCTCAGCGCCATGAGGATGACGCCACGGATGCGTGCCTGCACGTTCTCCTCGGTGGTGTCGGCAGGGCGGTTTTCAAAGAGCGGCTGGAGCATGCCCTCGAACGCGGCGTGGGCGGGCTCGATGGGGACGATGTCGAAAGCGATGTTCAGGCGTTTGGCGAGTTCGCGGGCATCGTCGATGGAGCCGGGCGAGCTGAAGCGTGACGGCATCGCCACGCCACGCACCTTGTCGGGGCCCAGGGCATCCACGGCGATGGCGGCGGTGAGGGCGGAATCGATCCCGCCGGACAACCCCAGCACGATCGACTTGAACCCGCACTTGGCAGCGTAATCACGCAACCCCAGCACCAGCGCATGATAGATCGCCTCCAGCCCGGTGCGCGGCGAAACGATGCGGTTCACCGGCGCCGACGATGCGGCCGGGTCCACCGCCAGATCGACCAGAAGCAGGTCTTCCTCAAAATCCTTCGCCTGCGCGATGAGGTTGCCCTGCGCATCGAAGGCACAACTGTTGCCATCGAAGATGAGTTCATCGTTGCCGCCCACCTGGTTGCAGTAGAGCACCGGCATGTTGAACCGTCGGGCGGTGTGGGCGAAAAGGCGATGCCGAAACTCGTGCTTGTCGACGACGAAGGGCGATGCGGAGGCGTTGATGAGGACGGTGGCGCCCGCAGCGGCGATCAGCTCCACGGGATTGCGGTGGTAGAGCGTGCGATCGAAGATGGCGGGCTCGTTCCAGAGGTCCTCGCAGATCGACACGCCCAGCTTCTCCCCGGCGAAGGGGATGATGTCCACATCGGGCCCCGGCTCGAAGTAGCGCTGCTCATCGAACACATCGTAAGTCGGCAGGAGGTGCTTGATGTGCCGTTTGATGATGCGGCCCTGCACGCAGAAGGCGGCGGCGTTGTAAAGGTGCCGGCCTGCGGCGGTGTCGCTGGGGCACGGGTAGCCGATGATCGCGGCGATGTCGGTGCAGGCGGTCGCCAGCTCGTTCACCGCCTGGACGCAGGCGTCGATCACGGCGGGCTTGAGCAGGAGGTCACGCGGCGGATAGCCGATGATCGCCAACTCGGGAAAGACGACCAGATCAGCGCCGGCATCTTTGGCGGCGCCGATGGCACGGCGAATCGCCCGGGCGTTGCCCGCGATGTCGCCCACAATCGGATTGGTTTGCGCAAGAGCAACTTTCATCGGTGTTTCCCTCCGGCATTGTAGAGCAAACCCCGGACGACAGCGTCCGCCGATGCAATGCCCAGCCATTGACCGAATCGGCCCTGACCCATACCTTTATCCTTATGAATGCACATCTGCTCAAGACGATGGTGGGGGTGATGGTGGCGACTTCACTGATGCTGGTGGGCTGCGAGTCCGCGCAGCAGCGTCGCGCCGCCGCGGGTCAGCAGCATCTCGCCGATGCGCAACATTACCTCGAAGCCGGCCTGGACGACTCGGCACTGGCGGCGTTCGGCCTGGCACTGGAAGAAAACCCCCGCCTCTACGACGCCCACGTCGGCATGGGCAGCATCTATCTCAAGCGAGGCGATTATCAGCTCGCATCCAATGCCTACGAGCGTGCCGTCGAAGTCGACCCCAACAGCTTCGATGCCCATTACTATCTCGGGCTCGCGCAGCAGATGATGGGCAAAATCCAGGAGGCGATCCGCGTCTACCTCCGCGCCCTGGCGATCAACCCCGAAAGCTTTGATGCGAACCAGAACATCGCCAGCGCTTATCTGCAGATCAACCGCCCCGGTCAGGCGCTGCCTTATGCCGTGCGGGCCACCGAGCTGCGCCCCAATGCGCAGTCGGCATGGGCGAACCTCGCCGCGGTGTACAGCCTGCTCGATCGATATGAAGACGCGATTGACGCCTACCGCGCAGCCGTCGAACTGGGTGAGATGCCGCAGGAAGTGTTGCTCGGCCTCGCGGATGCCCATCTGAAGCTCGGCAATTACGAAATGGCGATCAACGTATTGCAGACGCTCATCCGTCGCGAACCGAGTTCCACCGCTTATGAACGGCTGGGATACGCGCAGTTCAAACAGCGCCGCTTCGATGCATCGCTGGCGAGCTTCCGGGCTGCGTTGTCCATCGACCCGAACGACACCGCAGCGCTCAACGGCCTGGGCGTGAGCCTGATGACGCTTTATCTGCAGGGCGGCGGCGTGATCACCAGCCAGAAGGAAGCAGCGCTGCAGGCCTGGCGCCGCAGTGTGCAACTGCGCCCCGATCAGCCGCGCGTCGTCGATCTGATCGCACGGTATCAGCGGCTGTAAACAGGCATTTCGGCGATCACGGCGGGGTTATCGGGAAAAGGTTTCCGACTTTCCGTGTTCGTTGATGTAAAGCAGCTCGTACACCATGTCGTCGCCCGTTTCGCGAAGGATGTAGTTGCCCGGCGAATCCTCACGCCGTACCGGCTTGCCGGTGAACGGGTTCATCATCGGCATGAGACACGCGGCGATCACCGCATCGGGATCGATGGTCGGATCGGCATTCGCTTTGTCAACGAGCTCCATTGCCGCACGTCTCATTTCACTGCGCCAGACAATCGGATGATAACCCACGCGAACCGCCCGGTTGTCGACCTGCGGCAGGAACAGGGCGGTGGCGACACCCAGAAGCGCACACGGCAGCAGCAGCACGAGCGTGCGAATGATGGCACGCTTTTCATCGGTATGTTTGCGGGTGTAGCCATACAGGACAAACAAGATGGCACATACCGCGGACAGCAGGGCGACGTTCCATCCGGTGATGCGGGCAGCGCGTGGCGTGTAGATGTATGCACCGCGCGTGCCACCGCTGAAGGTGATCGCCAGATCGCTCGCCATCTGTTCCGGCGTGAGTGTGCCTGACAGTCGTGTGCCGAACGCCGCACCAGCGACGAGTCCGCGAAGGGCAGCATGTTCCACGGGAATGCCATCGGTGATGTTCCCGTCCCAATCGACACGGCTGCACCGCGCGACGGTCATGTGCGGCGCCGCGGCACACCTGGGGCCGAAGACATAGAGGTCGAGTGTCAACGGCACGGTGGTGACGCCGGTCAGCCGCATGGGATAGACGGGCGCATCGGTTTGGAAACGAAAGACAAGCGGTTGAGGCGATACGGGTTCGGTCATCGCAGCTTCGCGCTGCAGCTTCGCCGCCACGAAAACCCAACCCTGCGTCACGTAATCGGCAATGACAGGTTCGACCTCATTCGGCACGGCGAAGTCGTTCTCCCGCAGCCAATCGAGCAGGGCGGTGGACTCGTCCGAGGAAATCGTCGCCACATCCAGCCCGCCGATGATCTGCCGCTCGTGCACGGTGACACCCATTGCCGTGTGGTCCATACTGCGACGCGCAGTCGATAGTGCCGGGAGAAACAGCATCACGACGAGCAAGACACCCACCGGGAGATAGAAGAGCACGCGCGCAGCGGTGGCGTTTCCGCTTGTCGCGAAGAACGCTGCACCAATCATGAAAGCCAGGAACAACGTGAACACCCACCAGTGCGTCACATCCGAAATCACCCCCGGCTGAAAGATCACCTGCAGCGTGGGGAACAGCCCCGTTGTCGTTTCGCTCACCTGCGGAACCGATGGCACGGGCACCACCCACGCAAACACTTCGCCTTCACCCTCGAAGCGCGTCTCGATCGCGAGTGTTTGCGTTCGGGTCACTTCATCCCAGTGAATCAGCGCCTGCTGGTCCGGCATCGTCGGCTCCACCATGTGCGGCCGACCAAACATCTTGCCATCCGCGCACACAACCGACGCGATGCACAACAACGCAATGATGAACCCGACACGTGACATGATGTTCGCCCCATAACGCGAACAAGTCGCGTCGCTTCATATCCTCCCTCCGTGCGTCCACGCCTTTCCCCCTTCACGCCGCATCCAGCACAATATCGAATACGCCCTCGCGATATTCGCCCTGCTTCGTCGTCACCGTGGCGGGGTCGATGATGAGCGATGGCTTGATGAACGGGTCGCTGTCGTTCATCGGGTCGCCCTTGAAGTAGAGTTGCGTGACGAGTGTCCTGTAGCCCGGGTGGCGCACCATGTAATGGATGTGCGCCGGGCGAAACGTGTTGCCGTTCTTGTATCGGCCGGGGTGAATCGTTTCGTACTCGTATCGCCCCTCCTCATCGGTGATGAGTCGCGCGCGATACGTGAAGACGCCGGGAGCAGGGGGGTTGCGCCGGTCATCGTTGTCGTATCGGCCGTTGACATCCGCCTGCCAGATATCGAGCGTGGCATGGGCAAGCGGGCGGCGCGTGTCGATACCCCACACCCGGCCCTTGATCAGCAGAACGTTGCCCGGTGCGAGCGGCGGCGTGATCTTCGCGCGGTACGGCGCGCCGGGACGATGGTACGGCCCAAGAATATTGTCCTCGGTCAGCACCAGTTCCTTCGCACCACCACCGGCAGGCGCGCTACCAGCCGATTCGTTCTGCAGGAACAACGCATAATCACCCAACTCACCCGATGTCGCCGTCACCTGCGCATCGGCGCGAAGCAGCCACGATGTTGCGCTCCACGCCGCCAGCCCGAGCGTTCCACGCCGAAGAAACTGTCGCCGACTCGTGTGCATGGCTACGACCTTTCGTTGAAGGGTGATGCGTTCAGTATAACTGAGGAGCCATACAAACTAAGAAACAAACGCGCCGTTATAAGCAATCGTTTGCATCGCACATCAGAACCTGCCAAACAATCCCGTGCGAATCTCGCTTTCACCCGTTGCGACATCGAACCAGCCGGTGATCGGAACGGGGATGTTCAACATGCTGGCCTTGAGTTCGATGAGCAACCGGTTGCCGCCGTCGTGCAGGATCTGCCCGTGCACCGGCAGTTGTACCGGCCGACCTTCCAGATCGATATCGAGCGTGCTGTCGTGAACATCGATGCGCTTGAACGGTACGCCGTAACCGCTGCCGGCGCTCGGCTGCCAGAGATTGCTCCAGTCCAAGCGTCCCGCACGGATGCGCAGCTTCAACTCCGCATCGCGCACCTCGATCGTGTTGATCGCCCCGCCCAGCACCAGCACGCCGTCACTCGCCATCGACATTGCGCCGACACGCAGATCGTTCTGTCGCCCCATTGCCAGGTTCGTCAGATGAACCCGGCTGATCTCCACCGAATCGACAGCCACGGAAACGTTGTGAAACCCCGCCTCATGCAGCCGCGCAATCATCGACCGCTGCACGAGCGTTGCGGTCAACGTGAAATGCAGCACCAGCAGCACGCCGAGCAACGCGATGAACCCGATGCCGATCCAACGTGCTGTGCCCCGTCGTTTCATAACGCGCTCGGAAGAATGAACGGCCCCCAACAACAAGAACGCGCCACACGGCGCGAGCTTCGTTATTCATCATTCATTCGACATTCGACATTCATCACGCGCCGCCCCGCCGTTCAGGCATAGCTCGGCTCAGCCACGTTCTCCAACACATGCCGCACGACATCGGCCGCGGTGATGTTCTCCCCGCTTGCCGCGTAGTTCACCAGCACGCGATGCCGCAGCACCGCCATCGACACCCGCCGCACATGCTCGCAGCCCGGCGTCGGCTCGCCCTCCATCGCCGCCAACGCCTTCGCACCGTGGATCAGATACTGACCCGCACGCGGACCCGCTCCCCACGACACATACTCGCGAACCTCACGCGGCGCTTCCGCGGCATCCGGCCGGGTCGCACGCGCCAGCGACACCGCATACTCCACCACGTGAGGACTCACCGGCATCTGCCACACCAGCTCGCAGCAACGCATCAGCGTCGCATGGTCGAACACCTCCTCGATCGTCTCCCGATGAATGCGTGGCGTCTCCGCGACAATCCGTACCTCCTCGTCGCGCGAGGGATACTCCATCCACAAACTGAACTGGAAACGGTCGAGCTGCGCCTCCGGCAGCGGGTATGTCCCCTCCTGCTCGATCGGGTTCTGCGTTGCCACCACGACGAACGGCTTCTCCAGCGGCGTCGTGTGGCCCGCCACCGTCACCTGACCCTCCGCCATCGCTTCCAGGAGCGCCGCCTGCGTCTTGGGCGGGGTGCGATTGATCTCATCCGCCAGAATCAACTGCGCGAAAATCGGCCCCGGCAGAAACTTCAGCGTCCGTTGACCCGTCGCCGGGTCCTCCTGGATCAGCTCCGTCCCCAGAATATCGCTGGGCATCATGTCCGGCGTGAACTGAATCCGCCGAAAGTTCAAATCCACCGCCCGCGCCAACGTCCGCACCAACAGCGTCTTGGCGAGCCCCGGCACCCCCACGATCAGCACGTGACCCTGGCACAGCAGGGCCGTCATCAGCAACTCCGTGATCGCCTGCTGCCCGACGATGATCCGCTCGAGCTGCGACCGCAGGGCGTCACACCGCGTGCGGATCTCATCAAACATCGCCAGTTCGTCCCGGTCAGCCATGCCGCGTTCCCATCTCAGAGGTTCTCGCCGCTCCAGTATATCCGCCCCCGCCCCAACCACCGCCCACGCCACCCGCCGCCGCAGCCGCACGGGGCCAGCCACCTCCTGACCCTGTCAGGACACCCCGATCCGCCTCTTGACACT
>CAZEFM010000050.1:18440-28017 GCA_964511575.1 uncultured Phycisphaeraceae bacterium | reverse complement strand
GCGGCGGGAGGTGTTCCTCGTTCATGATGCGCTCGACGTTCTCGACCACCACGATCGCGTCGTCCACCACGATGCCGATCGCCAGCACCATGCCGAACAGCGTCAGCGTGTTGATCGAAAACCCAAGCGCCAGCATCCCCGCAAACGTCCCCACGATCGCCACCGGCACCGCCAGCAACGGAATCAGCGTCGCCCGCCACGACTGCAAAAACACGAACACCACCACCAGCACCAGCACCACCGCTTCCAGCAGCGTGTGCACCACTTCCGTCACCGAGGCGGTGATGAACTCCGTCGTGTCGTATGAAATCGAATAGCTCACCCCGGCGGGGAAGTTCGCCGATGCCGCATCCAGCGTCCGCCGCACCCCATCGATCGTGCTCAACGCATTGGCGCCCACCTGCAGGTTGACGAGAATCAACGCCGTCGGTTCACCGTTGAGCCGCCCCACCATGTTGTAGTTCTGCGAGCCAAGCTCCACCCGTCCCACATCCTTCAACCGCACCACCGTGCCATCCGGCAGCGCGCGAAGGATCACCTGCTCATATTCCTCCACAGTGCTCAAACGCCCACGCGTCAGCACCGGCACCGTCAGTTCAACTTCCTCGCCAAGCGGCCGCTGACCGATCGTGCCCGCGGGAAACACCGCGTTCTGCTCGCGAATCGCCGCCGCCACGTCCGACACCGTCAGATTCTTCAGCGCCAGCCGATCCGGATCGATCCAGATCCGCATCGAATAATCCCGCGCTCCGAACACCGATGCATCACCCACGCCATCCACACGGCGAATCTCATCCAGCAGGTTGATCACCGCGTAGTTGCTCAGAAACACATCGTCATGCTGCGGCGATGTCGATTGCAGCGTCGCCACCGCCAGAATGTTCGACGACGCCTTCGTCACCGTGATGCCCTGACGCACCACCTCCTGAGGCAGACGCGGCTCCGCAGCGGACAGACGGTTCTGCAGTTCCACCGCAGCCAGATCCTGATCCGTGCCGATTTCAAACGTCGCCGTGATCGTCAGCGATCCATCGTTGGCGCTCTGCGAACTGAAGTAGATGAGATTGCGCGTGCCGCTGAGTTCCTGCTCGATCGGTGCAGCCACCGACTCCGCCACCGTCGCCGCGTCTGCGCCGGGATACGTCGCCGAAATCTTAACTGTCGGCGGCGTGATCTGCGGATAGCGGTCGATCGGCAGCACCACCATCGCCACCCCGCCCACCAGCAGGATCAGCAGTGATACCACACACGCAAAGACCGGACGGTCAATGAAAAATTTCGCAAACATCGATTGCTCTATGTAGGACGTGACCGAACGTCTCAGCGAATGGCCGGGACATCCGTGACGATTTCCGTCGATGCCGTCGCCGGGCCCGCCGCACGCACATGCGTCCGCACCGCCATGCCCGGCCGCAGCTTCTGCAGATGGTCCAGCACCACGCGGTCGCCCGCCTCCAGACCATTCTCAATGATCCAGCGGTTGCCGCTCCATTCACCCAATTGCACCGTGCGCGATTCCACCTCGCCGTTCGCCGACACCACATACACAACGGCACCCGCGGGCGACTGCATCACCGCATCCTGAGGAACCAGCACCGCGCTCGGGCGGCGTACACCCTCGATTTCCACATGCACGAACTGCCCCGGCAGCAGCCGCGATTCAGGATTCGGGAACTGCGCCCGCACAAGCGCCGTCCCCGTCGATGGATTGATCTGCACATCCACGAAGTCCACATGACCGCGAAGCGGATAAGGCGTTCCATCCGCCAACGTCAGCGACACTTCGATGCGCTCGGGGTTCTCCACCACGATCGTGCCGCTTTCCACCGCCTTGCGCCAGGCGAGAATATCCTGCTCGCTCACGCTGTAGCGCACATAGATCGGGTCCACCTGCTGCACCGTCGCCAGCAGGCTGTTGCTCGAATCGTCAACGTAGCTGCCCACATCCTTAACCGCCCGGCCGATCATTCCCGTGATGGGCGAGGTGATCGTCGTGTAGCCCACATCCAGTTCCGCCTGGGCAACGCGCGCCCGCTGCAACTGCACGTCCGCCGCGGCAACCGCCACCTGTGTCTGCCACTCATCCAGTTCGTAAGGCGTCCCCGCCTGCCGTGCCACCAGTTCCTGATGCTTGGCGAGTTGACGCTGCGCCCGATCGAGCTGCGCCTCCGCCATCGCCAGCCCCGCTTTGGCGACGTCCAGTTCCGCCTCATACGACCGCGGATCAATCCGGAAGAGCAAGCTGCCCTTCTCAACCAGCTTCCCTTCCACGAAGCCCTGCTCCTCCAGGAAGCCCCGCACCCGAGCGCGGATCTCCACCGTCTGGAACGCTTCGGTCTGCCCCAGAAACCGCGGGCGAATCGTCACCGATTCACGCTCCACCGGCAGCACCGTTACCTCCGGCGTCGGCATCGGCGCGCCCTGCGCCTGCTCCGGCTGAGGACCGTGATCCACCTCCCGCAGAAAGTAAATCGCCGCTCCGAGCACCGCCGCAAGCACCAGCAGCACAAAACCCCGACGAAGAATGTGAATCAGTGTCCGCGACGGCCTGGTCGTGTCGTTCTTTGCTTCTTCTGCCACAGGAATGCTTCCACCACAAAAAGCCCGTCGCAATTGAACACCTGCACGGGCAATACCTTACGAATCCAAATCCTGAATGAAGGGTCCTCCCCCACCCCCGATCGGCCCCGCTACATTAGTTGACTGACTGGTCAGTTATAGTAATGAGGCGACCAATTGTCAACGCTCTGCCCAACTGATCACCACGTCATCCCACCCCCTCTGGGATGACTATCCCGGACCACCCACCTACTTCCCCCCTGCCCCTGCCGAACGCACGCACCTGAATCCGATATGGGCCGTGCTCGTGTCCGGCGTGCTCTGCATGCGCGCCGCCGGACGGAATCCCGTGCAGTACACATCGCTGCACAAATACGATCCCCCGCGAATCACCCGCTTCGGCACCATCGGCTCACGCGGGTCAAAACTCTGCATCGGACCGCGCGGGTTCACCTGAACCCCCTCACGCGCCGCCAGCATGTACCACTGCGCGTGATACCAGTCCGCACACCACTCCCACACATTCCCCGCCATGTCGTACAACCCATACCCGTTCGGCGGAAAGTGCTTCACAGGCGACGTCGTCTCAAACCCATCCGCCACCGTGTGCTCCTGCGGAAACCTGCCCTGCCAGATGTTCGCGGGCGCTTCTGCGCCATCCGGAAACCGCTCCGTCCCCCAGACGTAGGGCTGACGATCCATCCCCCCGCGCGCGGCAAACTCCCATTCCGCCTCCGTCGGCAGACGCTTGCCCGCCCACGCCGCATACGCCCGCGCATCGTCCCACGACACATGCACCACCGGATGATCATCCTTCCCCTCAATCGTGCTGCCCGGACCGGCGGGATGCCGCCAGTTCGCGCCCGGCTCCCAACGCCACCACGAGGGGAACCCAAGTTCCAGACTCGCACCCTCGCGCGAAAACACCAGCGAGGCTGGCACCAGACTCGCCGGATCGGGTGGCGCCGCGCCGGGAGGCGCCATCTTCATGATCTCCTCCATCGTCGGTGCTTTCTCCGCAGTGGTCACATATCCCGTGGCCTCCACAAATGCTCGAAACTGCGCATTGGTCACCGGCGTCGCATCCATCCAGAACCCATCCACCCGCACCCGATGCGCCGGCCGTTCATCCGGCCGTCCCAATCCCGCCGCGTCCCCCATCCAGAACTCCCCGCCCGGCACCCAAACCATCCCCTGCGGCGCTTCACCCGCAGGCGGTTGCGCCCCCGATACACCAACCACATCCCCCGAACCTCCCCCGCCTCCATCGCACCCCGACAGCACCGCCACCACACAAGCACACCACAACATCGCTCGCACCACGCCGCCCAACGCGACCGCCGCGACGTCGCGACCACGTCCGCCATGAATCGCTTTGATCTTCCGCATCCCCACATCATATCCGCACACCCCCCGCTATACTGGTGCCGCGGCTGATGGGGTTGACGCAGCCGAACGCATCTGCAAACCATCCAACGAAAGGAACGGCATCATGCCCACGCGAACCGCCAGCGCCGAGTGGAAAGGCAGCCTCAAGGAAGGCAACGGTCACGTTTCGGGTAAGAGTGGCGCGCTGGATGCCGCCTACTCCTTCAAAACCCGCTTCGAGGATGAGCCGGGCACCAACCCCGAGGAACTCATCGCCGCCGCCCACGCCGGCTGCTTCTCCATGGCCCTGTCCGCCGGGCTCGGTCGCGCGGGCTTCACCCCCGACTACGTCCGCACCACCGCCAACGTCCACCTCGAAAAGGTCGGCGAAAGCTTCGCCATCACCAGAATCGACCTGGTCACCAAAGCCAGAATCCCCAACATCGACGACGCCACCTTCCAGCAGCAGGCACAGACCGCCAAGGAAAACTGCCCCGTCTCCAAGGTCCTCAAGGCCGCCCAGATCACTCTCGACGCTACACTCGAATAACCCACACGCTCCATCACGAGCCAACTCTGGGGAGGTTCCGCTTTGCAACTTCGCGCCAGCACCACGGCCGATCGCCAGGCCATCGCGCGCCTCATCCACGAATCGACCAACCACTGGTACGTCAGCAACGGCCGCTCCGTCGTCTTCGACAACGATCCGGCGGACACGGCCGTGTTCTTCGATGTCTACCAGGCGCTCGATCCCGACTGCGCCGTCCTCGCCGAGGAGAACGGCAGCATCATCGGCTCCTGCTTCTACCATCCGCGCCAGACGCACATGTCGCTGGGCATCATGAACGTCCACCGCGACCACTTCGGCAAGGGCGTGGCGCGCCGACTGCTGAGCCGCATCATCGACCTCGCCGAGGCGAAACAACTGCCGCTCCGCCTCGTCTCCAGCGCGATGAATCTCGACTCGTTTTCGCTCTACACCCGCGCCGGGTTCACACCGCAAGCCGCTTACCAGGACATGATGGTATCCGTGCCGCGCGATGGGCTCGTCGTGCCGTCCGATCTGTTGAACGAGATCATGCATGGCTTGACCGTTCGGGATGCGACCATGGCGGATGTGCCACCGATGGCCGAGGTTGAGATGGATATGGCCGGCATTCGTCGCGAGAAGGACTACCGCTACTTCATCGCCAACGAACCGGGATTCTGGCATGTCACGATCTGCGAGGACGAGCACGGCCGCATGCAGGGCTGGCTCGCCTCATCAGCGCATCCCGGGTGCAACATGGTCGGTCCGGGTGTGGCGCGCACGCAGCAGGCGGCTGCGGCGCTCCTGGTCGCGGAACTCGATCAGCATCGTGGCCGATCGCCCATGTTCCTCGTGCCCGTGACCAGTTCCGACCTGGTGCGAACCATGTACAAACTTGGGGCACGCAACTGCGAAATTCATTTCAGTCAGGTTCGTGGTCGGTCCGAACCGATGCGCGGCGTGTGCATGCCGACGTTTTTGCCTGAAACGGCGTGATCAGGGACTGGGGCCACCGGCCGAGGGGACGAACGCGCGGGGTTAGTCTGCTTCCGCGCCGACGGTTTGCCAGGCGGCTCGGATCGGGGGGTGGTCGATGTCCGAGGTGATCGTCACCGCGCCCAGTCGTTCGGGCAGCACCAGGCGCAGGCGACCGCCCGCCACCTTCTTGTCCAGTTGCATCGAAGCGAGCAGCGCGTCGATCGGCGCGAGGTTCTCCGCGTGCGTCGGCAGGCCGATGCGGTCGAGCAACTGCACCAGCCGATCGAGCACGGATGCATCGCATCGTCCCGCATCCACCGCCAGCCGCGTCGCCGCCACCATCCCCAGCGACACCGCTTCGCCGTGATGATGGTGATGCGCACCGTATCCATCGGTCGCTTCGATGGCATGGGCGAACGTGTGGCCGAAGTTCAGGTGCGCCCGCACACCCGACTCCTTCTCATCCTCCATCACCACTGCGGCTTTGATCGCCACGTTCCACCGCACCAGTTCCACCAGCGTTGCCGGATCAAGCGCAAGCACCGCATCCAGGTGCGCCTCCAGCCAGGCGAAGCGGTCGGCATCGCGAATCACCGCGTGCTTCACACATTCCGCCAGCCCGCAGCGCAGCTCGCGCATCGGCAGCGTGCTGAGCGTCTGCGTGTCGATCGCCACCAGTGCCGGCTGATAAAACGCGCCAACCAGATTCTTCCCCTGCGGCAGGTTCACCCCCACCTTGCCCCCCACCGAGGCATCCACCATCGCCAGCAGCGTCGTGGGGCATTGCACAAACGGCACGCCGCGCAGATACGTCGCCGCGACGAATCCCGCCGTGTCGCCCACCACGCCCCCACCCATCGCGATCACCGGGCTCCTGCGCTCGAGCTTCGCCTCCACAAGCGTGGTGTACAAATCGCTTACCGTCGCGATGTTCTTGTGGTCCTCCCCCGCATGCATCTGCGCGGTCACCACATCGAACCGCGCGTGCGTCAACGAATCACGCGCCACCCGGCCGTGCGTCTCGACGATGGTTTCGTCCATCAACAGTGCCGCGCGGTCGTGCGCCGCCACCGCGCGCACACGATCGCCCAACACACCGAGCAATCCCGGCTCGATGTGAATCTCATACGCATGATGCGGCAACTTCAACGAAACGACAGCCATCTCATTCATTCTCGCGGTGTTGATTCAGCACGTCCAACGCATCGGCGGGATCCTTCGGCAACGGCAGCGTCGACTCCTCACCATCGTCACGACCATCCCCATCGTCATCTTTGTCCGTGTGGTGAAGCCTTCGTCGTTCAATCGGCTTGGGCTTCAGCTTCGTACGCATCGCAAAATAGACGATCGCCATGATCAGCATCAGCGCGACAAGGATCGCTCCCGCGCCGGTGCCACCACTGGTCGGCGTGCTGCCCGCCGTCACGTGTGCCGTTCGGCCGACGAAGACGAGAAAGTCCGAGCTCTCCTCCGACCCCGCCACCTTGGTGCGCATCACCATGTAGAACCGGCCGGGCAGCCGCACACGCGAACCCGCCTGCGCCCCATCGGGCGGATCCACCAGGTAGGCGAGCACCGTCTCCTCACTGTTCGGGTCGTAGCGCACCACCCACTGCTCAAGACGACGGTCCCACGGCCCCTGCCGCGCCATCCGTCCAAACGGCATCCGCCGCACGAGCTGCCCCTCGATCAGGAACAACTGCCCGCGATACGCGTCAGGGTTCTGAGCGATGACGTTGTAGTCGGGAATGGCCGCTCCCTTTTCGTCGTCGGGCGACCAGGTCAGGGCATCGTCCAGCAATGGATAGAAGGCCGGCGCATCGACGGTCGGCTCGTAATCCGCCGCCGTCCGCACCTGCTCCAACCGCTGCTCATCCAGAGGACCAATTCCCGCCAACACGGCAAGCAGCACCAGCCAGATTGTCGACGTCACGGTTCGCATGGGTGCATGGTAGGTTGCAGACATCAAGGTTGAAAGAGGGTGGGGATGGGGGTGGGATGTGGTGATTTGGTGATGGGGTGATTTGGTGATGGGGGGAGTGGCGATTGCCAATTGCCGATTGCCAATTGAGTTGGCTTTCGGGCGTCTGTCCTCCGACCTCCGTCCTCTGTCCTGTCCTCCGACCTCTGCCTTCAAGCCTCGGACCTCGCGCTTCGATGTCACCCCCCCTCCCCCCTCGACGCCGGCTGGATTGCTGTAAATATTGTTCGTACATAGTGGTTACGGCAAAAACGGGCGATGTCACCCCCACGACAAACACGACATTCTGGACGGCGGCTTTCGGATTGCGGATATCGGGTTGGTCGATACAAGCGATTGCTGGATAGCAACTTACATTCACAATCGCCCTCCTCATCCCCCACGCCTCAAGCCTCCAGCCCGACATGTCACCCCGCCATTTTCGATCTTTCATTTTTCGCGATAAGACCATTCGCTCCAAAAGCTTACACTCAAACATCCTAAAAATAAGAGGGTGACAAAGGTGACATTTTCCACTCCGGCGCGGACAAGCACCTAATACTATCCTAAAAGACGTCTAAAATCAAGTCTTTCGACGCCAAGACGCGGCCTTGCCGAGGTGCCAAGGAACGAAAGTGTGGCTTATTTCGTCGCACCCGGACCCCGTGACGCCGCGCCACAACGAACCACACGGCGAATCGGTAACTTCTCATCTCCTTTATTTTCCGCCACTTGGCGTCTGCGCCCCTTCGGGTCCTGGCGTCCGCCCTGTCGTGCTTCCCCACCGAACTACCGCACTCCGAAAATTATCGTTGACAAAACGAAAATTTCGTATTACTTTCATTTTCGTGAGTGAACCGGTCGTCAATCAGCAAGCCATTGCGGAGCACCTGAACGTGTCCGTTGCCACCGTGTCCAAAGCGCTGCGGGACTCGCCGGAGATCAGTCCGGCGACACGGGCGCGTGTGGCGCAGGCGGCGGCGGAACTGGGTTATCGCAGGGATCGCGGCCGGACCGTGACGCGGACCCGACGGTCCGCTCAATCGCTCATGGTGGCGGCCCTGCTGCATCGGCCGCTGAACCACGGCACGGGCAAGTCGCCGGAGTATCTCGATGGCCTGTGCGAGGCGGCGGCGGCGCTGGACCTGTCGCTCGTGGTGCAGCAGTACTCGTTCCGGGCGCCGGTGGATGAACTGGTGACGGACCCGAGCCTGCAGCCCCCCGCCATGCGCGAGGGACACGTCAACGGCATCGTGCTCGGCGGCGCCTGGCCCATCAGCGTCGTCCAAGCGTTGAGCAGCCGTTACCCGTGTGTCTGCTTCCCCCACGACATCAGCGATCTGGCGGTGGATGTGATCGGCCTGGACAACGTGGGAACGGTGACCCGGATCGTGCGTCATCTGGCGCAGCTCGGCCACGAGAAGATCGGCTTTCTGGGACGCTGCAACACGATGGCGTGGGCGAGCGAACGTTTCGCCGGCTACGTGAACGCGTTGAGCAGTCTGGATCTGGCGTACGACCCTGATCTGGTGGTGGACATTGCCTGGGAGCCGCTGCTCAACGAAGGCTTTGAGGATGTGTGGCACGAGGCGGTGGACCGGATCGATCGTTGCCGCCGGGCGGGTGTGCGTGCGTGGGTGTGCTCATCCGACTGGCCGGCGTATCAGTTGTTCCGCGGCATGCTGGATCGCGGCGTGCGCGTGCCACAGGATATTTCCATCACAGGCTTCGACGACACCGAGCCGGTCAACCTCGGTTGTCCACCGGTGACGAGTATTCGCCTGCCGCGCGCAGCGATGGGCCACGCGGCCATGCGTCGCCTGCACTTTCGACTCGAACATCCACAGACCC
This sequence comes from uncultured Phycisphaeraceae bacterium, assembly GCA_964511575.1. Lineage (GTDB taxonomy): Bacteria > Planctomycetota > Phycisphaerae > Phycisphaerales > Phycisphaeraceae > CALKHT01. The sequence continues at coordinate 18,772 of CAZEFM010000050.1, read as the reverse complement.
CGGTCGGCCGCACGCTTTTTAGCGGTGAATTCATCGATCACGGCACAACGGCGATGAGCGGTACAACGCAAGAAGTTTGCCGTGATGACGATGTTTCAGACGTGGCTTGCAGTACGCAATAACGAGCTACTTTTTTGTACACCTAACGTCGAACCTTTTCGGTAGGATCGACACTATTGTCTCGGATCACATTCTTTTTGGAGGATTCCACATGGCGACGAAGCGCACGATTGCAATGTCCCTGACCGCCGCAGCAACCCTCGGCCTGGGAAGCGCCGCACAAGGCGACATCCTTGTTCACGAAGGGTTTGATTATGCGCCGGGGGTGTACA
>CAZEFM010000050.1:221-18340 GCA_964511575.1 uncultured Phycisphaeraceae bacterium | reverse complement strand
GACGGCGGCGTGATCTGGTCGAGTGTTTCACTGAGCAGCGGTGGGACTACTCAAGCACAAATCAACTTCGAAGCCCCATCGGGTCACCAGCATGCAATTCTTCGGCTTGAAGAAGCCGGCACCTACACGCTGCTGGGAGCGCACTTCGGCGATGGTGACAGCGATGCTTCGACCATTGCAGCGTCGACCGACCTGCTTTCGCCCGACCGCATTGTGTTGCGGTTTGAAAACCTCGCGAACAACGAAATGCTGGTGAACGCATGGGTCAACCCGACCGCCGCGAGTGAAGCAACTTTGGGAGCCGCTGACATGACGGTCACCTTTGTCGCCGACAGCAGCCGCAACCTCGGCGCATTCACCCTTGCACCCGGCAGTGCACGCATCGACGACCTCATTGTTGCCGAATCCTACGGCGACTTTGCCATCCCCGAGCCGGCTTCGCTGGCGCTGATGGGAGCAGGGAGCGTGTTGATGCTGCGTCGGCGTCGCTGAGCGCATCGCATGAGCTGTGTATGGCGGCTTTCCGAAAGGAAAGTCGCCATATTAAGAGGGGTGGTGTCAGGATCTATCCGCACAACGGAGATATGCCATGTTGCCTTACACACACCGCCGGGCGTTTACGCTGATCGAATTGCTTGTGGTTATTTCCATCATCGCGCTGCTGATTGCGTTGCTGCTGCCCGCGTTGTCGGGTGCGCGGCAGATGGCGCTTCGCACATCGTGCCTGAGCAGTCAGCGGCAGCTCGGGGCGGCGACGCTGGCCTACGCCGTCGACAATCGTGGTGTCCTTCCCGGTGCGCCGGTGCCGGGCCTTCAGGCGCGCGGGTTCCAGGACCCGAATTACGCAAATCCCGTGACGTTGCGCACCGACTTTGCAACGTACCTCAACTACCATCCGGATGAAGGCAGCAATTTCTTTTACTGCCCGAACATGACCGATTTTATCTCTCGCGAAACGCATTGGCCCACCAGTCAGGCGTGGGGCGATGAGTACCGTTGGGGATACCTTTATTTCGGCAACTATGTGTCTGAAGACAATTCAACCCCGTGGATCTGGTACTCGAACATCGACACGCCGCGCACGACGGCGGACGATCCGCGTGCCTCGCTGTGGGGAGACTGGACGCGCGGTATTTACGAGAACAGTTGGGCGGTTGTCGCGCATCCGGGGGCCGGTGCGGGGTACTACAACCATTGGGACCTGGACCCGCACACCGCCGACACGCCCTCATCGCGCCCGGCAGGCCTGAACAACGCCAAGCTCGACGGTTCGGCCCGGTGGTACGATCTCCAGGAAACGGAGCATGTCATCTCCCAGTTTCTCTGGGGCAACGCGTATCGCGAGTAACGGGACGGCTGTCCCCTTCCGAATAACGACGCAACGCCGTGCTTCTTTCCCTTTGCGGGGGTGAAGCGCGGCGTTCGTTCTTTTGAAGCATCGGCGGTGAGGATCGCGGGCGGCAGATCGGCCGCGGCCGCAGCGAGCGCGCCGCTGCCACGCACCTGTCAATTCTCGTGTACGGCGTGTCGTTGCCGGCCCCTCGTCGGGCGGGGATTTTGGCTATAGTAAGGTTTTGGAACCACGCGATGACACAGACATCCAGCCAGACCGTTCGTTCGTCCCAACCGACCGCTTCGGAATTGCCCGAATCGCAGCGTGGGCAGGTGGTGCCCGTTCTGGATTTCGGGTCGCAGTACGTGCAGTTGATTGCCCGGCGGGTGCGTGAGGCCGGGGTGTTCAGCCTGCTGGTGAGGCCGGACATTTCGGTGGAAGAACTTCGTGCGATGCAGCCTAAGGGGATCATCCTCTCGGGCGGTCCCTCGAGCGTTTACGACGCGGGTGCGCCGCGGTGCGATCCGCGGCTGTTTGAGCTGGGCGTGCCGGTGCTGGGCATCTGCTACGGCATGCAGATCGGCTGCCAGTTGCTCGGTGCGGAGGTGGCGAGCGCCCCGGCGCGGGAGTTCGGTCGGGCGAGTCTGCAGGTTCTCGAACCTGATGCGCTGCTGCAGGGACTGCCCGAGCAGACGACGGTGTGGATGAGCCACGGCGATCAGGTGGCGGTGGAAGGTCCGGCTGCGGAGGAGTTCACCCGCCTCGCGCAAACACCCACCTGCCCTTTCGCCGCGGTGCGACACAAGACCAAGCCGTTCGTCGGCGTGCAGTTCCACCCCGAGGTCACCCACACGCCGCACGGCGACGACCTGCTGTCGAACTTCCTCTTCCACATCTGCGGCTGTGCCGGCACGTGGCGGATGAGCGACTTTCTGGAAACGCAGGTGGAGCTGATCCGTCACCAGGTGGGCAACGACCGCGTGGTGTGCGGCCTGTCAGGCGGAGTCGATTCCGCGGTGACCGCCGCCCTGCTCGCCAAGGCGATCGGCAGGCAGCTCACGTGCATCTTCGTGGACAACGGCCTGCTGCGCAACAACGAGCGGCAGTTCGTCGAAACGACCTTCCGCGACCACTTCGACATCGACCTGCGCGTGGTGGATGCTTCCGAAGCGTTCCTGAACGATCTGGCCGGCGTGGAGGATCCGCAGGAGAAGCGGCGTCGCATCGGCCATCGGTTCATCGAAGTGTTCAAAGCCGAGGCGAAGCGTCTGGAAGAGGATGGCAGCAAGCCGCGCTTTCTGGCACAGGGCACGCTGTACCCGGACGTGATCGAGTCGGGCCACGGCTACGCGGGTCAGGCGGCGAACATCAAGCTGCACCACAACGTGGGCGGGTTGCCCGAAGAGCTGGGCTTTGAACTGGTCGAGCCGATGCGCAGCCTGTTCAAGGACGAGGTGCGCAAACTCGGCGCGGTGCTGGGGCTTCCGGAGCAGATGGTGTGGCGTCACCCGTTCCCGGGGCCGGGCCTTGCCGTGCGTGTGTTGGGCGAGGTGACCCGGCCGAAGCTGGACCTGCTGCGGCAGGCGGATGAGATTCTGCTGGAAGAGATCGTGGCGAACAGCCTGTATCGCCGAACGGCCCAGGTGTTCGCGGTGTTGTTGCCGGTGCGGTCGGTGGGCGTGATGGGCGATGGCCGCACGTACGAGAGCGTCGTCGCGGTGCGTGCGGTGGAGAGCCAGGACTTCATGACCGCAGACTGGGCACGCATCCCCTACGATGTGCTGGCGACCATCAGCAACCGCATCATCAACGAGGTGCGCGGCGTCAACCGCGTCGTCTACGACATCTCGAGCAAACCGCCAGCGACGATCGAGTGGGAATGAGGCAGGCGTGTCCGCCTGGCGCGATCGCTTGGCGATGCTCCGCTTCCCACTTGCGGAAAAAACACAATTTTCTGTCGTGACGCTTAAGATCAGCGCCGCGGTGGCTATTTACTAGGTGAATGCCCTTTTCGAAAGGGTTGGACCCTGCTCTTTCGGTCTTCGAAGGATCGCTATGTCATTAGCGCCAACGCCGAGCCAGCACTTCGTTTCGCTCTTCACCGATGCGCAAAGCCGGCTCTATGCGTTCATCTATTCGATGGTCGGTTCGGGTGAAGACGCACGCGATGTGCTTCAGGAAACGAACCTCGTCCTCTGGAAAAAGGCAGACGATTTCACCGAAGGCACCGATTTTATGGCCTGGGCGTTTCGCACGGCTTACCTGCAGGTGCTCAATTTCCGCAGAAAAGCGTCACGCGATCGCCTGTACTTCAGCGAGGAGACCATCGCCGCCCTGTCCGATCGGTTGACAAAGCATCATCGCGATGCGGACGATCGGCTCGATGCACTTTCGCAGTGTCTCAGACGACTGCCCGAGGAGCACCGCCGTCTCGTGCAGGAACGCTACGCGGGCCACGTTCCGGTGAAAACCATCGCCGAACGTGCGGAGCGCTCCGCCAACGCCGTTTCCGTGACGCTCCACCACATCCGTGCCGCGCTCATGCGATGCATCGAAATGCGACTCAAAGCACAGGCATGAATCACCTGAACGAACATTCCGACGAGTTGCGTGAGCTGCTGACGGCCTTGGTGGAATCGCGCATCACGGCGGAGCAGCATGCCCGGCTGGAAACGCTGCTCAGGACCGATGAGCATGCCGCGGACTACTACACGCATTACATGAGTGCGCATGCGATGCTCGTGTGGCAGTATGGCGCGGGTTCGCAGCAGCCGACATCAACGGAGTCGCAGTCGATTCTGCTGGACGTGCTCGAGCAGGAGCGTGAGGCGCAGCGTCGCCGCGAAGCGCAGGAGGCTGAGATCGCGGCCGAGCGTGCGCGCCAACGTGTTGAACGACAGGCGTCACTTGGCGGGGTGCTGGGCGCTTCGGAGCCGGTGTCGTCGGTGCGTCACTACGTGATCCCCCGCGCGGTGGTGCATGGGGCGGTGGCGGCGCTGTTGATCGCAGCGGTGTTGCTCATCTGGCGTCGCCCCGCACCGCAGCCCGAGACGCCCGGCGAAACGACCACGCCAATACTGTTCGCCACCGTTGTCGAACAGCTTGATGCCCGATGGGAGGGTCGCTCGCAGCCCCTCACCCCGGGTGATCGCATCGCCAACGAATCGCTCAAGCTGACCAGCGGTATCGCCCGGCTCCGATTCGACAATGAGGCGGAGGTGGTGATCGAAGCGCCAGCGACGATCGAGTTGCTTGCCGCCGACCGCATGCGGCTGGTGCGCGGCAAGCTGGTGGGGCATTGCAACACGCCGGCAAGTCGCGGCTTTTCGGTGCGAGCGGCGCGGGCGGATATCGTCGACCTGGGCACGGAATTCGCCCTCCACGTGGGTGACGACAACGCGACCGATGCGTATGTGCTCAAAGGCGAGGTCGATATTCGCCCGGATCGTGGCGGCTCGGAACGCCTCCGGGGCGGTGGCAATGCGCATGTCGATGGCCAGGGCACTTTGCATCTGGGCCGGGCACGGATGGATGTCGCGCAGTTTCGTCGCACCGTTGAGCCGTATGCCGCGCCGCGGGTGCTTGCCTGGTGGACGTTCAACGAACTGGATGCGGTGAGCGGGCAGACGGTGATCGCCGATATCAGCCGCCGGCAACTCGATCTGCACCTGATCGCCGCGGATCAGCCGGTGCTCACCGTGGCGGGTCATCCACGCTACGGTGGATCGGCGGCGTCGTTCTTCGATGCCGAACGCGGCGCAGCAACGCTCGGCGACAAGTCCGATGCCCTCAACTTCAGCGGTAACGACTCGTTCACCATCGAAGCGATGATCCGCACGGACGCTCACGGTGAATCCGGCCGCAAGTTCTCAGGCCCCATCATCGCCAAGGACTGGCGTGCCGGTGCGCCGTCGTGGTGGCTGCGCGTGGAGAACGGACAACTGCGCTTCCTGGTGAGCGATGGCGTGCAACAGGTCACGCTCGACAGCGACATCCGCATCAACGATGGGAAGTGGCACCACGTGGCTGCCGTCCGCGACACCCGCGATCGCGAGTTGCGGATGTACGTGGATCACGTGCTCGTCGGCCGAATACCCGACCCGACGCACAAGCCACTGCACAACGATCGTCCGGTGCAGATCGGCACCTTCAATGAAAGCGTTCGTGTCGATGGGCAACCGCTTTATGAGGCGAGGCCGACGTTCCTCGGCGCGATCGACTTCATCCGCGTGGTCGGCGAAGCGCTGACGCCGGAGCGCATGATTCAACCGACCAGCCCCGAAACGTGATTTGGAAGCGGCCAATCAGCCGTTCAGTTTTGCCTATTTTTTCCCTTTTTATTGGAGGACTGTCTCATGAGAACACGCAACTTCATTGCTGGCATGGCGGTGGCCGGGCTGAGTCTGGCGGGCGGTCACGCCGTGATGGCGACGCCGATCACTTCGGGGCTGCAGATTCACCTGTCGGCGGACGCCGGCGTGACCGAATCGGGCGGCGCGGTCAGCGCGTGGCAGAGCCAGGCGGGCAACAGCCTCACCGTCGAGCAGTCGGATGAAGCGTTGCGGCCGACCTACGTCAGCAACGTCGCCGAACTGGGCGGCGCGGCCGCGATCGAGTTCAGCCGGACGAGCGAGAATGTGGGGCAGTTCCTCGCCGCCAATTTGGGCGCCGCCTTCGACGCGAATGAATCGACGGTGTTCTTCGTGGGTCGCAGCAACAGCAATCGAAGCGCACCGTACGAGCTTCGCACCGCGGACGGGACGGGGCAATACCTCAGCCGCGCCGGGAGCAGTTGGACGTCATCGGACGGCGGGATGTTCGTGGCTCACCACAGTGGGGACGGTACTACCTCCACCAGACTCCAGACGCTCAATATGGCGATGGACACCAACTACCACATCGTTGCCACCGTCGTGAACAAGGCCGCCGCCGACATCGAAATCATCCTCGATGGCACGAACATGAACATCGGCGTCAATGCGAGTCTGAGCAACACGGTCCTGCTTGATGACATCAGCAGGGTGGTCGTCGGCGCACGGAACGACGGCGCCACGTGGGCTTTCGACGGGTTGATCGCCGAGCTCATCGTCTACGACCGCATTCTCAGCGAATCGGAGATGAACGAGGTGGGGTACTACCTGCAGGAGAAGTACGGCCTCGCCGGCGCGTACGTTCCCGAGCCGGCGAGCCTGGTGCTGATGGGAGCGGGCGGACTGATGCTCCTGCGTCGTCGCCGCTAAGAGAACACGGGCCTGTCGAAACCGCCACACGCGATGGGATCGGTTGAACCCGGTCCCATTCTTTTTTGCGCACCATGCAACTGAGGCGAGATGATGCAGCTCCATGTAGCCCGTGATGCTGTCCGACCGATTCGTGTGTTGGGGTGAGCGTGCTGGTGCGCTAACCGCGCTGTGACACAGATTTAGATTGTCGTTCAAGGCGCGCCTCAAACGGTGCGTTTTTTCCCTGCGCGGTGCGGGGGGCGTGAAGTTTTGACGAAGTTGGCGAAACTTGGCGTCAGGGGTTCCGATTCGGCGGGGCTGTGGTTAAACTGATGGCTCATGTGTGTTGGGGAATATCTGAAGTTGGTACGGCAAGCAAACACAGGGTGTTGGGGCGTTGGCAGGCAATGCCACCTTGTTGTATGTGCCGAATAAGTGCGCGGCGAGCGCCCTGGGGTTTGTGAACATCTGAATGCGTTGAAGCGTGCTGCCGTGTGGGGTAGCCGCGGGTCGTGACGTCGCACGAAGGGGCGGCGGCACGATGTGTATTCATGCCCTTCATGCAAGGAGGTTCACATGCATGGGACGATGCAGCGGGCCCATCATTCGGGCCGGTTCCTTACCGCCGTGGCGCTTGCGGCGGGCGGGTTGGCGCTGGCAACGCCGGCAAACGCCCAACTGATCTTCAGCTTCGAGAATGGGCTGGAAGGCGATGGATTCACCTATTACCAGGCGACGCCGGCGGGGCGCGGCCCGAACGCGCCGGCCTCTCTTACGTACTGGGAAAGCACCAACGCGGTCATCGACATCGGCGACGGGTTCAACCTGCTCTCCGCCACACATGGGGAGTATCGCATCGTGATCGCGCCGTTCGAACATCGCGATGGTTTCACCCATGAGGACTGGTCGATGGTGCTGCGTTCGCCGACTTTTGAAATCATCGGCGGCGGCGACCTGCAGGTGGACATGATGGGCGGGATGCAGCACGGTGAAACGGCGAACCTGTCCGACCCGTTGCATGTGGGCCAACTGGCGTCGGAGCGGCGCAATCAGTTCGACTCGAGCGATCCTCCGCCGCTGGGTGACGGCATTCATCGCCAGGGCTTTGCGCTGCGCGATGCACTGACGGGTGAGTATGTGCTATGGGGGTACAGCAGTGCGGCGAACGACGGCAAGGCACGCGGCGGGGAAACGCCCGACCCGGCGGAACGCGGCGTGTGGGACACCGTCACCATCAGTGCCAGTCAACTTGCGCCCTACGTCGATAACGGCAGGCTCTACCAGATCGACTTCTTCGACTCCTACGGCAACGGCTCGTGGGCATGGATCGGGTTCGACAACGTGCGCGTCCCGGGAGTGCTGGCGTCGTATATGAACGGCGACACGAATGGCGACGGAATGGTTGACGGCGGCGATATTCAAACGGTATTCGGAAACTACACCGGACCGCGATCGAGCTCACCCGTCGCGAAGCCGGACGGCCTGGCGCGAATCCATGGTGATTTCGATGGCAACGGCGACGTGGATGGCGGCGACATTCAGCAGGTCTTTGGCAACTTCGGATCCGGCATCGCGGTAACTTCCAGTTCGGTCGGGACGTTTGCGGCGAACGATGCCGCGTGGCTGATCTATGATCCGAGCACCGGCAACGTCAGCATCGACACAACCAATTCACCCGGCGGCGTTGTGACATCCTTCCGACTTCTGAGTGATGGCGGGGACCTGATTACCGGCGTGGTTAATTTCCCATCGCAGAACTTCTTCACCATTGATCTGGCGACGGAAATTTTCTGGTCAGATCCCCTTGCGATCGGGTTCTCCGGTGTGCATGAACTTGGAGCCATCCTTGAAAGCGGCTTGACCCTTGAGCAACTGCAGGCTGCTCTTTCAGGCGGAGCAACGTTCACCGGCGAACTTGGATCGGGCGTGCTCGATCTGCACATTGTCTACATCCCTGAGCCGGCGAGTCTGGCGTTGTTGGGCGCGGGGGTGTTGCTGATCACGCGGCGGCGACGTGTCGCGGCGTGAACGGCGCGACAGAATCACGATACCACTACCAGCACCGCCCGTTCGTAAATTGCGAACGGGCGGTTTTCTGTTGCGGTGCGGCCCCACCCACTGCGTGGGTGGGCTTTGGTTAATCGAGTTTGAAGTTGGGGGATTGGGCGAGGAAGGTTTTGGGGTTGTCGAAGGAGATTTTGTCGATGGTGGCGCGCTGGTGGCCGCGGCGTGCCATTTCCAGCCGCGCCTTGGGGACGGCGAGCGGATCGCTGTGGCCCCAGTCGCCGGCGGAGTTGATCCAGATGCGCTCCTGGCCGTACATCTCGATGATGTCCGCGGCCCGCTGCGGCGTGCACTTGGTGTCGGGATAGAGCGTCATGCCTGCCCAGTAGCCGCGATCGAGCACCGCTTTTACCGTGTGCTCCTCCACGTGATCAATGAGGACGCGGCCGGGATCGATGTTACCGTTGCGCTTGATCGCATCCATGATGATGCGCGTACCCTTGAGCTTGTCCTCGAGATGCGGCGTGTGGACAAGGATGAGCTGGTTGTGCTTCGCGGCAAGGGCAATCTGCTCTTCGAGGATGATGAGTTCGTTTTTGGTGTTCTTGTTGAGGCCGATTTCACCGATGCCCAGCACGCTTGGCTGATCGAGAAAGGACGGGATAAGGGCGATGACCTCGCGGGCAAAGGCGGGGTCATCGGCTTCCTTGGGGTTGATGCAAAGCCAAGTGAAGTGCTTGATGCCGTAGGCAGCGGCGCGGCGGGGTTCGTATTCGGTGAGCTGGCGGAAGTAATCGTAAAAGCCCTGCGGCGAAGAGCGGTCGAAGCCAGCCCAGAAGGCGGGTTCGGTGACGGCGACGCAGCCAGCCTGAGCCATGCGCTGGTAGTCGTCGGTGGTGCGGGAGACCATGTGGATGTGGGGGTCGATGTATTGCATGACGCGGAGCGTGTGTTGTGGTGAGTGGGTTCAACGGGGAGCGCCGGCTGCGCCTTTCATGCCCGCCGCGGTCTGAGGCATGTCGTCGGTGTGGTCACTGAAGCTTTCGAGAATGCGCTTGGCGCGGTGCGGCTGATCATCGAGCAGCGTGATCGCCTTGCGCAAAGCAATGAGACGAAAGTCCTCCGGCTCGCCGGGCGTTGGCGCAGCCCGGTCCACGCGATCCAGAAAAGCCGCCAGATCGATCAGCTTGGCGCGATGCTCCAGAAAGTACGCATCAATCACCTCGCGGCGCGACAGGGGACAGGTCTGACGTTGATCGGTCATGCACACCTCCAAACGCGGGGCAACGGATGCGCGGCCCAGTGGTTGCCAACGATTCTAACGCGCTTGTGGTTCGAGGGAAGCATCGTTCCGTGCGAACGCGTCGAACCGTTATTGTGGGTACCGCTCGTCCAGCCGTTGGCGCAACCAATCGGGCAGCGGTTCGCGGCGACCATCTTCGTGCTGAACATAGTACGGCCGACCGGCGATGGTCGTGGTGGCGATGTTGTCGATCCAGTCCTGCGTTGAACCGATGGTGCGTTTGTAGGTCTGATGCTTCACGCGCATCTTCAACCAGAACTGTCGCGGCCTAATGTTGTCATCATCGTCGGCGAACGTGCCCTTGAAGTTGCGGATTTCGCGAAGAAGGAAGGCAATGTCCTCGTCAACGCCCGCCTGCCTTTCCACGGGCTCCGCGATGGCGCTGCCGAGCAGCACCGCCTCCTCCTTCAGCGAGCGCAGTTCCTCGCGGTGTGCCATCTCCGCGGACCGCTCCTTCAATTCATCCACCATGACCAGCACCTCGTCCACCTGACGCGCCACGGTTGCGGCGGTGGAGGAGACCTGACGGATGTCATCCGATATGGCGGCGAGCGACTGCTCAACGCGGTAGATGAGCATGGACGTTCGCCAGAGCAGGATGCACAACGCCACCATCAGCAGCACGATGGCCAGCGACACGAACCTCGCGATCCAGCGATCGACGAACGATGTGGGTGGCGATTCCATAGGACCCCCTCGCTGCAGGTGACACTCCCCAGCGATTCTATCGCCAATGCTTGGGATGCGCCGCGTCAGGTCATGGGCGCGACACGTCAGACGTGTTCTCTGGTTCGGCCGGCGGATGGCCGTGTCGTCGTGGCGCGCAACGTTTTCATCGCGGCGAGCATGGTGTCGCGGTGGATTTCGTTGACATCGAACGTTTCGCCGATGGTGCGGATCATCGGGACGGTGAGTTCGCCGCCGAGGTGTTCGCGGAACTCATCGAGGCCGGCAAGCAGGGCGCTGCTGTCCGCCATCATGGGGTGGTGCAGCGTGAACCCGAGGTTTTCGAGGCAGGCGAGGATGCGGGTGAGTTCCTCATCGCTGAGCCAGCCCATGCGGTTGCCGTAGGTCAGGTCGAGCGCCATACCGATGGCGACGGCGTGACCGTGGGAAAGCTGGTAGTCGGTCATCGCCTCGAGCTTGTGGGCCGCCCAATGACCAAAGTCCAGCGGCCGCGCGGCGGTGAGCTCGAAGGGATCGCCCCCGGCGGTGATGTGCTCAAAGTGCAACTGGGCGGAGCGGCGAATCACCGGCGTGGCGGCGGCCATGTCGCGACCGGCGATGCGGTGGGCATCACGCTCGATCTGCGCGAAAAACGCGGCGTCCTTCAACAGCGACACCTTCACCGCTTCACTGAAACCGCTGATCCAGTCGGACTGATTGAGCGAGGTGAGCAGTTGTTCATCGTTGACGACCGCCCAGGGCGGGCTGAAGACACCCAGATAATTCTTCTTGCCGAACGCATTGATGCCGTTCTTCACACCCACGGCGGAATCGGCCTGGGCGAGCGTGGTGGAGGCGACACGGATGAGCCGAACGCCCCGGTGCGCCATGGCTGCGGCGAAGCCAACGGAATCCAACACCGCCCCCCCGCCGACCGCCAGCACGTACGACCGGCGGCACAGGCGCGCTTCATCGATGCGGCGGAGCATCGGCTCCAATGCACGCGGTTCGTTCTTGATCGCTTCCCCGCCGTGCACGAGCTGCGTGGGGCCCGCCTGGAGGATGGCGTCGCGATGGGCCTGGCAGTAGGCGTCGATGCGCGGCGCCAGCCCGTCGTGGGCGGTCGCCAGCCCCGCATCGACGAAGCACAGCAGCCGGGCAGGTTTGCCGGCCGGACGCTCCAGAAGGTCGATGAGCGTGGTGTTACGCGTGTCGAACATGTCCCGCGTAAACCGCAGGCGATGCACGAAGCGAACAGCGAACTCGGCATCGATCTTCAAACCTTCCGCTCCTGGTCGTTCCCGGGGTACATCGTTCGCGGCAACCGAATCGGAGCTGCCGTCGTCCTCCAACGGGTGGGCGGCGTCGCCTGCGGGGGGCGTCTGCCCTGCTCGGCCACCGGTCGCTCCCTCAGGGCCGAATGCGACATCTTACCCCACCCCCGCGACGATGCCCAGCACTTCACTTGCGCGAAACGGCCGCCCAACCCGCAGTACGGCGGTTTGCCGGGGATAGCACGGGAGAATCGGCCGTCCCCGCCGGGATTCACCCACCGCACCTGCCGCTGGCGTTAGGCGCGCACCCGACCACCAATACAGGCTTTTTCCGCGCGCGAACCCGCGGCCCCGAGGCATAGAGTGATATGCGATTGTTACGCAACGGTTCCGACTTCCTGAAAGGAGAAAGCTGCCATGCTGCGAATCATTTCAACCCTGGCCCTCGTGGGCGCATTGGTGACGCTGACCGGCTGTAACACGGCGTCGGGGATTGGACGCGACCTGTCGATGCTCGGCGAAGGACTCGCCGCTGCGCCAAGTTGGGGCGAAGGGATCGGCTCGACCATCGCCGAGGAAGATCGCCAGATGGCTCAGTTGCCCTGGCCGGTCGAACCCGCGGGTGTTCAGCCGCAGTTCTCCACGCAGGCGGATCGGCTCGTTGTGACCGAACCGTTCTACAGCACCGTGCAGCAGGGCCCGCAGGATCAGGGCGGCTCGCAGTACCAGGTGCGCTTCGAACAGGAGAGCTACGGTACCGGTTACAGCGGTCGGTACAGCGACCAGTCGTCGCAGTACTCTGCGGAGCAGTACTACCGGGCATACCAACTGTATCACCAGCGGTGAGGCGGCTGACGGACGCATCAACCCCGCCCATGCGCGGCCTGGCGCTGCGCATGGGCTTTGTCATGCGCAATAGGTGGGCGACGTCGCGCGTCGGGTGACGAGTAGCCGGGCGGTCCGCGGTTGGTTAGCATAGGTGGTGTTACGGCGAGTCGGGGGAGACGGTGTCGGCCTTGCCGTACCCTGCCATTGCGACCCGATTGGAAGGAGCGCTCATGTCGATGAATCGCCGCCGTTTTGTCGCTTCCACCGCAGCCGCCGCACTGGGTGCATCGGGCGTGGCCTCCGCGCGAGCAGCCGCCCCGACCGCCGGTCCCGCCGAGGGTACGGGTCGGCGCATCACCAACCCGATCGCCGTGTCCACCTATTCATTCTGGCAGTTTCGCCGCGACTCGGGTGTGACCACGGAGGATTGCATCGACCACGCCGCGGAAATGGGCTTCGATGCCGTCGAACTGCTGCTCGTCCAGATGGAGGCGGAGAAGGTGCCCTACAACGTGCGGGCGATCAAGCGGCGGGCGTTCGTCAACGGCCTGGCGCTGTGCGGCATGTCGACGCACCAGGGCTTCGTCAGCCCCAACGCCGACGTCCGCCAGCAGAACATCGACAAGACGATCAAACAGATCGAACTCGCCTACGACTTCGGCATTCCCACGATTCGCGTCAACACGGGTCGCTGGGGCACAAGCCGCGACTTCAACGTTCTCATGGCCAACCGTGGCATCGAACCGCCGCTGGAAGGTTACACCGATGAGGATGCGTTTCCCTGGGTGATCGAAGCGTTCGAGAAGTGCCTGCCGACGGCGGAGAAGTGCGGCGTCGTGCTGGGGCTGGAAAACCACTGGGGGCTGGGCCTCACCCCCCAGGGCGTGCTGCGCATCGTCGACGCCATCGACTCGCCCTGGCTGCGCGTCACCATGGACACAGGCAACTTCCTCGAAGATCCCTACGACCGACTGGAAATGCTCGCGCCCAAGGCGGTGTTCGTGCAGGCGAAGACGTACTACGGCGGCGGTGTCTGGTACACGCTCGACCTCGATTACGACCGCATCGCCCGCATCCTTGCCAAGCACAACTACAAGGGCTACGTCTCGCTCGAGTTCGAAGGCAAGGAGGATTTCCGCACCGCGGTCCCCAAGAGCCTCGCCATGCTGCGCAACGCGTTGAAGAACGCCCAGTGACTTGATTGTTGTATCCCGCCCAGTCGTCCAACGCCCTCTTTCATTCGAGGAGCACGCTCATGAAACCATCCTCCGCTTTCCTCGTATTCACCGCCCTGCTTCTGATGTTCACCGGCCTCGTGCGCGGCGCGGCCCGGGTGGACAGCTACGCCATTGTCGTTTCCCGCGCGACGCATGACGATGCCGATTGGAAGCGTGTGGTCGATGCGCTGGTGGCGAAGTACCCGGTGGCGCAGGTGATCGTGTACGACAGCCACGTCAACGATGCGCTCGATCGACTGCGTTCGGTTTTCCCGCGTTACACCTGCTTTGTCGCCACCCCTGCCGAAGCGGGCAAGCAGTTCGTCGCCGATGTGCACCGCATGACCCGCAAGCTCGATGACGATGTCTACACCGATACGCAATGGGCGATCCTCACCGGCTACGATGCCGACAACGCGCTCAGCATTGCCCGACACAGCGAGCCGCTGACCGTTCGACGCGTTGCCTCCGGCACCGAGATCGCCATGGACATGGTCGAGGAAGGTGTCTGGTACTGCGAACTGGTGAAGAACCGCATGGTGCGCAAGGAGGCGGGCGGCGAAGCGCAGGAACTCAAGGGGCCGGACGACACCACCGCCGCACTCGTCGCCACCCTCAACGAGTACAAGGCTGATCTTTTCATCACCTCGGGCCACGCCACCGAACGCAACTGGCAGATCGGCTTCCGATACCACAACGGCTACTTCCTGTCGAAGGAAGGCGCGTTGTTCGGCCGGGACACGCAGAACCAGCGGCACGACATCCACAGCGACAATCCCAAGGTTTACCTGCCCATTGGCAACTGCCTCATGGGCCACATCGACGCCACCGATGCGATGGCACTGGCGTGGATGAACAGTGCCGGCGTCAAGCAGATGATCGGCTACACCGTGCCGACGTGGTACGGCTACCAGGGTTGGGGCTGCCTTGACTACTTCGTCGAGCAGCCCGGCCGCTACACGTTCATCGAAGCGTTCTTCGCCAACCATCATGCGCTGATGCACCGGCTGGACACGTACTTCCCCACCATCGCACGGCGGGAACTGGCGGTGGGGCAGACGATGCGCGGCGCCGAACCGTCCGAAGCCGCCAAACGCGACAAGGTGGGACCGAACGAAGCGGCTGGCCTGTTGTTCGATCGGGATGTCGTCGCGATCTACGGCGACCCGGCATGGACCGCCCGCATGGCCGACCGCCCCAAGGCGTACGACCAGAACCTCACCGAATCCAACGGCGTCTACACCTTCACCATCACCCCCAATCGCGGCGAAAACTCGTTCAAGCCCATCAACACCAACGGTTCGCAGCGCGGCTGGCGGCCGATGGTGCAGTTCTTCGATCATCGCCTCACCGATGTCGAGATCATCGAAGGCGCGGACCTGAACCCCGTTATCGCCGACGACTTCATCCTCGTGCCCAACCCGCGCGAGTGCGATCCAACGAAGTCGTACAAGGTGGTCTTCCGAGCCAAGCGCATCGTTCAGGCCGCAGCGCGGAATTCGCGGCCGACGCAGTGACCCGCATATCAGCCCTGTCGTCCTGATCATGCGCATCGGCGCGCGGGATATCGGTGCGCTCCTGCGGGGAAGCGCAGGTGCGATCTTTTCCTTTGTCGAGGTTCAGCGGTTTCCCGAAGTCATCATCGGGCGGGGTGAAAATCATTCCGCGCGGAGCGCTGCGTTCATAACATTCTGTGGCAAAGGGAGAAAGCCATGGATATGGAGAGCGCTCAGCCGATCCGGGAGGAGCGTCACGGTCTGGCGGTGGCGGCGCTGGTGCTTGGCGTGCTGTCGCTTCTGGTTTTTTGCATCCCCTGGATCGCGCTGCCCGCCGCGGTTGCCGCCATCGTGCTGGGTGTGGTGGTGCGACGACGCGGCCCCGAGCTGATCGGCAGCGAGAACGTCACCATGGCGACGGTGGGGCTGGTCTGTGGCAGCGTCGCGGTCACGCTCATCGCACTCATCCTGCTCGTGGCCGCCACGGGGCAGTTCCTGATGGAGCGCGACCCCAAGCCGCACATCATCGGCCCCCCGCCGCGCGAGCAGCCAATCCCCTACCAGCCGCACGCGCCCGAGGGCATCGCCCCGCCGGCCGATGACCCTGCCCACCACATCCACACCCCACGCGAACGGGCACGGCGACAAACCGCCTGAACCCCGACGATCGGCGGCCCGGCTTCTTTCCGCGCTCCGCCGCCACTGCGGTACAATTCGCCTCATGCGGCCGATTCGCCGAAATGATCTGTCCGCCCGCGTCGAGCTGCTGCCGCTGATCGACGTCATCTTTCTGCTGCTCACGTTTTTCATCTACAGCCTGATCCTGATGCACCGGGCGGAGATTCTGCCGGTGACGCTGCTGCCGGTGACGGGCGGACAGAAGTTGGCGGCGGGCGATGTGCACGCCGTGACCATTGATGCGGCCGGGCAGTTCCACTTCGACCGCGCGCCGATCAGCCGCGAAGCGCTTCGCAGCCGGCTGGCGGAGTTTGCCGCACAGGAGAATGCCGGCACGCTGCTGGTCGCGGCCGAGGATCACGGGCAAAACGATCGGCTGCCGCTGTTCCTGGAACTGTGGCAGATGATCCGCGATGCGGGCATCGAGAACTTCCATTTCGTGGGCGAACCGCTGGCAACGGAACCCGCATCCCCCTGAGTGGTTCGGCGAGTGGACGGCCGGGGCGGCGACGACCGCGCGAAGTCAGCGACGGCGGGCCAAGCCCCCTTCGATCTATTGAAGCGATGGCGATGATCCGCCCGATAACAGATGTGTCCTGCGCGCTGCGCGGACAGGAGCGCTATGGCTGAGGTACTCGACCAGAACGAAGTGGACGCCCTGCTTGCCGCTGTGGACAACGGCGAGGTCAGCACGTCCGAACCCGAGGATACGACGCAGGTCTTTTCCCATCGGCGGGGCCCGCGCGACAAGTTCGAGATCCGCGAGTACGACTTCAAACGTCCCGAACGCGTCAGCAAGGACCAGATGCGGGCGCTCGAAACGCTGCACGATGGCTTTTCGCGCAACTACGGGGCGCTGCTCTCGGGCTTCCTGCGCACCATCATGGAGGTCAAGGTCGCCAGCATCGAGCAGATGACCTTCTCCGAGTTCACGCACGGCCTGCCCAACCCCACTTGCTTCAATCTCCTGTCGTGCGAGCCGCTGGACGGCAACATCTGCATGGAGATCAGCCCGCTGATCATCTACCCGGTGATCGATCGCCTGCTCGGAGGATCCAACGCCGATCTGTTCATCCCGCAGCGGCCGCTCACCGCGATCGAGCTGCGATTGGTGACCAAGATCATTCAGCGTGCCATGCGGGCGTTGGAGGAGGCGTGGTCGAGCATCCTGCAGCTCAGCTTCAAGCTGGAGGAAACCGAGAGCAACCCGGCGCTGGTGCAGATCGTCCCGCCCAACGAAGTGGTGGTGGTCGTTGGGTTTGAAATGAAGATGGGCGGCCGGGCGGGCACCATGTCGCTGTGCATTCCTTACAACGTCATCGAGCCTGTCGTCGACAAGCTGAGCAACCAGACGTGGGCGGCGTACAAGCGCAACCGCAAGGATGACCAGTTGCGTCATCGTCTAGCGAACCATCTGGAAGGCGCGAAGGTGACCGTCTCCAGCGTGCTGGCCGACACGACGATCAAGTTCAGCGACCTGATGAACCTCAACGTGGGCGACATCATCCTGACCGAAAAGCCCGCCAGCGCCCCGCTGACCCTGGTGGTGGAAGGTAAACGCAAATACATCGGCCAAATGGGCCAATACAAAGGCAACCGCGCCTTCAAAGTCCAACGCCCGATCACCCCGAAAGACCGGGTGTAAACGGCTGACACACATCGAAATTGACGCTAAGGCGCCAAGGACCGGCGACGCCAAGCGAATCCATGCAACAACGATCATTCCGAAGTGCAGCGTGAGACGGGCTCGTTCGGTTTTCCGCCTTGGCTTCTCCGCCTCATGCCGTCTTGGCGTTGCTCCCACTCACTTGCAACACATTCACCGGCTGGCCATCATGTGCAGGTGGCGTTTGAGGTATTGGCCGGTGTAACTGGCGTCGACCTCGAGGATGTCCTCGGGTGTGCCGGTGGCGATGAGTTGGCCGCCGCGGGCGCCGCCCTCAGGCCCCAAGTCGACAATCCAGTCGGCACACTTGATCACATCCATGTTGTGCTCGATCACGATCACCGTGTTGCCCGACTCCGTGAGCTGGGCAAGCACCTTGAGCAGCTTGGCGATGTCGGCGAAGTGCAGCCCCGTGGTCGGCTCATCGAGGAT
>CAZEFM010000050.1:0-211 GCA_964511575.1 uncultured Phycisphaeraceae bacterium | reverse complement strand
GAACGCTTGCCAAGCTCCGTGGCGAGCTTCACGCGCTGCGCCTCGCCGCCGGACAGCGTCGTCGACGCCTGACCGATCTGCATGTAGCCCAGCCCCACATCATCAAGCGCCGTGAGCATGCGCTTCACGTCGGGGAAGGTCTCGAAGCACGCAAGCCCCTCCTCGATCGTCATGTCCAGCACATCGGCGATCGACTTGCCGCGATAGAGAA
>CAZEFM010000049.1:0-28263 GCA_964511575.1 uncultured Phycisphaeraceae bacterium | reverse complement strand
TTCCCCACGCCGCTGGACGCCTCGGGCAAGGACGACATTTTCGTCGGCCGCATCCGCAACGACATTTCGCACAACGGTTCGGGCGGAAGCGCGATCGACCTGTTCGTGTGCGGCGACCAGATCCGCAAGGGCGCTGCCCTGAACGCGGTGCAGATCGCCGAGCTGCTGCTGTAAGCGCGGCGAGGCGCTGTTGCAGCGACCGTCCGGGCATACGTGAAGCGGTTGCGTGCGGCGCAGTTCATCCGCGCGCCGAATTTGTCTAGGTCTGTTCCATCGCGACTGATAAGATGCGTAACGCGTCGCAGAGGCGGCGTGGGGGCATCTCGTATCCGTGTGGGAGGTGATGGGTATGACGCGGACCAGAGGCGGCATCCTCCAGGACCGACCGGACCAACCGGATCGATCGGCATCGCGGCGTGAATCCGGTGCGGCGTTGCATCGGCAGCGCGTGCTGGAGATCGACCGACGGTTGGCGCGGGGGATGCTGGCGCGGATGGGTCGACCGCCGATCGAACTGGTGCTGTGGGACGACGAGCCGATATGCCTGTCGTTGCAGACGCCGCGCTGGACGGTGCGTGTGGCCGATCGACAGTCGCTGTTGCGGTTGGTGTGGCAGCCGGACCCGGGATTTGGCGAAGGTTATGCCGCCGGTCGCATCACGGTGGAAGGCGATCTGGTCACGCTGCTGGAGACGGCGTACCGCGCGTTGCAGAAGAAGCGGCCCGGCCTGTGGCGGAGTCATCGCAACACGCTCGCCGGTTCACGCCGCAACATTCATCATCATTACGACATCGGCAACGCGTTCTATCAGTTGTGGCTGGACGAGCGCATGCTCTACACATGCGCCTACTTCCCGCAGCCGACGATGACGCTGGAAGCGGCCCAACTGGCGAAGATGGATCACATCTGCCGCAAGCTGCAGTTGAAACCGGGCGATCGGGTGGTCGAAGCGGGATGCGGCTGGGGCGCATTGGCGATGCACATGGCATCAAAGTACGGCGTGACCGTGCGAGCGTTCAACATCTCGCGCGAACAGATCGCCTATGCGCGGCATCGTGCTGAGCAGGAGAACCTTGCCGATCGCGTGGAGTTCATCGAAGACGATTATCGCAACATCAGCGGAACGTACGATGCGTTCGTGAGCGTCGGCATGCTCGAACATGTCGGGACCGATCATTACCGGGAACTGGGCGAGGTGATCGCACGCAGCCTGACGAACACGGGTCGCGGCTTGATTCACACGATCGGCCGACACCGTCCGCAGCGTTTCAGTCGCTGGATCGAGATGAACATCTTTCCCGGCGCTGATCCGCCGACGCTGCGGCAGATGATGGATCTGTTCGAGTCTTACGACATGTGCGTGCTGGACGTGGAGAACCTGCGACTGCACTACGCCCGCACACTGCAGCATTGGTTGACCCGCTTTGAGGATGCGCGCGATCAGGTGGCGCGGATGTTTGATGAGGCATTCGTGCGCGCCTGGCGGTTGTACCTTGCCGGTTCGGCGGCGGCGTTCACCACCGGACAGATGCACCTTTACCAGGTCGTCTTCGCGCGCGCCGATGACAACACCGTACCGTGGTCGCGGGCGGCGATGTATCAGGATTGACCTTCTCAGGAGCGTGCCGTGCGGTTCACCGCCTGCCGACAGGCTTGTGAGTCGCGAGGCATGAGACGTGATGCGTGATGTGATCATCATCGGCGGCGGACCGGCGGGAGCGGTGTGTGCAACACGGCTGCGTGCAGCGGGGCTCGATGTGGTCATCGTCGACAAGCGCACCTTCCCGCGCGACAAGGTGTGCGCCGGCTGGGTGACGCCCGCGGTGGTGCGAACGGTGGGGATGGAGGTTGACGATTACGCCGCGACGCGCGTGCTGCAGCCGATCACCGGGTTTCGTGTCAGCCGCATGGGCGGACCGGAGAAAACGCTGCGTTACAACGAGACGGTGAGCTATGGCATTCGCCGTTGTGAGTTCGATGATTACCTGCTGCAGCGCAGCGGTGCGACGTTGCGATTGGGCGAGCCGGTGCGGTCGCTCGACTATGACGGTGGTGTCTGGCGGGTGAACGATGATGCGGAGCTGACCGCCCCGCTCCTGATCGGCGCGGGCGGGCACTTCTGTCCCGTGGCGCGGCATCTGAACACCCACGGCGACAACACGCCACGGCGCGAACGCGTGGTGGCGGCACAGGAGATCGAGTTCCCGCTCGATGCGCTGCAGGAGGCGGCGTGCGAGGTGCAGCCACACGAGCCGCAGTTGTTCTTCTGTCGCGATCTGGCGGGTTACGGCTGGTGCTTTCGCAAGGGGCGGTATCTGAACGTCGGACTCGGCAGGGAGGACAACGAACGATTGAGCGCGCACGTGCAGGCGTTTGTCGCTGATCTGCAGGAGCGCGGTCGCATCCCGCGCGACATGCCGATGCGCTTCCACGGTCACTCCTACATTCTGTACGGCCACACCCGACGACGGCTGACGGATGACGGTGTGCTGCTCATCGGCGATGCGGCGGGGCTCGCTTATCCGCAAAGCGGCGAAGGCATCCGCACCGCGATTGAATCGGCGATCCTCGCGGCACGTGTGATCACGCAACAGGCGGGCGGTCGATACACGCGCGATCGTCTGCAACCGTATGAAGCCGCGCTGCGTGAGCGATTCGGCGAGGGCGACGATCCTGATGGCTCGCCTCTGCCCGACTGGTTGAAAGCCACCGCGGCCGGCTGGCTGCTGCGTTCCAACTGGTTCGTCCGGCACGTCGTCGTCGACCGCTGGTTCCTGCACCGCGAAGTCCCCGCCCTTGTTTGACGGACCCATGAAGCCACGATGCAACGGTTCGATCGGAAATCCGCAATCAAAAAAGCCCGCCCGAATCGTTTGACTCGGGCGGGCGCAGTTTGGTGGGCTGCGGTGCAGCACCGTCGAGCTGCTAGAAGCGCAGCCCCCTGATACAGTCGCTAGTCACTGGACCACCTCCTTTCAGAAAGGGTTTTTCCAGCCGTCGCACACGAGGTGACGCAAACGGATGCGTCGGTTCGCTGCCGCCGGACCTCTTTCGCCCCGCAGCGTCCTGCGGAGCACCACGCTCGTCGGGAAGGAGACTTTCACCGACGCTCGGCCACCGGCCTCATCCGCGAGTCGTACGGGGTTTTCCCGCACGCTCAACAGACGACAACCGGTCGCACCTTCATTATCCGCTGCATCCTCATGGAGTCAACAGAAATCTTCACCGAAGTGCCTGCAAAAGCATCCACCAACGACAACACCGCCCCACCGCGCGGGTCGGCCGGGGACGTCAACAGGTTGCAGGAATGTGTGACAGCCCCTGGGTCAGTTGTTCTCAGCCGCTTCGACCACGCCCAGCGCCAGCTTGTGCTTGCGTTTGACGAGGTCCATGATCTGAGCAACATCGGAGGAGTTGCTGGGCGACCAGGTGGCCCAATGGGTTTCCACGGCACACTTGGCGCTGCGGATCCCATCGCGCACGACCTTACCCAGCCGCTTCATGGGCAGGCGCTCGATGAGTTCGCTGGTCAGGGGGACGCAGATGAGCGGGTTTTCGGCCCGGGGAACGAGATAGCACAACGTGCCGACCTCGCGGCCGTCACCGTCCTGCTGGGTGTAGTGGAGCGTCCACTTCCACGCGTCGCCGTACCACGTCAGCTCCTGTTTCAGGTCATCGCAGTCGTCGATTTCCTCGATGAGCTGTTCAAAGGCTTTTTTGTACGGATCGCGGATGGGTTCCAGCAACTGGTTGAGACTCGGTTGCGACCAGCGATCTTCCCAAGGCGAGCGAGTTTTGAACACTTGACGCGACATCCCTTCGTATCCCCGGTGCTGGGGTCCGGCGGCCACAGGGGCCGACGGCCCGGTGCGTATGTGATGCTGCTCTGGAAACCAAAGCGTTCGGCGGGTGGTCGAATCCGCAATCCGCCGGCCCGCAAACCCCAGCCGGCCACCACCCGCCCGCACACGCTCCAGAACGCCCTATCTTACCTCAAAACGCATGCTTGAGCAAATCGGATCGTCATAATAACTGTTTGAACCGCATATGGTTGCGGTACTGGGCCCCCGAGCCGGGCCGCCCCCGACAGACCAGTCGACACCTCCCATACGTCGACAACGCCCCTCCGGTTCGCCTCACAGACGCTGGGAGCCTTTGTGGGAAGGCGGAAGCGGCTCGGCCATCGACTCACCGGGGTTCTGCGGGTACGATTGAACCGGGCAGCGTGCGCGCCGCGCCAACGGAATTGACGCCCTGCCCGTGAACGGACCGATACCGAACGAAAGACTCCGACAGCCAATATGAACGCTGACAGCGCCAATCCGACGCCCCTTGCCGCCACGCCCCACGATGTGGACATCAGCGACTCGCTGATCCTCATCGTGGACGACAACGAACAGAACCTGGAACTGCTGCAGGCGTACCTCGAGTCCCTGCCTTGCCAGACGATCACCGCCCGGGATGGCATCGAGGCGATCCGCCTGATCGATGATGCCGTCGCCCAGCAGCAGCGGCTGCCCGATCTGATTCTGCTGGATGTGATGATGCCGCGGATGTCGGGGTTTGAGGTTTGCCGCAAGATCAAGGAAGACCCTGCCACGCGGACGATTCCGATCATGATGGTGACGGCGCTGAACGAGCTGGGCGATATCGAGCGTGGGGTGGAATCGGGCACGGATGACTTTGTGACCAAGCCGGTGAACAAGCTGGAGCTGATCACGCGGGTGAAATCGCTGTTGCGGGTGCGTCACCTCAAGCGGGAGCTGGATCGCACGATGGCGTACATCGAAGACATCGAGTCGCGGCCACGCGGCCAGTAAGTCCGACACAACGGCAGGCGACCGCTCGCCGGGGAGCTTTCCGACGCAGGCACTTTCCAAGGGGACCGCCATGACTCAACCATCCGATGCGTCGCCTTCCTTGACGCCTTCAGCCGAACAGGCGAAATCGTTGCGTGTTGATGCACCGCTCTTCGGAGCACTGCTGGCAGTTCTGGCGGTGATCGCGCTGGGCTTTGCATGGGCGGCGTTGCGCAATTCGGCAGCCCAGGTCGTCACGCCGACGGAGAGCATCGCGCATGCAACGCTCCTGCGGATGGATCATGCAGTGTTTCGTGGCATGGAACGCGTGCCCAAGACGGGGGATACGTTCGGCAACGATCCGATGATGCTGGTGCGCGGCCGGGCGGAACTGCAGATGCAAAGCGGCACGCGGATCGTCCTGGAAGCACCGGCTGAGTTCTCGTTGACGAGCGACAACAGCATCCGCATCAACCGCGGCAAGTTCGCCGCCACCGTCCCGCCCGAGGCAACCGGTTTCACCATCAGCACGTTCACAGCCGACATCGTCGACCTTGGCACGCAGGTCGGCGGGTTCTTCAACAAAGGTGGCAACATGCAGATCACCACCACCGAAGGAAAGGTGGAGATCATTCCGCGGGATGGCAGCCCCCGCATGCTCCTCGAGGCGGGCGAGTCGGCCATGCTCACCAACACCGGTCTTGAGAAGGTGGCTTACAACCCTGCGATCTTCACGTTCACGCTTGAGGATTGATCGCGCGGCCACCTGTTCCTTCGAGCGCGCTTGAAACGTTAAGGCGGCAGGCACGTTGTTGCGTTGTGTGCACGACGACGTGCCGCGATCGCCCGTCCTGCTATGATGCCCCCAATCAACGAGAGGCGCATGCATGAGCGGTGAGACACGAATGATGTCGGGGCGGGTGACAACGCGCCTGGCGACGCAGGCCGACGCCCAGACGATTCTCGGGTTTGATGCTGTGGCGCGGAACGAGCGTGCCCGGGTCAACTTCATCTACCGCACGGTGGCGTCCCGCCATTGTCATGTGGTGACGTGCGATGGTCAGGTGGTCGGTTACGGCACGCTGGAAAACAACTTCTTCGATCAGGGCTTCGTGTCGATGCTCTATGTGCATGCCGACTTCCGTCGCCGCGGCGCCGCCACCGCCCTGCTCGCCCACCTCGAACGCGTCTGCCAGACGCCCAAGCTCTTCACCTCCTGCAGTCAGTCGAACACGGCGATGCAGAACCTGATGGCGAAACTGGGTTATCGGCCCAGTGGTTCGGTGGACAACCTTGGCGACGAGCCACAACTGGTTTTCTGCAAAGTGCTGCGCGAGGGGTGAACACGCCCGACAATCTCAAAGGTGACCGGCTGTGCTGACCGATACAATCGGCATGAGCGTCAGTTCCGTCGCCAGTTCCGTGGAAGCCCAGATCGGCATGGCCGTTCTCGTCAAGGCACAAAATGTGGCCAAAACGCAGGGCGACGCGGCGGTGTCGCTGCTGCAACAGGCGGCGGACCTCGCCAACCAACTGGCGAAGGAAGGCTCGGTCGGCACACGGCTTAACGTCGTGGCCTGACGCTCCAAATCGAATCACCCACTCCCTCATTGATATGTTCGCCATGGCGAGCGCCGCACGGTGCGGCGCTCCTTCCCATGTGTTGGCTGGTTCATCGCCGCACGATGCCGCTACACTACCGCCATGACGCAGTTGCCAAATGACAATCCCTGGGACGATGCCGAGCGGGACGACGCGTGGGACCAGCCGCGCCGTCGCTCGTTTCACGATGTCCTGCGACGCGCCGCCAAGGCGTTGTGGTTCCTCGGCACGGTGGAGGCCGTGGTGTTCGGCTATCTGACGCTTTCCATGCTGGCGATCGCCGCGCTTCCTGAAGCGGAGTTGCGCCAGCGGATCGCGGAGATGCAGGAAACCTCCACGATGGATCCGGCGATGGTGGAAGCCGCGATGCAGTTCAAGTCGATGGCTATGCCGTTCAGCGCGGCGCTGGCGCTGTTCGGGTTCATTCCCGGGGTGGCATACATCGTGTTGGGGTTCTATGTGCGACGCGGCCGGGCCACGGCCGTCAATTTCTCGCTGCTGATGATCGTCACGCAGGGGATCGTCGTGGGCGTGCTGCTGATGGCTGGCGTATTGGCATCGATTCAGCAGATGAGTCCCGGGGTGCTGACGGCCTACGTGCTGCTGCTGGGCACGCCGATGGCGCTCCTGGTGTTTGCGGGGCTGTCGCTGATGCGGTCACGGGCCTTGCTGGCGGAAGGTGCGCAGGACCCGGAGGGCGGCGATCGTGACGACCTCGAACCGTGGGACCGCCAATGGTGAACGATGCCCCCCCACCTTCCGATCCCGGGGACGTGTCCGAAACGGAAACGCCCGAAGCCGGCCCGCCACCCCGCGCGTTTGCCCAGGGCACCGGCGTGGTGCTGCAGACGGTCGGCATGATCTTCGTGCTGGCGACGTGCTGCGTCTGCTCGCTGACGTTCCTGTGGGATCCCACTCCGCCCCGCGGGCAGGTGGACCTTGAAACATCTCCGCCTTCGTCGCTCGCCGAGTCCTGGCAGGCGCTGGTGGCGGACAAGGGCAAGAGCGGGCTGATGCTCACCATCACATCGCTGAACGTCGGTGGATTGGCGCTGGCGGTGTTCGGCTTGGGCATGCAATCCGACCGTCGCCGGGCCGCGTGGGGGGCGCTCGTATCCGTCGCGGTGTTGACCGGTGTGCTCATCCTTGCGGGCATCTGGCTGTGGAGCGGCGAGGCAGGATTGCAGGCACGCATCTGGCACGCATTGGCCTTGATCCTCACGCTGTCGCTGTGGCTGTTTCTCATTCCGGCGGTACGTCAGATCATGGCGAACCCTCCGCCTGCCGATGTCGATGTGCTGCCGCCAGACTACAAGATCCCCTACAGCGTCTATCACGATGATCCGCCGCACGTCCGTCGCGCCAGGGAGATCGCCCGACGTCGCGCACAGCTGGAAGCCGAACGGGCCGAGCTCGACCGGATGGAGCGCGAGCTGGAAAAAGAACAACCCGATGAATGAGCGAACCGCACCGGCGGTTACCAACCCGGATCGGGCAGCGGCTGACCGGGACGCCAATCGAAAAGACGACCGTCAAACGGCGGCGCGTTGCGTCGCATGCGTTCCGCAACGGCCTCACACGTCTCCCGACAGGTGGCGATCAGGTCAGCGGGATACGACCACTTCGCGCTGTGCAGCACGAACTCATCTTCATCGTCGACCACCGGATCGGCTGCGTCGTGCGGCATGATCAGGTCAAGGTCCAGATCGACGCATCGCAGCGTGCCATCCGACCAGTCCGCAGGAGTGGCGATGTTCACGTAATACCGCTTGGGTCGCCAATCAGGGTGAAAGAGCGCTTCGACGTTGCAGTATCGATCTGTCCAATAGAGGCACAGGTAGTGCGATGTGGTGGTTCGGCTACCACGGTAGCTGTCCAGACGCTCGCCCGCGCGCAGCCAAACGGCGAGAAGCCCGTCACGTTCCTCGACAGGCGTGACGGGGAATCGGTAGTGCAGGCTGCCATCATATTTCCGCGAGGCGAACTGCATCACCGGGCGGCCTCAGCGGCGGCGGGGCCGAACGCCCGCTCCGCCAGATCGATCGCTTTGGCGAGCGCTTTGGCTTTGTTCACCGTTTCCTGATGCTCGTTGTCCGGCACCGAGTCGGCAACGATCCCCGCTCCCGCCTGGATGTGCACGCGCCACGTTGCCGCGCCCTCATCACGCCCTGTCTCCGCGTTGTCGTGCTTCTCCGCCGCCTCGCCCGGCACCACGACCATCGTCCGCAGCGCGATCGCCATATCCATGTTCCCCGCGAAGTCGGCATAACCCACCGCTCCGGCGTAGGGACCACGCCTGGTCGGCTCCAGCTCGTCGATGATCTGCATCGCCCGAACCTTCGGCGCGCCGCTCACCGTCCCCACCGGCAACGCGTAACGCAGCGCATCCCAACACGTGCAGTCCGACCGCAGCCTGCCCGTTACCGTCGAACTGATGTGCATCACATGGCTGTAACGCTCCACCGACAGCACATCCGGCAGTTCCACCGAGCCCGGCTCAGCCACACGCCCCACATCGTTCCGTCCCAGATCGACCAGCATGATGTGCTCGGCCCGCTCCTTCGGATCGGCAAGCAGCTCCGCTTCCAGCGCGATGTCTTCCGACTCCGTGGCGCCGCGTGGCCGGGTACCCGCCAGCGGTCGGTTCGTCACGATGCCATCCTGCACGCGGCAGAGAATTTCCGGGCTCGATCCCACCAGCATGCCGCCTTCCACCTGCAGGTAGAACATGTAAGGCGACGGGTTCACCACGCGCAGCGCACGGTAAATGTCGAAGGGATCAGCCTGCGTGGTGCGTTCGAACCGCTGCGACAGCACAACCTGGAAAATGTCGCCTGCGCCGATGTATTCCTTGCACTTGCGCACGGCTTCCTGATACTGACCCGCGCCCATGTTGCCCAACGGCAGCGCGGATGGCGGGCTGTCCAGATCGACCGCGCCAGCGGGCAGCGTCGTCACCGGTGTTTCGATGCGGTCGACCAACGCATCCAGCGCCTCCCGCCCCGATGCGTATGCCGCCTCGATTGATGGATGCTCATCCACCAGCACGTGCGTGATCGCGAGCAGACATTTCTGTACGTGGTCGAACGCCACCACGTCGCGGTAAAGCTGCATGTGCATGTCCGGCAGCCCGCGATCATCGGGCGGCGGCGACGGCAGCTTGTCGCCCTCGAGGTAGCGCACCGTGTCGTACGCGGCATACCCCACCCATCCGCCGGTCAGGTCGGGCAATCCCGGCACGCGCGCCAGTGTCCAGCCGCTGGTCACCTTGTCCATCTCACGCAGCGGGTCGTCGCTGCGGAAGGTGCGCGACCGCTCGGGTCGCAGTCGATCGATGTACTGGACGTCGTAGCCGCGGGCAATGATCTGCGCAATCGGCTGCGCGCCCAGAAACGAGTACCGCCCCACCCGCGCGCCGCCCACCACCGACTCGAACAGGAAGCTCGGCGCCATGCGCGGGTCCGGCTGCACCAGCCTGCGGTACGCCAGCACCGGCGTCAGTTGATCGCTCATCAACCGGCGGTACATCGGGATCAGCCGGGCATGCGCCGCCAGGCGGGCAAACTGTTGCAGGGTGGGCAGGTCGGGCATGGATTCAGCTACACATCAAACAGGTCAAACACATCCGGCGATGCGATCTCTCAACACACGTCAAACCGCGGCGACGCCGCAACATCACGTCACGCCCCTTCTTCCAGCGGCTCGCCGAACTCGTTCGCCGCTTCGCCGCGGGCTTTCTTTTCCTTGTACTTCTTCACCCACGTCTCCCAGCTCTTGCCCGCCGCGGTGTCCCGGCCGGAAAACACCAGCCGGGTGATCTCGCTGTAGCGGATCGTCACCGTGTCGTCGCTGTTGGTGGGGATCAGGCGGACGCAGGCGGCGTCGCCCTTGCCGCGTCGATCGAAGATGTAGCCTTCGATTTCCCGGCCATCGGCGAGGGTCACGGTCACATCGCCGCGGTAGTCGAAAGCCTGATTGAGGGCGTTTTCGCGTTCCTGAGGAGTTGCGAGGGAGGGGATGGTTCCCTGCAGCGTCGTGTGATCGCCGCTCGTGTTGTCGGATGCATCAGTCATAGGCGGCATAGTCTAACGCAGCGTGGGGGCAAAGTCCCGGCTACGCCGCCACCATCGCCGAACCCGCCGTCGGCTCGGTAAGCGGGCCGGCCTCCGCCTCGAATCGGTTGGCTTCATCCAGCGCCGCGACCAGGCCGATCGCAAACGCGCTGAGGATCCACCCCGTGCCGCCCGACGACAGCAGCGGCAGCGCGATGCCCTTGGTGGGCACCACCACCGTCACCACGGCGATGTTGATCAGCGCCTGGAAACCCAGCATCAGCAGCACACCCAGCCCGACGAGTCGGCCGAAGGTGTCGCGACAGTCGCGCACGATGCCCAGTCCAACCCACAGAATCGCCAGGTAGAGCCCCATCACCAGTGCCGCCCCCGCCAGTCCCATCTCTTCGCAAATGATTGCGAAGATGAAGTCGGTGGTGTCCTCGGGCAGGTAGCCGAACTTCTGCACCCCGTTTCCGATGCCGCGACCAGTCAGCCCGCCCTGAGCGAACGCCAGCAGCGACTGGATCGAGTGGTAGCCCGCCCCGCGCGGGTCTTCCCACGGGTTGAGGAACGTCATCAGCCGTGTCAGACGGTAGGGGCTGTGCAGGATCGCGGCGACCACGGCTCCCGCGGCAGGCGGTACCATCAACGCCAACTGCCACAGCCGGGCGCCACCCGCCACCAGCATGCACCCCATCACCAGCGCGATCAGCGCCGCGGTGCCCAGATCCTCCACCACGATCAACCCGCACGCCAGCGCGATCAGCAGCAACGCGGGCAGAAGCCCATGCATGAACCGCCCCATCATCGCCTGCCGACGGGCGCACCACCAGGCGATCACCACAATCAATACCCACTTCACCACTTCGCTGGGCTGGAACGACAGACCCCAACTTTGCGGCCCGATGTAGAGCCAGCGACTCGCACCATTCACCGAACGGCCCAGGCCCGGGACGAACGTCAGGCCCATCATCACCAGTGACCCCGCCAGGATGATGAGCAGTGGATTCGTCCAGCCGCGCGACTGCATCGCCTGCCGGATGTTCAGCCGCGACGCCAGCAGCATCACCCCCACGGCGATGACGGCGTAAAGCATCGTGCGACCGGTGAGCATCCGCATCACCGCCGATGCATCCTCTCCCGTCAGTTCATCGCCCCCCGCCGCACCGCCCACCACCATCCCCGCTGAATGCACCATGACCACCGCCACCGCCAACAAGGCAACGACGCAGATCTGCAGGATGTGCGAGGAGCGCAGCATGAGAGGGTTATCGGCAGCGAAGCGGCCTTGAGTGCAGGATTGAGTTGGGCGACGCGACGAAGGGGCGAGATCGGCGCGCGTCCTCACTGCGCATGTGTGACAGGTGACGCGACAAGTGCGCGTTCACCGAACCGTATTCACATCCGGGTTGTCATTCACCGGCGGCGACGGCGCATCAGCAGCGCCCCCATCGGCGCAAGCAGCGCCAACGATGCCGGTTCGGGAATCGGCGTGTACGTGTAGGTCACGACGACGTTGGACGTGTCCGCCAGGATCAGCGACACGAGCGTGTCAGCACCGGGCGTGGCGTAAAGGTCCGCCGTCCAAACGAGATCGACGGTCGGGCCCGCCGAATCGAGGAACGCATCAATCCACGCGGGGTTGATGTCCAGGTTGCCTACCACGAACGATTGGGTCGCGTTCGCCGAGAAGCCGACGGTCACGGTGGTGGGACCATCCCCGCCGCCAGCACCGTAGCCACCCCCCGTGCCGTTAAAGTCAAGCACGCCGTTGATCCACAGCGCCCCACCCGCACTCGCCCCGCCGGAGTATTCCGCCGCCAACCCTTCGACGACGATGTCGAAGTCGTAGTTGAATGCGAGGTCGATCTGCGTCAGCGCGCCGAGGCTGGTGTCGAAGGTGTCGAACGTCGCGACGATGTTGAAGATTTGATTCTGTTGGGTGCCGACCGCATCGAAATAGGTCGTGGTGTTGAACTGAAACGTCTGTTGGGTGGTCGCCCCCGACGCCACGGAACCAACCGACACAACCATCGCCGCCAGCATCAGGACACACAAACGCATGGGACGTTTCCCTTCGGATTTGAAGAAGTATTACAAAGAAACCCTCGGTCGCAATCTAGACGCAACAGCAATGGAATGCAAATAAATTTTCATCATGGAACAATGCCTGCGTGGTGGCGTTTCGAAAGGGTGGCGAACACCTCATCAGGCACCGACGATGTCCCCTGTCACCCCACCATTTCCAACCCCTCGTATTTCCGCCATAAACATCAATGGCGCTATGGTTTGCATGGTTCTCAACATCCTGTCAGGGGGGTGACAAAGGTGACATCTCATGCGAAGCGCGGCATTTCTGTAACGCGGAGAGAAGGCGGTTCGCACCGACAGCGTCGGCAAAGACGGCCCCGGCACCGAGCCGAGAACAGCCCGCAGGTACCAAATTATAACCTAACATTTTTGAGAAATCAACCGTCGCGGCGGATCTGCGACGGCTCGTCCCGCGTTCCTACCGGCCGAACACCTGCGTCCAGTGCTTGTCGTGTCGGCCCAGCCCGACGCGGTTATGGTTACCCAGCATGTTCTTGTGGTGGCCCGGGCTGTACCACCACGCCCGGATCGCGGCCTCGCCCTTCGGCGATCCGGCGAAGATGTTCTCCGCGTTGGCGGTCGTGCCGAAGTTGCGGGCGCGGTCCCAGGGTGTCTTCTTGCCCGGCACCGGCGAATCGTGGGCGAAGAAGTTGTGCTCCTTCATGTCCTTGGAATGGTCGCGCGCGGCATCGCACAGCTTCGGGTCGATCGCCAGCGCACCGATCCCCAGCCAGATGCGCATGAAGTTGAGCTTGTGAATGCCCGCGGCTTCCTCCGGATCCATCTTCTCGGCGATGCGGAAGTTGGCGAGCATCACCCGTCGATCCTGCGAGGACATCGGCGTCGCCATCAACGCGGCGAACGTCTCCTGCTCCCGGAGCCAATCGCCATAACGTTCAGCTTCCTCGACCTGTGGCAGCGGCCGCAGCCGATCGGCGGGCAGACGGTCCGCGGCCTTGCGCCACCGTTCCACCTGCAGCAGCAGCGCCTCGCGGTCGCGTGCCAGCTTCTCATCGTGTTCCAGCACGGTTTCCCGGCTGACGGTGAGCCACGTCTCCAGTTGCTTCAGGGCAGGGTCGCTGCGGCTGGTGATCATTTCCTTGGTGAGGTTCTCCGCCCGACAGACGGCCATCACCTCTTCCCGCTTGGCGAACACCTCGCGTTCCACATCGCGCGGCACCTGGTCGCGGATGCGCCGCCCCGCCGCTTTTTCGAAGTCCTTGAGGTAACGATCGCCGCGCGATCGGGCATCGCGGCCGGCCCAGTTGACCACCTGCGTTGCACCGTACTCGCCGAGGCTCAGCAGTTCCTCCACCACGGCTGTGGTCGATTCGGCGGTGGGATTGGCGAACCGCAACCGATCGACCAGGCCTTTCGCCTGTTCGTACTGCGCCGGGGTAAGTGCCGGGCGGTCCTGCGCGGGGGTCGCCGCCTGTCCCTGAACGGGCACGCGCCACATCGCCGTCACGACGACCGCCGCCATCATCAAACGCATCAGCAAGGCCATGTCCGTCCCCAGGATTGTTCGGCGAGAGCCTCCCGCTGACGGAACACACACCCGTCGGAGGCACCCCCATTGTACCGTAACCACGGTGTACCCGATGCGCATCGGCCACCCTATGGGGCGACCTGAGCCACAAGGCAGACGCACGTGGCCAACCAAACTCCAGACGCACCATCGCGCCGTGTTCGGGTACAACGCCTAAGCGCCCGGTTTTATGCACGGGCAACGTATTGAGGTTTGCGGGAATCGCGTTCGTGCACCAGCAGCCGCAGCAGCACCGCCCGCAGCCAGTCCCGCCGCTCACGGGTGAGTTGTGAGCCGAAGGTGATGTCCCGGTCGGCTTCGATGCGGATGGCGTGCTCCTTGCCTTCGTGCAGTTCCAGGGCGACATGTTTCACCGTGGCGGGGTCGAAACGCTTGGTCCGGCCCAGCCAGCCGATGCCGGTGCGAATCGACGCCTCGTAGGGACCGACATGCACATCGATGCGACCGAAGAGGCACAGCAACGCCAACCAGCCCACCGCGATTCCCGCGATGATGAACGGTAATAGAAACAGCGCCAACCCAAGGATGACAACGATCGACCCGGGTATTTCCGGCGATTCACCCGGGAACCAGTGTGGCAGTTCACCGAAGAAATAGACGTAAAGCGCTCCAACCACGCCAAGCACGAAGATGGAAAGGATGCCGTTCCAGAAGAGTGAGAAGAAGATGAAGAAGCATGCCAACGCGATGGATCGGGTGGAAACCTGAACGTGCACCTCCTGCCCGAAGTCGACGAGCGAGCAGCCGGGGGGTGGTTCCGCCAGCGGATCGCCGCCGCTGTGTTGAAACGCCACGACTTCCGACAGCCGCGACAATCGCTCACACGCCCGACAAAGCGCCACCCCCTCGGCCATGTTGATGTCCGCCGTGGCAATCTCCGCCCCACAAAATGGACATGCGCGGTCGGTCACTTTTCTGCCTGAATCAGATAGGCCCACGTCGCCGCAGCACGGCGAATTCACCGTCCAAAACCAATGCCACGAAACATTGTTTTCGCAAGGGATTCCTTAATTGGCCCGATCTCCCTGCCAGCGCTGATATCCCGGATGGCGTCCTCCATGGCGGGAACGCTTGCCTTGTACATTCGCATCATGAAGGTCGCATCGGTCTCCGTAAACGTCAACACCCATCCATCATCAATTTTCTGCAGAAACTGCTCCATTCCATCTTCGTCGATGATGACCGCTTTGGTTTCCGATAGCACGACAGGATGCACGTCGCTGCGTGAAACCTCAGGAGCAATATCCGGCCAGAACGAACCTTCGGATTCGATCTCCTCATAGATCGTTTGATAGTCAGGACCAAGCCGTTCTTCCAATGCGCGGAGAAACCGCAGAGCTGTCGGATAGTATTCGAACATCGCCTGCGGAAGGCCCGCCGAGATCGCTTCGTCGGAAAAGCATGCGATAAAACCATCGCGGTCACGTTCTGAAACGCACCTCGCCACCTTGGCAATCGTCATCTGTGGGGTGTCCTGACCGGTTCGGATGATTTCCTGCTCGGAGCATCCGCCTGCGGACAGGATTATCAGCAAGAGACAAGCGCCCCAGATTGCTCCATTCGTCCATCGCATGTCTTCTACCCAAGGGCGACTCACCGCCATGATCAGGGCGATGCCTCCAGCGGTTCGTAGTCGCGTACCGGTGGCGGCGGGGAGAGGGAGGGGATGGCGTCGTCGCTTTTCACCAGGCCAAGCGAGCCATCGCCTGTCACGGTGACGATCCATCGGCCTTCGCTGAGCGAGCGGTAGACCGCGTTGCCGTGCCGCAGACGCGGATCGGACCAGTCGACATCGGCCTGCGTGGGGTCGATGACGAGTCCCCGGCCGGGCGGCGTGTCCTGATCGAACACCCGGCGGATCCACAGCCGACCATCCAGCACCACGTAGTCGACGTAGATCTCCTTCGCCGGGTTGAACGGCGTGGGGATCGTGCGATCCACCCCCTCGGCGGTGCGGATGGTGACGCAGAGCGTGCCATCTTCGACGAGCAACTCGGTGACGGCTGTCTTGGCGATGGCTTCGTTGTAGGTGTTGCGCAGGTCTTCGTGCACACGCTGCAGGTCGGCGTGGCGTTCCTGCAGGGCATCGAAGTCCCGGGCGAGCGATTCGACTTTCCGCAACGCCGCATCGAGTTGCTGACGTTGGGTGTCGTCGTTCGAAGCGGCAAGAAAGTGATAGCTCCACGCGGCGAGCAACACCACAAACACCGCAGCGATGATGGTCTGGATCCAGCGCAGCATGGGTCGCTCCGATTGTACCTTATCGGAACATCCCCCGATGCGGTTGAGAATTCCGTGCGGCATGAACGCGACAGGTGGCGTCGCTTCCGACCGCTACTACAGCACAATCTCCGTGCCGATGCCGCTGTTGGTGTAGACCTCGAGCATCAGGGCGTGGGGGATGCGGCCATCGATGATGTGCGCCTTGGGCACGCCCGCTTCCAGCGCGGTGAGGCACGCCTCCACCTTGGGGAGCATGCCGCCGGCGATGATGCCCTGATCGATCAAATCGTCGATCTGGGCGCGGGTGAGGTGCGAGGCGAGGCTGGAGGCGTCTTCGCTCGTGCGGATGCCGTGCGTGTCGGACACGAGGACGAATTTTTCGGCGCGGACGGCAGCGGCGACGTGTCCCGCCACCGAGTCGGCGTTGACGTTGAGCTTACCCCCCGCTGCGTCACGCGCGATGGGCGCGATCACGGGGATGTACTCCGCTTCCACCAGCGCCTTGAGCAGTTCGGCATTGACCCAGTTGGCGTTGCCGACCAGGCCGATGTCGATCTTGCGCGTGCCGCCTTCGGGACGCTGCTCGGTGAGGAAGAGGCGTTCGGCGAACACGGCGCAGCTTCCGAGGCTGTGCAACCCCATGCCCTTGTGGCCGAGTTGATTGATGCGATCGACGATCGCCTTGTTCACCTCGTTGACCAGCACGTGCTCGGCGATGGCGAGCGTGCGATCATCGGTGTAGCGACGTCCCTGAACGAACTGTGCTTCGAGGCCGGCGGCCTGCATCGCCGAGGTGATGCTCTTGCCCCCGCCGTGCACGATGATGGGGCGCATGCCCACCGCGTCCATGAAACAGACGTCCATGACGAGACTGCCCAGGGTGTCCGGGTCGTCCATGATGGACCCGCCGACCTTGACGACGACGGTCTTGTTTTCGAAGCGACGGATGTATTCGTGGGCTTCGACGAGCGCGGCGGCTTTGTTGATGGCTTCCTGCATAGCGGCACAAGTGTAGTACGGGCAGGGTGCGTGTAAAGCAGCGTGGTGGATTGGCAAGGCGGCGACGTCGCCTTGTTGCCGCTTGGGTCGCAGGCTCTATAATCGGCCCGCCCGATCAACCCAGGCCGCGCCACGCCATGAACTTATCTCCGCTTCCGCGAAACGACGACTCTTTCGACCAACCGAGGTCGCCTCAGCGCGGCGTGATCACGCGATGGTGGATGCAGGTGGGACTGCTCGTCGCGATCGGCGTGCTCGTTGCAACGCATATGCGTCTGCCCACAGCCCTTGCGCAGGACCAACCGCCCGCGGATGCCCCCGCCGCACCGGCTCCGGGCCCCGCCGCCGCCGCTCGCGACCCGATCCTCGACAACGATGGCGAACTGGAGGCGCGCAGCGCCCTGAGCTGGCGTGAAGGCGCGGTGCGCTGGGTGCTGCTGACACAGGATGTGCGCTTTTCGATCGGCACGTATGGCTTCCGCGCGGATCGCGCCCTGGTTCGGATCGAGCCGGAACGCCGCCCGGGACAGACGGTGCATCACGTAGCGCTTTATCTGGACAACGCCCGAACGCTGGGTCGCGGCCGGGTGGACGCCGAAGCGCCGCGACTGCTGGTGACGGTGAGCACCCGGGGAGATCTGGAGCTGTCGACGGACCTTTTCACACCGGTGCAGCGAGCGCCGGCGGATCAGCCGTTCGTCGCCGATGGTTTGCAGCGGATCGGTGCGTACCTGCAGGCGATGTCGCGTGAGATGGCGCCGCTCGCGCCGGGGCCGCGATTGAGCGATGAGGATGCCGAGGCGGCCCGTCGCGCTCAGCAGGACGATCTGGACCGCACGATGCGTGACCTGCGTGGCCAGTCGCCGGGCGACCCGCCGTCGGCACGGGAACGTGAAGCGCAGGCGCCGACCGATCCGCAGCGCACACCGTTGCCGCCCGGTTCACTGCCGCCCCGTGGCGCGGGCATCGATCCGGCTGACGAACCTGCCGCCCCCGTGCGACGCGGCCCGATCGATCGGGCGGTGGTGAGCGAACTGGAAGATCAGCGCATCCTGCCGGCGCGGGGGCTGGTGAGCTTCAACTACGATCGCATCGAATCCGCACCGCTCGATGAGGACAGCCGTTACATCGCGCTGATGGGCGGCGTCGAAGTGATGTATCAGGAGTTCGAAGGCGAGCAGCGCTTCATGACGCTCACCGCGGAAAACGCGGTCATCTTCGTCAACGTGGGTCGCATCGAAGACGTTTTCGACGGCCGCACGATCGATGCACGGGACATCACCGGCATTTACCTGGAAGACAACGTGTCGGTGAGCGACGGGCTGTACACCGTACGTGCCCCGCGTGTTTTCATTGATCCGAAGAACAACAAAGCGGTGGTGCTCGATGCGGTGGTTTACACGGTGGACGTTCGCCGTCGCATTCCGCTGTACCTTCGGGCGGACCAGTTGCGTCAGGCATCGCGCACAAGCTGGTCGGGGCGCAACGTAACGCTGACGACCAGCGAGTTCGCCGAGCCGCACTTCGCGATCCGCAGCGGACGTTTGCAGTTTGAACAGACGGGCGATGAAGCCACGGGCACCGCCCGCCAGTCGTACGATGCACAGGACAACGTCTTCACGGTGGGCCCGCTGCCGGTGTTCTACTGGCCGCGTCTTGCCGGGGATGTCGGCTCCGCCCCGCCGTTGGAACGCATCCGCGTCGGCTACCGCAAACGCGACGGCCACTTCGAACCGGAAATCGAAACCCGCTGGAATCTCTTCGCCCTTGCCGGTTATGAACCGCCCGACGGTGTGGCACTCAGCGGCGATCTGGATTACCGCGGCGATCACGGCGTGGGGCTCGGACTCAGCCTCCGATACGACGTGCCCAACATGTTCGGCCGCGTCGACGGCTACCTCCTGCCTTACGACACCGGCACCGATCGCATCGGCAACCGCAATGATGTCGGTTTCGACGGCGAGACACGCGGCTACCTCTCGCTCAAACACCGGCAGTACCTGCGGCACGATCTGGAACTGTCGCTCGAACTGGGATACGCCTCCGACCCCACATTCCTCGAGGAGTTCTTCCCGGACGAAGCGTACATCGCCAAGCCGTACGAAACGTCGATCTACTTCAAGCAGCAGGAGAACGACCGCGCCTTCACCCTGCTCGCCAAATACAACGTCAACGACTTCCTGCCACAGCTCACGGAACTGCAGGCCCCGGGTTACTTCGTTGAAAAGCTGCCCGAACTCACCTACCGACAAATCGGCACGAGCTTCTTCGATGATCGGCTGACCTACTTCACCGAAAACCGACTCAGCCGCATGCGCATCAAGCCTGGCGATGATGCGCTCGATGAGCGTGGCTTTGGCACACGCGCCAGCGCCGAACTCTTCGGCATGACGCCCACGCAGACGTTCAGCGATGCCGTCGCACTGGCGGGCATCCCCCGCGATTACCGGTTGCGATTCGATTCGCGACACGAGGTGCAGGCGCCCGCACGGCTGGGCATCGTCGACATCGTGCCCTACATCGTCGGCCGTATCACCGCCTACGATGACGATTTCGAAGACTTCTCCGGCGAGGAGGACAACTACCGCCTCTGGGGACAGGTGGGCACACGCCTGCACACGCAGTTCTCCCGGACGTACAGCCAGGTGGAGAACCGACTGCTCGACCTGCATCGCCTGCGGCACATCATTGAGCCCAGCGCCAACATTTTCTTCATCGGCTCGACCATTGATGCCGATGCGCTGCCCGTCTACGACCCCGACGTCGAAGCGATTCAACGCGGCTTCGGCACCCGGCTGGGCATCCGCAACACGTTCCAGACGCAGCGCGGCGGCGAAGGGGCGTGGCGCAGCGTCGACTGGCTCGTTATCGACACCAACTACGTCTATCGCAGCGACGATGCCGATGTCCGCACCGACATCGCCCGCTTCTTCGATTACCGCCCCGAGTACAGCGTCGGCGGCGAGCACATCCAGAACGACATCCGCTGGGCGGTGACCGACAGCTTCGCCATCGTCGGTGATGTGACCTACAGCCTCGAAGACAACGATGTGCCCCTGTGGCATCTGGGCGCGCAGATCCAACACACCCCGCGGTTCAGCACCTTTCTCGAATACGCTGAAATCGAATTGATCGACAGTCGGCTGCTCACCTGGGGCGCCAACTACATCCTCACGCCCAAGTACAGCCTCGGCTATCGGCAGCGGCTGAATCTGGGCCAGAACGACACGCAGGACCTGACCTTCACCGTGGAACGCCGCCTGCCCCAGTGGCGCATCCTCGTGCAGTTCCGCCACGATGCCATCAACGATGAGCAAACCGTTGGCATCGCCCTGGTCCCCGAACTCTTCAGCGGCCCCGCCCCCACCCCCAGCTTCGGGCAGTGATCCGCACTATTCCCGTCGAAGCGTTCCGCGGCGGATGCCTTGTTTGCCGAAGCGGCGGGCGATTTCGTCGGTGGCGGCATCGAGACGCTGTTGGCGGTCGCGGTCGGCATCGTTGAAGAGGCCCAGTTGTCCCTGAGCGGGCGTCAACTCCCCGGCGGTCATGCCGATCAGCCGCACCGGCTGGAACGCCTGGTCGGCCCAGCGGTCAAAGAGCGTTGCCGCCGCCTGCCACAGTTCCGCGGTGACGTGGGTCGGCTGGGTAAGCGTTTGCGAGCGGGTGACCGTCTGGAAATCGCCGAAGCGGATCTTCACCGTCACCCGGCGGGCGGCCAATCCGTGTCGACGCAATCGGCGGGCGACCTGTTCCACGTGTTCCAGCAGCACGCTGCGCACGTGTTCGCGCTGCGGCACATCGTAGGCAAAGGTGTTCTCCTCGCCGATCGATTTGGCCTGCTGGTCGGGCGTGACCCGGCGGTTGTCGATACCGTGCGCCAGTCGGTGGTAATGTTCACCCGCGCTGCCGAAGTGCCTGGTGAGGCGTTCGATGGGCATTGCGCGCAGGTCACCAATGGTGCGAACGCCCAGATCCGCCATGCGCGCCGCGGCGGCAGGGCCAAGGCCCCAGATCTTCGTCACGGGCAACGGCGGAAGCACGCGGTCGACATCCTCCGCGCGAATCACCGTCAGGCCGTCGGGTTTGTCCATGTCCGAAGCGAGCTTCGCCAGGAACTTGTTGGGTGCAACGCCGACGGAGGCGGTGAGTTGCACCTCATCGCGGATGCGCTGCCGGATATGCCGCGCGATCGTCACCGCATCGCCCATCAGCCGTTCGCAGCCGCTGACATCCAGAAACGCCTCGTCGATGCTGAGCGGTTCAACGTCGGGCGTGACGCTGTGAAGGATATCGAACACCTGCCGCGACACTTCACGATACCGCTGCCCGCGCACCGGAACGACGATGGCATGCGGACACAATCGCCGCGCCACACTCATGGGCTGCGCCGAATGGCAGCCGTACGGCCGAGCTTCGTACGACGCGGTGGTCACCACGCCGCGTGGCCCGTCGTAACCCACCAGAATCGCCTTGCCACGCAACTCCGGCTGATCGAGCTGCTCGATCGCGGCGAAGAACGCATCCATGTCGACGTGGAGGATCATGGGGGATGTGGTGATTTGGCGATTTGGTGATGTTTTCTGGTTGGGTGACTGTTGGTGAATCGGTATTGGATGGCACATTGTAGCCGTGGCGGATTCGCCCCGTACAGTTCACCCATCTCAACATCACCAGATCACCAAATCCCCGTCCATTCGAACAGTTCGAGATGCTGGCGCAGCGCCGTCATCGACGGGAAGCGCTTCACGATGGTGTTGTAGCGCAGGTTGCAGGCGATGTAGCGGATCTCCCGGGGCAGCTTGTTG
The DNA here is from genome assembly GCA_964511575.1 of uncultured Phycisphaeraceae bacterium. Lineage (GTDB taxonomy): Bacteria > Planctomycetota > Phycisphaerae > Phycisphaerales > Phycisphaeraceae > CALKHT01. Next base: position 6,140 of record CAZEFM010000049.1, on the reverse strand, counting down.
TAGTGATCGCGGCCACCCATGCACTCGACGAAGACGCGGATGCAGTCGACGATGTCGTGCTGCTGCTTCCAGCGTGTGGGTTTGCCCCACTCGTAAAAGTCGAGCAGCTTCAGATCGAAGCGCACGCCGACCGGATTGATGAGAATGTTCTGGCTGTGGACATCAGCGTGATACTCGCCCTTGGCGTGGACCGCTTCGAGTCCCTGCACCAGCGCGTAAAGCACATGCAGCGCCATGAACGGCGTGATGCGTCCGCCGCGATGCTTTTTCAACCACGCCTCGAGCTGTTCGCCCTCGCACAGTTCGGAGATCATCGCCAGCACCTTTCGGCCGCGAACGATCACCTCATGGGAGTGGTGGTATTGCAGCACGATGGGACAGGTGCGCAGCGCCTCAAGCCGCTGGGCGTGGCGGATGACGGTGCGGCGGCGCGGATCGCGATGCGGAAAGTAAAGCTTGGCGGCGCGGCGGATCCCCGTATCGACCTCACGCAGGGCGTAGACCTCGCCCTCGGACCCGATGCCGAGCAGCGATTCGACGACGTAACGCGGCCCCAACTTGCGACCGGCGGGCAGATTGAAACTGGTGATCCGCGGCGACATGCCCGAGAGTATATCCCGCCCTGCCACTCTCCCTCTGTGCCTGCGTGTGCGCCGACGACGTGGTGGGCGCCTCCGCGTTACCCCTCCACGCCGATGCCCACTTCCGCGGCCGCCGTCGCTTCCGAGGTCTGAGGCGGGCCAACACGCCAATACCAGACCGTCACCACCCCGTCGTTTTTATCTTCGGAGTGGGAGATGGAGATCACCCGTCCCGGCCCCAGTTGCGTGGCGAACTCCGCGGCCTCTTCGAACAACGTGTCCCACGACGAGAAGGAACTGCGAAACACGCGATAGGCGACTTGCATCGGTTGGCACCCCCTTGATCGACAAGCGCCCGCCGCGTCACGGCGGTGAGACGACTCCCCACAAGGGAGCCACCCGCATCAGGCGCTCTGAGGCGTCGGCTGAGGCGGCGCAGGCTGCTGCTCCGCTTTCTTTTCCTTCACCACCGGCTTGCGATCCGGAGCCAGCACCATCGTCATGCGCCGACCCATGATGCGCGGCGGCGTCTCCACCTTGCTCACGTCCGCCAGCTTATCGCAGATCTCCCGCATCGAACGCAACCCCAGATCCTGATGCGCCATCTCGCGACCGCGGAACAGCATCGTGAACTGCACCTTGTTGGCATCGAGCAGGAACTGACGTGCCTTGTCGAGTTTAATCCCCAGGTCGTGGTCATCGATCTTGGGGCGCAGACGGATGCCCTTGAGCTCGCTCTTGGTGGCGTGCGAACGGGCCTTCTGCTCCTTCTTCTTCTGCTGGTACTTCCACTTGCCGTAATCCATGATCCGGCAAACGGGAGGTGTCGTGTTGGGCGACACTTCAACAAGGTCGAGCCCGGCCTCGCGCGCCATGCGGCGGGCTTCCTCAAGCTCGACCACGCCTACTTGCTCGTCGTTGTCGTTGATCAGCCGAACTGGAGAGATGCGAATCAGTTCGTTGATGCGTAGCCGCTTGCCAACCTCGCGGTCCTGTGGTCGAAATCTTCTAGCGATGGTCAATGCCTCCAGGGGTCAATTACACAATGCCCAGCCCCGGCGGACAAGCCGTCCAAAGCGCTGGCGTCCTACTTTAAGATTATCGTTGGATCAGAGCCTAGGCAAGTCAAAAACGCGACCCACAGCGCCTTGGAGCCCCTCCCCCATCCTTCCGCCGTCGTCCCCCCGAGGGTTCCACTTACCCACACCCCCTCACGGGATGCACCGCCTGCCTCCCCTTCGCACGTCCATCCACAGCGGCAAGTGGTAAACCGTTATGATGTTCCCAACGTTCGCCCTGGCATTGTGGGCACGGGAATCGCGACCATGAACATCATTATCTGCGGCGCGGGTGAGGTGGGCAGGCATGCCGCCGAGGTCCTGGGCGCCCGGGGCGAAAACAACATCACGATCATCGACCACGACCGGGAGAAACTGGACGCCCTGGAGGAGGCGATGGACGTTCAGGTGCTGCACGGCAATGGCACGCAGGGGGAGGTGCTCATCGAGGCCGGTTGCGACGACGCCGACCTGTTTATCGCCGCAACCAACAACGACGAGGTGAACCTGCTGGCCGCGTCGATCGCCAAGGGCGTGGGGGCGCATCAGTGCATCGCCCGCGTCCACCACAGCGCCTACTTTGAACGACGCGGACTGGACTACGGCAAGTATCTGGGGATCGACCATCTGGTGTGCCCGGAATACACCACCGCGCTCGCCATCGCCCAGACGCTGCGCAGCCCGGGAGCGCTGGCGGTGGAACGCTTCGCTCGCGGCCGCATCGAGATGCAGGCCCTTCCCGTGGACGCCAAAGCCGCCGCGGTGGGCAAGGCCCTGGCGGAGTTGGCGCTGCCCCGATCGACGCGTGTTGCCGCCATCGAACGCAACGGCGAAGCCTTCATCCCCGATCGGCAATCGGTGATCCAGGTGGGTGATGTTGTCACCCTCGTGGGTGAGGTGGACACGTTCGAAAAGAGCCGTCGCCTCTTTCACAGCGAGCCGTTCGGTCGACGACGCATCATGATCATGGGCGGCACATCGCTGGCGGTGTGGCTGTCGCGGGCATTGCGCACCGAAAACTTTTCCATCCGCATCTTCGAGAACGACCCGGTACGCGCGGAGGAACTGGCGAACAAGCTCGACTGGGTGACGGTGCTCAAGGACGATCCGGCCGAGGCGGACACGTTGCAGGAAGAGCGGGTGGAACAAGTGGACGCGTTCGTGGCGGTGACGCCGGACGATGAGCACAACATTCTCGCCGCCGCGCGCGCCAAGAGCATGGGGGCGAAGTTCGCTGTGGCGGTGCTTCAGCGGTCAACGTATCTGCATCTTCTGGAACACGTGGGCATCGACAAGGCGTTCAGCCCGCGTGTGACGGCTGTGGCGGAGATCCAGCACGTGGTCGACGAGTCACCGGTGAAGCTGCTGGCGAGCCTGGCCGAAGACATTGCGGATGTATACGAACTTCGGGTGCCGGCAGCGGCGCGACAGGTGATCGGCCGACCGCTGCACGAACTCAAACTGCCTGAGCGCACCCTCGTCGCCGCGATCCAGCATGGCGATGAGGTGCGCATCCCCGGCGCCGCTGACACGTTAGCCATCGGCGACACCCTCGTGATCATTGCCCCGGCGGGAAGCAAACGCCAACTGATGACCATGTTTGGAATCAAGGAATAGTCAACCGCGGTTGACCCAAGCCCCGGACCACCGTCCTCGGCCGTTTCGCCCATGAACTACCACTTTGTCCTGCGACAACTCGGCAAACTGATGTTCGTCCTGAGCATGTGCCTGCTGGCGGCGCTGCTCTGGTCAGCGGTGGATGCGTTCTGGTTTGCCGAGGTGGAAAAACCTGCCATTGAGGCACTGGGGCTGAGTATCTTCGTCGCGCTGGCGATCGCGCTGGCGCTGTGGACGGTGGGACGACGGAACATGAACGACTATCTCGGCAGGCGCGAAGCGCTGCTGCTGGTGGGCGTTTCCTGGCTGCTTGGCGCATTCGTTGGTGCGCTGCCCTACTGGTTCTGGGCGCGGTTCGGCGCGGAGTTCGAGGTCGCCCACCGCTTTGAATCATTCGCCGCGTGTTACTTCGAAGCGATGAGCGGTTTCAGCACCACCGGCGCATCCGTACTCAACGATGTCGAATCGGTGCCACGCGGACTGCTGCTGTGGCGAGCGCTCACGCAATGGCTGGGCGGGTTGGGCATCGTCGTGCTCTTCGTGGCGGTCCTGCCCAACGTCGGCATCGCGGGCAAAAAGATCTTTCAATTTGAGACCACCGGCGTCTCCAAGTCCGGCGTGCGGCCGCGCATCGCCGAGGCGGCTCGCATCCTGTGGATCACCTATCTCGGCCTGACCGTCCTGCTGCTCCTTCTGCTGCGCTTCCTCGGGCCGGCGGAAATGGACTGGTTCCACGCGTTGGCACACACCTTCGCCACGCTCTCCACCGGCGGGTTCAGCACCAAGAACGCCAGTGTCGCCGCGTTCGATTCGGTCACCGTTGAAATCATCATCGCCGCGTTCATGATCATCGCGTCGATCAATTTCACGCTCTACTACCGCCTCTACCGCAAGCAGGTCAAGCTCGTCTGGTGCGACACGGAACTGCGGATATTCCTGCTGCTGATCCTGGGGACGACGCTGCTTTCCACCTTCAGCCTCTGGGGCGATGTCGTACACACCGCGCGTGGCGACACCGTCGAACCGACGCTCGGCAACGCGCTGCGCTACAGCCTCTTTCAGGTCACCTCCATTGTCACCACCACCGGCTTCGGCACCGCCGATTTCGACAACTGGCACTTCGTGCCCGAAACCATCCTCTTCTTCCTCATGTTCATCGGTGGGTCGGCGGGCTCCACGGCCGGCGGCATCAAGATCGTCCGCATCATCATTCTCGCCAAGGTGATGCTCTCGGAAGTGCAGCGGGTATTCCGCCCGGGCATCGTGCAGACGGTCAAGGTCGGCAACATGACCATCGATGCGGACACACGGCAGGCGACGCTCGTGTACGTCATTGGCATTCCGATGCTGTTCCTGCTGGGGACGATTATGCTGATGCTGCTGGAGCAATCCGACGGGATTGATCTGGTCACCGCCGCCACCGCCAGCGCCTCCACGCTGAACAACATCGGTCCGGGGTTTGGCAAGGTCGGCCCGAGCGAGAACTACGGCTTCTTCTCCGACAGCAGCCTGCTCGTCATGTCCATTCTCATGGCACTGGGACGTCTGGAGGTGTACGCGATCTTCGTGCTGTTCGTACCCCGGTTCTGGCGCGGAGAATGACGCCCGTTGGACAGTCGAGCCCGGGGGATCGTTATCCCTTGGCGTTAAGAAAGAAAAAGCCCACCCTGTTACAGGTGGGCTTTTGATGTTTTCATGATGCCGAATCCGCTCAGCTCGCGGCACCCACCGGTGCGGCCGCACCGGACGTCTTGCCCTTGAGCCAATCGGCCTTGAACTCGGCGATCGCGTCGCTGAACTGCTTCTGCAACTCATCGTTGAAGCCCTGCTTGCTTGCCAGCTCATCGCGCAGCGCGATCTTTGGACCGCTGAAGTATTCGATGAGGTCGGCCGCGAACGGCTGCACCTGCTCGTTCTTGAGGTCGTCGAGGAAGCCGCGCGTACCGGCGAAGATCTGGATGACCTGATCGATCACGTCCATGGGCACGTACTGCGGCTGCTTGAGCAGTTCCACCATGCGTGCACCGCGGTCGAGCTGACGCTGCGTCGCCTTGTCCAGTTCGGTGCCGAGCTGGGCAAACGCTTCCAGTTCGCGATAGGCGGCGAGGTCCAGTCGCAGCGAGCCGGCCACCTGCTTCATCGCCTTGATCTGGGCGTTGCCACCCACGCGCGACACGGAGATACCCACGTTGATGGCGGGCCGCACGCCGGCGAAGAACAGTTCCGGTTCGAGGTAGATCTGCCCGTCGGTAATCGAAATCACGTTGGTCGGGATGTAGGCCGACACGTCGCCCTCCTGCGTCTCGATGATCGGCAGCGCGGTCAGCGAGCCGCCGCCGTTCTCATCCGAGAGCTTGGTGGCGCGTTCGAGCAGACGGCTGTGCAGGTAGAACACGTCGCCGGGGTATGCTTCACGTCCGGGCGGACGACGCAGCAGCAGCGAAAGCTGACGGTACGATGCCGCCTGCTTCGAGAGGTCGTCGTAGACGCACAGCACGTGCTTGCCCTTCCACATGAAGTACTCGCCCATCGCCGTACCGGCATACGGAGCGATGTACTGCATCGGGGCGGGCTGCGAAGCGCCGGCGTCGATCACGATGGTGTAATCCATCGCGCCGTGCTCCTTGAGCACTTCCACCACGCCCGCCACCGTCGAGTCCTTCTGGCCGATCGCCACATAGATGCAGTAGACCGGCTGATCGGTCTGGTGCGTCGCCTTCTGGTTCAGGATCGTGTCGATGGCGACGGCGGTCTTACCCGTCTTGCGGTCGCCGATGATCAGTTCGCGCTGGCCGCGGCCGATGGGAATCATCGAGTCGATCGCCTTGATGCCCGTCTGCAGCGGCTGCTTCACCGGCTGACGGTCGGCGATGCCCGGGGCGAT
>CAZEFM010000048.1:0-28590 GCA_964511575.1 uncultured Phycisphaeraceae bacterium | reverse complement strand
ATGTATTGAGTAGCTGTCGCCGAACCTTTCATCACGCCAGCCCACTTCAATGCCCAAGCCCAAAAATCCCCGTTTGCCCCCCTCCCCGCGCAACGAAGTACTGCAAGCACCAAGCAAACGAAGACTTACAACGATGTCCGCCCGGTCGAAAAATCAAGATTGCAGATTGCGGCACCTTCGCACGTCCCCCTTGGCCCATGGCCCTCCGCCCTTGGCCCCCAATGTCGTGTTTGTCGTGGGGGTGACATCGTGGAAAACGGTCGTAACCAAAGTGGTTCCTATGATTTACGTCAAATGCGACAAGGTCGACCCCCCGGGGGGGTGACATGACAGAGACCGGGGAACAGGAGCCAGTGGTCGCACGTTGCCAATCAAAATGGTCAATCGGCAATCGGCAATTGGCAATCGGAACTCCCTGGCCCCCGGCCCTCGACCCTCTCGCAAGTAACATCCCTAACTCACGCGGCTGAATCTGTTTGACACAACTGGACGGTGCTGCTAACTTTGCCCAGTTGTGGAAGAGAAGGGTTTATCTGGATCGTTTCGATCCCGCCGCTGATTCGCTCTCCCCGGAGATGAATACATGATCAGTAGCCGATGGCTGATGGGCGCCATCGTGGTCGCCTTGTTGTGGACCACGCACGCGGCCGAGGCGCAACCCGCCGATCAGGTGGATTCGCACCTCCAGGCGCTGGTAAGCAGCGACGATGATCATGCTGTCGCCCGGGCGCGGCAGGAACTGATCCGGATTCTCAAATCGCCCAACCCGCCCAGTGAACAGACGGTGAACAAGGTCGCCGCCGCCATTCCGGCAGCGCTGGCGCCGGAAAAGCGTGAACTGGTCCGCATCAACGCGGTGCTCGTCGCCGGTGCGATTCACCACCCCCAGGCGGTCAGCCTGCTGAGCCGGGGCATGCAGGATGCCCACGAAGCGGTTCGCCTGCCTGCCGCCAAGGGGCTCGCCAACCTGTCCGAACGGATTCGCGAGCAGTCGCTCAACGATGCGCCCGGCTGGAGCCCCGCCATCGATGAACTGCTCAAGGTGCTGCTGGCGGCGCAGAAGGAAGAGCCTTCCGCCCGTGTCGTCGAGGAGACGTTCAAGGGTATCACCCACCTGCTGGAGGTTCGCCCCGACGCCGTCACCCCCGTCCTGCTCGATGCCCTGGCGCAGCGGCCGGTCGTGCGACTGCGTCAGCCCCACGCCCGCATGCAGGCTGAGCTCGACGCCCTCAACCGCGTCTACCGCCGATTCGTCAACCCGAGCATCAAGACCGATGAGAAGCATCTGAAGCAACTGGTGCAGGTCTCTTTCCAGTTGATGGAAGCGAGCGTGGTGATCCTCGAATCGCACGAAAAGGGTGAAATCACCCTCCGCCCGCAAAGCCAGCGGGAATACCGCGAAATGATTCGGCTGGGCGACTACGCCTGCCGATGGGCGGGCAAGAAGCTCAACCCCAACCTGCCCGATTACGCCGAACTGTCTGCCGACCGTCTGACCGAGGCCCGGCTGCGCATCACGGCACTGCGGGCCGCGTTCCGATCCGCGCCGCTCAACCTCAGCCTCCCCGAGCTCAAGCGCGAAGAACAAACGACCCAGGACAGCTGACCAACCGCTTCCGTCCGCCGGCTTCTGTCCTCTGTCCTCCGTCTTCTTCCTCCGCCTCTGCCTCATGAAACACTGGCTGGTCAAAAGCGAACCCGACGTCTACTCCATCGACGATCTGGCGCGTGAAGGGCAGACGTTCTGGAACGGCGTTCGCAACTATCAGGCCCGCAACTTCATGCGCGATGAGATGAAGCGCGGCGACCTGGTGCTCTACTACCACTCCAACGTGCCCAAACCCGACCAGCCGGGCATCGTCGGCGTCGCACGTGTCAGCAAGCCGGGCTATCCCGATCACACCGCCCGCGACCCCAAGAGCAAGTACTACGACCCCAAAGCCACCGAAGAGAATCCCATCTGGTACATGGTGGATCTGGAGTTTGTGGAGAAGTTCAAGCGGGTGGTGACGCTGCAGGAGCTCAAGGACGAGCCGCAACTCGAGGGCATGCTCGTCACGCGTCGCGGTCAGCGGTTGAGCGTTCAGCCGGTGGAGAAGGAACACTTCCAGCTCATTCGCAAGCTCGGCCGCAAGTCCGGCTGACCCGTCCGGTTTCGCCGTTGTCGATTGCATGTCGAGGCATGTTTCGTTCGCCTCCCGCCGCTTTGAAGGTATGTTCATCCCATGCGCAGGCTTGCATTGATCCTGTTGATCGCGTGTTGGGCATGTCGGCCGCTTGTTGCCGATGAGGTGCCGGCCGCGCGGGCGTACCTTGACGCGGTGCAGGAATCGGTGACCGCGATGGAAAAGGAGATGGACGCGCTGGCAGCGGCGGCGGACGAAGCGTTCGCGCGTCTTGCAGCCGGCCGATCGCTGGGTGTGCGAGGCGGCGCGGGACTTGCGTGGGAACTGGCCGACCGCCCCGGCGGGCTGGCGCTTTACCGCGGCGGAAAAGGCGAAGCGGGCGATGTCATTCTGTTCGCCCTCGACCCGCTGGAGGCGCAGCCGGAGGATGCCCGCGTCGCCGCCGCCGACCACATCGCCGATGCTGCGCGACTGCGTGCAGCCGGGTCGCTCATCATCGGCATCGCCTCGCTGGATCATCTGCGTGAGCTGGGCTTGTTCGATGCCGCTCGGCAGGCGTGTGATGTGCTGATCGACAACCATGCCCCGCCCGTCGCGGGCCAGCCGTCGCGCGCCACGGTGGTCAACGCGGTGGTGGCATGGGCATGGACCTGCGAGGTTTTCGCAGCGGGAACGCGTCGTGAACTTCCGCCGGTGATGCGAAAGAGTCTGGAGACCGACTACCGCCGGGTGCGGCACCGTCGATACGACGGCCTGCGGTTCCATCGGGTAGCGCAACTGGAGCCGATCGAGCCGGGCGTGCTCGGTCGCATCTATATAAGGAAGGTACAGCGGCTGCTCGTCGACATCGGCACGGCGAGTTGGCCCGCGATTGCCGAGACGACCCATCGCGCCAACGATGCGCTCGCCGCCGGGGGCCGCGTCTTCATCCGTGTGGGTGGGCGGTACCTCGCGCATCATCATGCCGGGCAACTGCGCGGCGACCCAGGCGTGATGATCGGTCTGGACCACGATGGCTCCAACCCTGATCTGCCGCAGCCGGGCGCGGGCGACTTCGTCATCGCGTTCGGCTACAGCGACCCGCCGGGTACTGACTGGTGGGGCGAACCGGAGATGCTGCGTGAGGCGGGCCGGGGCGTGGCATGGGTGTTGAGCGCGTATGTCACGCAACCGCGCGACCTGCAGCGCGGCGAAATCGTGATTGATCAACAGTGGCCCATTGGCGATGCCGTGGTGTCGGTGCCGGGCTACGATGTACCGATCGGCGCGACCAGCGGCGTGGCCGTCACCACAATCCACGGCTGTCTCACCGCCACCATTCGGCCGCCGCGATGATTGCCCGCTCCCCTCCCCTATAATGCGGAGCGGAACGAAAACAAACTGATGGAGAACTCGCCATGAAGACGCATTGGTGCGCCGCGATCATCGTGATGCTGCTGACCCAGACCATCCTGCAGGCGAAGGTTGTCACCGAGGAGCTGACCTTCGCGGTGGGCGACACGACGTTGCACGCCTACATCGCCTATGACGATGCGCAGACGGGCGAGCGCCCGGGTGTCATGGTGGTGCACGAATGGTGGGGGCTGAACGATTACGCCAAGCGCCGGGCGCGGCAACTGGCGGAACTGGGTTACGTGGCGATGGCGGTGGATATGTACGGCGACGGCAAGGTTGCCCAGTCACGTCAGGAGGCGGGAGAGCTGGCGGGACAGGTGCGCGGCAACACGACGCTCATGCGCGAGCGCGCCCAAGCGGGGCTCGCGGTCCTCAAGAACCATAAGCTTGTCGATGCCAAGCGCGTCGTCGCGATGGGATACTGTTTCGGCGGCACCGTGGTGCTCGAACTCGCCTACAGCGGTGCGGATCTTGCCGGTGTCGTGAGCTTCCACGGCGGCATCACCGCACCCACGCCCGAGGAGGCGAAGAACATCAAAGCCAGGGTGCTTGTGCTGCACGGCGCGGAAGACCCCTTCGTTTCGCCGGAATCAATCCACACCTTCATCGAACGCATGACCGAAGGCGAGGTCGACTGGCAGTTCATCGCCTACGGCGGAGCGGTCCACACCTTCACCAACCCCGAAGCGGGCAACAACAAGGCAAGCGGCGCGGCCTACAACGAAGCAGCCGACAAACGCTCGTGGGAACACATGAAAACGTTCTTCGCGGAAATTCTGGAGTAGCTGACAAAGGCAGAACCGCGAATGGACACGAAGAAACGCGAACGGGTGAATGTGTTGAAACCTGATTGATGCGCATGATTACATTGATCAGCGGAAGCTTTGTATCAGCGTCCATTAGCGTTCATTCGCGGTTCCCTCCGCGGTTCCCCGCCTTCCGTATCCATCTGTGACCAACATGCTTCATGCTTCGTATCGGTAACGTTCAACTTGAGACCAACGTGCTGCTGGCGCCGATCGCGGGATATTGCGATCTGTCGTTTCGGCTGGTGGTGCGTTCACTGCGCGGGCCGAGCGGTGGCGTGGGGCTGGCGTGCACCGACCTGCTGTGTCCGAACGCGATTCTCGCCGAGTCGGAAAAGACGATGTGGCTGGCGGCGACGTGTCCGGAGGATCAGCCGCTGTGCATGCAGTTGTACGGCCGACACCCCGACGTCATGGCTGAGGCCGCGCGTTGGGCCGCCGCCAACGGTGCCACCACCATCGACATCAACATGGGGTGTCCCGTCGACAAGGTGACGAAGCGCAACGGCGGATCGAAGCTGCTGTGTGAACCCAGTGTGGCCATCGACGTCGTCCGTGCGGTCGTGGACGCTGTTGACCTGCCTGTCACGGTGAAGATTCGCATGGGGTGGGACGACACGCAGATCATCACGCGGTCGTTGCCGCCTCGCTTGTGCGATGCGGGTATTGCGGCGATCACGGTGCACGGCCGAACGACCGAACAGAAGTTCCGCCCCAGTGTGCGGCTGCACGGCATCACCGATGTCGTCGAAGTGGTGAAGCAACACCACGCGCACGTTGCGGTGATCGGCAACGGCGATATCACCTGTCCGCAGGATGCCCGGCGAATGATCGATGTGACGGGCTGCGACGGTGTGATGATCGGCCGCGGCGCACTGGGCCAGCCCTGGATCTTCCGCGACACGGCTCATTACCTTGCCACGGGCGAGGAACTGGAACCACTGCCCCGCGCGGAGCGCGCCCGAGCCGTGCTGCGCCATTTCGAGTTGCTTCTGCAGTTGCGCGGCGAGGAACGCATTGCGCTGAATATGATCCGATCACGCATTAGTTGGTACTCGGCACACCTGCAGCCTTGGCCCGGGTTGAGGCGACGCGTGCAGGATATTCAGTCCGCAGCGGAGTTTCGCGACTTTGTCCTTCACGGAATCGAACGCATCGAAGCGGATGAGCCGATCGTGTATGCGTGACCTTTGTGGATGGAGGGCGGGAAAGGTTCACAGGGAGTACGGATGTGCGGATTCTCGTGGCAATCGTTTGCGTGATCGGGGTGATGACAGCGGCGATGTACGGTGCGGAGCCGCAGATCGAACTGGAAGTCAACAACAACCAGGCGATCCGAATCACCAACCGTACCACCCAGTCGCAATGGCTCGCGGAGCCGACATCTCTTTATGAAGTGACCTCGCCGGGTGCGCTCGATGTCGAACTCGACATGCGCCCCACCGCGGATGGGCAGCTTCGCCTCTGGCTGACCGTGACCAACACAAACGATGAACCGGTTCAGGCGGCGGTGACGTTCCCCGTATTGCGTCACCTCGCGCCCGATGGTGATGGTGCTGCATTGGGTTACTGCTTCCCGCGCATCAACGCGGCGATCAGCGATCGACCGACGCAACTGCGCAGCGAATACGGCGGTCGATTTCCGCTGCAGTTCATCAGTGTGCACCACCCGCAGGCAGGCGGCGTCTACCTGTTGGTCGAAGACACGGCGATGAACGATAAGACGTATTGGCTCAACAAGGCCGATGCGGTCGCGATGGGGGTGGATCATCGGCCGCGCACGCTTAAGCCGGGTGAAACATGGACGCTTCCGCCGGTGGTGATCGCAGCGCACGAGGGGGATTGGCACGCGGCATTCGAAGCGTACCGCAACTGGGTGCGCACGTGGCACCAACCCACCAGCCCGCGCAAGGCGTGGTTCCGCGAGGTGTTCAACTTCCGCCAGGTCTTTTTGCATCACAACCTCGGCGCGCCGGGTGCGTTCGACCCGGAGTCAAAGCAATATCGATTGAGCGAATACCTCGACGTTGATGTGCAGACGTTCGGCTCAGTGGAGTACGTGCATATCTTCGATTGGGCGAAGGATGCGAAGCGCGGCCGCGTGGGCGACTACAACGCGTTCGATCAGATCGGCGGGCTGGAGGCGTTCCGCCAACAGATCGCCGCGCTTCAAGCAGATGACAAACCCGTCGGGTTGTACCTGGAAGGGTATCTCGTTGCGAAGGCGTCGGATGCAGGCAAGGCGCACGGCGAGGCATGGCAGATGCTCGCCAGCAACGGCATGCCTTACGGCAACTACGGTCCGGGATACTGGACCGTCTGTCCGCATGTTCCGGCATGGCAGGATCACCTCATCGCCTCCGCCACACGCGCCGCAGCGCAAACGGATGCCAATGGTATCTACATCGATCAGTTCGGTTTCGGGTGGCATTACGCGTGTTACAACCCCGAGCACGACCACCCCGTCCCCAGCTCGCAGATTCAAGGCGAAGCAACGCTCATACGGCGATTGCGCGAAACGCTGCCCGCCGACGTGGTGCTCTACACGGAGGAAACGCCCTGTGATGTCGCCACGCAGTATCAGGATGGCAGCTTCACCTACGCCATCGCCAGCGCGCGCAACGAGCTGTCGCCATCGCGCTTGAATCTCACGCGGTTTGCTTTGCCCGATTTCAAGATGTTCGAGATCATTCGCTGCGACATGCCGCTGGGCGATGATCAACTGGCGGTGAAGCATATCTTCTTCAACGGCAACGGCATCTGGATCGAAGGCCCGCTGATCGATGCACAGGAAGAGTGGTTCTCACCTGCGGTGCTCGAACTGATTCGCCGCACCAATCGTATTCTGCGCGCGCATCGCGATGCGTTTTTGAGCACGAACCCGCAGCCGCTTGTTCGCACGGAACATCCTCAGCTTCACGCCAATTGCTTTCCGGGATCGCATGAGACGGTGTGGACACTCTACAACACCGGGCCGCAACCGTTGCGCGGCGAGCTGCTGCGTGTGCCGCACGTTGAAGGTGCGAGCTACGTTGATGCTTGGCACGATCGCCCGATCGAGCCGCGCGTGATCGATGGATACGCGGTGTTCACGCTGGATATGACGGGTTACGACGCCGGTTGCATCGTGCAGCGCCGCCCCGTCGAGTGACGTTGATGATGATTCGCGATCGTTGATTCAAGCATCGCGCTCGCACCAACACATCTCGTTTCGCTCATCGCGCGCACATGAAGTTTGAGCGCGTGCGTGGTCAAACCCGCGCGAAATCGCCACCGTTGATCATTGCGCTTCATCATTTTCCGCGCAAGCAAAGGAATTCTTCTGCGAAATGATGTGGCGAGCAACGCCGAATAATCCAGTTGTCAACAATGTATCCCCGAAACCGAAAGGTTTCAGCGCAACAAATCTTCAGCCCTGATAGGCGTGATTGCTTGAATGCATGGCCTGTTTGAACGATTCGTGCATCATCGCACAAAAGCATTGCATGTCTTTGGCAAGTCACGCGGGAATCCCTTGAAACAAAGGGGGAAATCACCCTCAACGTTGCCTGGGTGATTTCCTTATGTTACCTATTCGATGCAATCGTACTCGCCGGTTTTCCGAAGTCACGGAACCACCGACGAGCGCGTGAGTCAACCGTCCCCCCTGTTGGAACCGACTGCTCCGCAGCGGAAATGAAAACAAGCCCAACGTGCCGCGCCTGCGGCGATGTTCCTCACCTCACCTGATGGAGGATGTATGAATCTGTTCGCGATCAGGGATCTGGTATGTGCGTCTGACCTGTGCATTCCCGGGGTCAAGCGTCAAGCGCGGAGCGAATCCGCAACACAACTCCTTGAGGATGTTTCGCTTCCAATGAATCTGGAAGCGCTGGAAGCACGTGTGCTGCTTTCGGTGTCGATGTCCGACGATGGCTGGACCGTGGTGCGCCCCGAAGCCGATTCGCGCGTGATCTACGTCAGCAGCTCGGCGGGCAACGACAACAACGACGGCCTGAGCGCCAACGCCGCGGTGAAAACGCTCGCCAAAGCCAAGTCGCTCGTGCGTGACGGCAGCGCGGATCAGATTCTGCTCAAGCGCGGCGACGTGTGGTACGAAGGATTCGGCAGTTGGACCAAGAGCGGCCGCAGCGCCGATGCGCCACTGCTCATTTCCAGCTACGGCAACGGTGCGCGACCGATCCTGCGCACCGGCGGCGAAAGCGCCATCACCACCTCCGCCTCCGCAAAGGTCAGCTACGTCGCCATCATCGGCCTCGAACTGCACGCCCACACCCGCGACCCGAACTTCGGCAGCAGCTACAGCACCGGCGGCAACGCGGGCATCCGTTGGTACGCCAGCGGCGAGTCGCTGCTCATCGAAGATGTGCGCGTCTCCTACTACCGCGACAACATCGTCATCCAGTCGCGCGACGGCTTCGACGACTTCACGCTGCGACGCAGCCAGGTCATCGGCGCGTACTCGACCAGCAGCCACTCGCAGGGATTGTTCGTCAAGAACGTTCATGGCGTGGAACTCGACGGCAACCTCTTCGACCACAACGGCTGGAACGCGAAGATCAAAGGCGCCGAAGCCACCATCTTCAACCACAACGTGTACATCCAGGTCGACTCGACCGGTCTGGTGGCGCGCAACAACACCTTCAGCCGTGCATCCAGCCACGGCCTGCAGGCGCGCCGCGGCGGCATCATCGAGAACAACCTCTTCATCGCCAATCCCATCGGTATGACCTACGGCGCGGTGTACGGCGGCGCGGTCGGTAAGGACATGCTGCCCAAGAACGGCGTCGACGGCCGCATCGTCAACAACGTCTTCCTCGACGGCGGCGACATCAGCTCCAGTCTGCCCCGCGGCGTGGGCATCGAACTGGGCAACATCCGCACCGTCGTCGTCAAGGACAACCTCTTCCTTCGCGACGCCACCGACAAGAACACCGGCTCCGCCATCAAGCTCTCCGGTGATGTCGAGGCAGGCGTCAACAACACCACGATCACCAACAACGTGATCTACAACTGGAAGAACGGTATCCGCAGCACCGGCGAAGGCAAGTTCCGCAATATTGTGATTGAGAACAACACGATCTATGCGGACATCAGCACGGAACTGGTGCGCTTCAGTGAGGATATCACGGGCGCGTTCACCTTCCGCAACAACGAGTACCACTCGCGTGCTTCGGACTGGTTCCGTGCAGGCTCGCGCATGGATCTGTCGGAGTGGAAGCGCAAGACCGGCGACAACAGCGTGGCCAACGCCAACCCCAAGTTCGCCGATGAAAGCCGCAGCATCACCAGCCTCGCCAAGCTGTTGGGCAACGGCAATCTCGACGGCTACCTGTCGGCGGTGGGCAACATGCACCGGTTGTCGTGGAAAGTCTCGCACACCGCGGAATCCGCTGTGGCCTACTTCCATGACGGGTTCACCGGCAAGGGCAACACGCCCAACCCCAACCCCACGCCGACCCCCGTGGTGAGCGTGTCCCGCAACGGCAACGCTGCGGAACAGAACCGCAAGGCTGCCGAGTTCATCCTCACCCGTACCGGTGACCTGAGCGATTCGCTCACCGTCAAGTATGTGCTGGGCGGCACGGCGACCAACGGTGTCGACTACACCGAACTGCTCGGGCAGGTCACCTTCGCTGCCGGCCAGGCCACCGCGGTCGTTCGCGTTGTCCCGATCGATGACAAGGAAGTCGAGGGTGATGAAACGGTGGTGTTCACCCTCAGCAACGGCAACGGCTACGAGCTGGGCGATCGTACCGCGACCATCACCATCGCTGACAACGACAAGGCCCCCGAGCCGGATCCCGAGCCCACTCCTGGCCGCCTCACGTTCCTCGATTCGTCGGGCAACCAGACGAACCGTCAACTCGGCATGGCGACCACAAATGTGGGCGAACGCAGCTATCGCGGTACCTTCTCGCTGGTCAATGACAGCGACGGCGATGTCACGATCAGCAACTTCAAGCTCGCGGGAAGCCATCCGCAGGACTTCGAGTACCGCGTGCTCGATGCCAACGGCAACGAAGTGACGGGTTCGACGTTCGTCGTGAAGGCGGGCGAAACGTTCACCATCGAAGTCACCTTTGTCCCGACGAAGGACGGCTCGCGCAGTGCATCGTTCGTCTTCACCACCGACAGCGCCAACGCGGCGGACCGCAACGTCTCGCTCAACATGGCGGGCATGGGTGTCGGCAAGGTGAGCGAGCCGGACCCCGAACCCGTGCTGCCTCAGCTCGAGGTGGCGGACTCCTCGGGCAATAGCACCAACCGTCAGCTCGGCCTGCCCAACACCCGCGTGGGCCAGAACAGCTCGGCGGGCACCTTCACCCTCACCAACAACGGCGACGGTGAACTGCAGGTGAACAACTTCGCCATCGGCGGTGACCATCCCCAGGATTTCAGCTACCGCATCCTCGATGCGAACGGCAAGGAGATCAAGGGCGACAGCTTCACCGTCGAAGCGGGAAGCTATGTCACCATCGAAGTGGTGTTCGCTCCCACCGCCAACGGTTCGCGGCTGGGTGAGTTCAACTTCACCACCAACGATCCCAACGAGGCCAAGGTACGCCTGACCTTCGCCGGCCTGGGACACAGCGCGGTCACTCCGAAGATCAAGGTCACCGATTCGTCGGGCAACCCCGACAATCACCAGCTCGGTCTGGCGAACACCCGCGTGGGTCGCACCAGTCATGCCGGCAGCTACACCCTCAGTAACACGGGCGACGTGGCGCTGACGGTGCGCGACCTGATCCTGACGGGCGACCATGCCAACGAGTTCACCTACGAGATCCTCGACGCCAGGGGCAATCGCATCGATGCCTCCACCTTCGAGATCGCGGCAGGCGAGCGCGTGACCATCCTCACGACCGTCAGCCCCAAGGCGGCGGGCACGCGACTGGGCGCCTTCACCTTCAAGGTGGACGGCCTCGACAACGCCTTCACGCTGGGTGTGGCGGCGTTGGGATTGGCCTGATCGCAGGCGTGACATCGTAACGGAGGACGCGGGCCCCAGGCTCGCATGAATAAAAGGGCAGCGGGCGTCACATCGACGTCCGCTGCCTCTTTTTATGTCGCCGCGGCGAGGTGTATCGGCGTGGAGAAGGAACGCGCGTGGCGACATCGCCGCTGTGCTGCGACAATGATCATCACGATGAAACATCTGCCGCTGCTTATTGCATTGCTCCTGCCGCTGTTGTGCCCCGTGTTGACAGACGCGGACGACGCGGTCGATCAACGCGTCGATCCCGCTGTGTTGCGGCAGCAGTTGCAGCACGAGCCGCTGACCTCTGCGTTGGAGGCGATTAAAGGAAAATTCGACCGTGATGATGCGCTGCCGCGCCTTGTGCGCATGCAGTTGGCGACGCTTGCGGCCGTCGCCGAGTTGAACGAAGACCGCGCGGTCGAGGCCGCTGCGCTCCTCACGGAACACGCCTCCGACTGGCTTACCGCTTTGCCGGAACGTCCACTGGGTCAGGAAGGCGCGCAAACCGTTGCGCGGGAGTTGATGATTGCGTGTCAGGTGTACGATGCGCTTCGCATCACATCGAACATCAACGAGGATCAGATGGTGACCGTGCGCAACGGTCTTGCAGCCGCGGCGACATCGTTGATGCGGCACCGCGAAGGGCATCGGCGGGATTCGCCGCGCGAAGCCATCGCAGCCGTCGGCCTGTTCGCAGTCAGCTTCCCGGATCATCCAACCTCCACCGCCTGGCTCAATCACACCGTCGCGGCATTCGATCAGGAACTCGACGACACATCGCAACCACTCACGCATGACGACGCCGGACTGGCAGCGTACACCACCTTCGCACGCGCGCTGCAGGAAGCCGGCGGAGGCGACTTCTTCCGCGATGAGCGTTTCATCGCGATCTTCCAAACGCTCGTTCGCATGCAGTCATCCGCCGATGGCGCGGAGATGATCGCATTGCTTCCCGCGCGCGGCGTCGATGCGTGGGGCAACATCGCTGCGGTCTGCTTCGCGCGTGCCGCAGCCGGTTTCGCGCACTCGAACAGGTCGTTCGCCCAACGATTGATGTGGGCATGGCATCGGGCCGGCGCGCCGTGTGTCGACGACACGGGGCTTCTCAACCTTATGTCAATGTTTGAGATCGACCTCACCATCAAAGCGGCGGCGCAACCGGGATTCACAAGCGAATCGCTGCCCAACGGTTGGGCGGTGCTGCGACAGGCCGCAGGCACCCCGCACGAAGGAATGCTCCTTCTGCCCTTGGCTGTGCCGAGCGATCCGTCGCGCGATTCGTCCATCATTCACGGCTCCATCTCGCTGCACGCGTTGACCGCGCCGCTCGTCCTCACCGGGTCGGTGCCATCCGGTTCTGATCCCGCTGCTGCGTGGCGTCGCACCGCGCCCGCCCACAACCGCATCGTCTTCGACAACACCGCACCGACACAACAGGGCATCATCGAGCACGCCGTCTTCGATCACGATGCCAGCTATCTCAGCGTCGACCTTTCCACGCCTGATCGCCGGGTGGTGCATCGTCGTCGCATCATTACGCTGCAGCCGCACATCTATGTCATCTGGGACGACGTTGCGCGGGGCGCGAACGCGATGTATCACTTGCATGTGCTCGGCGAGCAGCCGGGTATTTCCTCCGAGGCGGGTGTGGATCGCCTGCGCTTCGGTTGTGTCAACGATGTGACGCTCGATCTTTTCATTCTTTGGCCACGACAGGCACACGAGCGCGAACTTGTGCGCGGCTCGATCGATCCTCATCCCCTCACCATGCGCGTTCAGCGCGATGGATTCGAAACCGAAACCATCGAAGCCACGTCCATCTGGCTCCAGTTGCAACAGGCTGTCCCGAACGATGACTTTGTCACCGTGCTCACCGCGGGTCGATTGAACATCGCCCCTGCCGTGGTTCACCCGCTTGCCGCGCCTGTCAACGCCCATGCCATGCGCATCACACACGCAGCCGGCGACGATCGTCTCTATCTCAATCCGCAGCACAGCGACACCATCCGCGCCACCGCGGTCGCCTCGCTCGTACAGACACGGGACAACACTGTTCGCCGCATCGCCATGTTCGATGGTGTCGCGCTTGCCGTGCCCGACATCGCGGCGATCACCACGTCCACCGCGACCAGCCTGGCGCTTCGCATCGACGATCCCGGCCGCAGCTACCGCCTGCACCATCAGGGCAGCCAGTCCGTCACCATTACGCTGACACTTCCCTGGACCCATTTGAACAATCCGCGTCGCATCCATCGCATCCGTCAGGGCGTCGCCACACAGATCGACACACCGGTTGATGCGCCCGCCGTCGAGCTCGATGCCGAGCCGGGCGATGTCTTTGTGATGCAGCAGTAGGACGGAACAGAGCGCGGCGATTCGACGTGACTCAACTCAACGCCGCACGTATCAAACGATCCGTCAATTGAGGCAGATCGACGCCTGCCTGCTTCGCCGCCATCGGCAGCAGCGAATGGCTCGTGAAGCCCGGCAGCGTGTTCACCTCAAGGATCCATGGCTTCATCGCTTCATCCACGATGAAGTCGATGCGCGACAGATGTCGACATCCCAACGTGAAGAACGCCGACAACGCGGTCTGCTTGATTGCGTTGATGCGATCGCCCGGCAGGTCGATGTCGAAGCGGTACTGCGTGTCGTCACGCTGATACTTCGCATCGTAGTCGTAGAACTCCGTCGCCGGAACAATATGAATCGGCGGCAGGGCGATGTATCCGCCGGGCGATGCCATGTCGGTGATCACCCCCACCGTGATTTCCCTGCCCGGGATGAACTGTTCCAGAAGCAGCCGTTCGTGCCGCTGTTGGATGTCCGCCACCGCCCGGTCGGCCGCTGCTTCGTCACGACAGATGGCAAGGTCGATACTGCTGCCCTCGCGCGGCGCCTTGACCACAACAGGTGCGGCGATGGTTCGACGCTCGCCGCGCGCCAGCACCTGAAACCGCGGGGTGGGCAAGCCCGCCCGGTGCAGCGCCTCTTTCGCCGCCACCTTGTCCATGCAAAGCTCGGCCGCAATCGGGTCGCAACCGACATACCGGAAGTTCCGCCGTTCCAACTCGCGCAGCAACGGCCCGCCCTCGCCCCACGGACCATGCAACGCCGGAAAGATCACATCCCCCTGCCATGCGGCAAACTCATCCAGGCACGACAGGTCATCCGGCTGCGGATCGCGCTGCAGCACCTCGTGCCCCGCCTGCTTCAGCGCCGACGCCACCGTTTGACCCGACTGCAGCGATACCGCACGCTCCCGATCGGGACCGCCCGCCAGCACCATCACCTTGTATCGCGCATCGTACACGTCGTTACCTATCGACGGGACCGCCCCCATGCGGTTAACGATTTCCCGTCACGTTCACAGGTTTTGCACCTGTGCATGTCTGATGTTTTATATACACAGGCGGCAACGCACCGCCTCGTCAGGCAGGATCACCACAACCACGCGGCAATCGCCAGGCTGAGGCTGATGCCCACCACGCCCAGCGCCATCGCCGTCTTGCACAGCCGTCGACCACATTTGTGGGGCTTGTCGCGCAAATCGCGCAACCCCATCACACCCAGGCCGATCGCCACCAGCCCGGCGATGAAGCCGATCACCATCGTCCAGGCATCGATCACCGCGATGATGCCGAACAGCAGCGACGCCATGCTGTAACCCGTGCGCTGCTGCACCCACAGCCGCACGCGCTCCGCACGCTGCTCATCCGCTGCCGATTCGCGCCCGAACAAGGCCATGGCTCTACCTCGGGTTCAACGGCTCCACATCAGGCCGAGCTGGAGGTGATCTGCCGGGAGATCGGCGTCAGCAGATCGGGCACCAGCCGTTCCGTCGCCAGCGTCTCGCATTGCGTCCGCAGCGTTTCGAACGTCTGCACCAGCTCATCCAGGTCACGCACCGGCCCATACTTGCGCACCGTGAGGAAAATGCTGATCGGCTCGCTGCGGTACCGGCGATCCGCGCCCCGACGCGTCTTGGTCCGCGTCTTCACCTCATAGTACGCCTGCAGGTCGCCGCTGCGGCTCAGCGACACGCCGAACACCGGCTGCACATCCAGCACGCCCGCCTCCGGGTTGCCCGGTGCCTGCATCAGGTTCGCCATCGGCGACTGGCTCATCAGCGCATCGAACACCACCTGGTCGTGGTTCGCCTTGCACTCCAGATCGAACCCGAACAGCAGCTCGATGTAGTCCACATCCAGCGGGCTGATCGTCAGGTGATACGGCGCAACCTCCAGAATCAGCTTGTGCAGCGCGTACGCCTCCTCCAGACTCTGCGGGTTGACGTGCCCGGTGCGGATGCTCGATCGGCGCAGCGCCAGCCAGCGGTACTCGCCATCCCGCCTCGACGACTCCAGCGCCAGTTCGCCTTCATACCGGCGAAACCGGTCCATCGAGGGCTGACTTTTGCGAATCTGGTCGAACAGGTGCAGAATCGTCTCGCGGTCGGATGGTAAGTCGAGTTTCAGAGCCAACTTCTGGTTGACATAAAAATCGGTGCACAAGGCGCCGTAGCTGGTGGCCATAATCAAGCCTTTCTGTGGGCGAGCATCATGCAGCAGCCGGTCACGGCACGTGAGCGCCGTTCAGCCCCGCCTGATGCTAAGACAACCAAAGACCATCCATTATAGCAATACGATGCCGTCACGCCCGGGGTCGGGAGGGAGAGGGATTTGGAGAGTTGGTGATTTGGCGATTTGGTGATTTGGTGAACGAGGAGGGGAGCGCCGATTGACTCGTTTGGGTGAGGCTTTGACATTGTGTTGCGACCTTGGGGATTTGGCGATTTGGTGATGTGGTGAGGGAGTGGGTGCCTCCTTTTGGGGGTTGGAGGCGGAAGAGGCGAATGTCACCCCCCCTCCCCCTCGACTTGTGGCGAAATGTGGTAAAGGTGGTGGTGAACGGTGTTTATCGCAATAAAGAGCGATGTCACCCCCACGACAAACACGACATTTTGACGGAGGGGGGTCGGGCCGAGGGATTGCCGATTGGGTTGGCTTTCGGGCGTACGTCCTCGGGGCGTCTGACCGCTGGCATTGTGTCCGTCCTCCGGCGTCTGACCTCTGATCTCTGGCGTCCGGCCTCTGATCTCTGGCGTCCGGCGTCCGATCGCTGATGGCGGGCCCATCCGATGTGGCGGTGGGACACTTGAATTATACCCGCATAAAATACGAAAATCTATCGGGTCCGCACCCTTCCCATTGCGTTCCTTCGTGTCCTTGTGTTCTTCGTGGTTCCACCTGTCTCAGGGATTTCCCTATATCCGATCTCAGTCTCGTGGGAGCGTCGGCGGTGCCTCGCTTCACCTATCGTTCGGTTAGGACGGGAGGTGCTTATGCTGCTGCGACAGGAAGATGTGCGCGAGTTGATGGGTGTGGAGGGTCGGCCGTGCGTGTCGATTTACATGCCTGGGGAGACGGCCGGCCGGGACACCATGCAGGGGCCGATCCGCCTGCGGAACCTGTTGCGCATCGCCACCGAGCAGTTGGCGGCCAACAACATCGGCGAGAGGCAGGCGGAGGCGCTGCTCCGGCCGGCTGCGCAACTGCTTGAGGACAACGCCTTCTGGCAGCATCAGAACCACGGGCTGGCGCTTTTTATCAGCGACGGCTTTTTCCGCGAGCTGCGCGTGCCGCTGCCGTTCAACGAGCGCGTGGCCGTGGGCGAGCGGTTTCATTTGCGGCCGCTCCTGTCGCTGTTGAGCCAGGATGGTCGGTTTTACCTGCTCATGCTCAGCCAGAAGCAGGTGCGGTTGTATGAAGCGTCGCGTCAGCGGATGCAGGAGCTGGCGATTCCCGGCGTGCCGCGCGACATTACGGAAGTGGTCGGCCGGGACTACGAGGAGAAATCGCTGCAGTTTCACACGCGTACCTCGAACGAGGGCGGGATGCAGCCGGGCCACGCCAGTCAACGGCGGGCGATGTACTTCGGTCAGGGTGAGAACGCCGACCAGGACAAGAATGAGATCGAACGCTTCGTCCGCGCGGTCGATGAGGGCATCCAGCAGGTGGTGCCCGACACGAGCGTGCCGCTGATCCTCGCCGCGGTGGATTACATCGCTGCGATCTACCGTCAGGTAAGCACCTACCCCCGGCTGGTGGAGGAGACGCTTGCGGGGAACTTTGAGCATCTCAGCGACGATGCGCTGCACAAGCTGGCGCTGCCGATCATGCAGAGGCGGTTCGATGCGGCCCGTGAGGCGGCGGTGCAGCGGTATGCCGCGCTCGCCGGGACGCAGGGCGCGAGTGCTGAACCGCAGACGATTCTTCCCGCTGCGTTCGATGGCCGCATCGACACGCTTTTCGTTGCCAGCGATGAGGATCTGTGGGGCCGGTTCGAATCGGAGACACATCGCACCGAGTCGCACCACGAGCGCCAGCCGGGTGATGCCGATCTGTTGGAACTGGCGACGTTTAAAGCACTGGACAGCGGCGCGAAACTTTACGCGGCCCCGAGCGAGCAACTGCCTGCCCGACCGATCGCGGCGGTGTTTCGCTATTGATCCGCCCAATCGAACGGCACTGCCCGGGGACGGCTATCCCGGGCTTTAAACATTTCCAGGGGGTATTTCGGAAACTCTGTGAAAATCATTGGTTTAGGTGCCCGCCCCTCCTAGAATTGCAAACAGTCTTCCTATGCCTGCCGCAAGGGTTCGGCTGCGATAATCATCGGCAGAGGGGTTTTCCCTGATGGTGCAGCGTAACAGCGATGATCGGTTGAGTTGTGAGGATGTGCTCTCAGCCGTCAACGACGCTTTGTTCATCCTCGACGAGCAGGGTCGGATTCAATACATCAACCAGCGCGCCGAGCAGCTTTGGGGACGCCCGCGCGCTGAACTGTTGGATAAGCCGTTCCTTGCCTGTTTCCCCGAACTGCAGGGTTCCCGGACGCATGAGGCGATCAACGACGCGCTCGGCCGGGGCAATCCGGTCACGTTTGATGCCTACTGCCCGGTGGTGAAGTCGTGGATTCACGGCAACGCCTCGCCGAGCAACGCGGGGCTGGTGGTTCATTTCCACCGCACCAGTCCGCCGACGGAAGTGGTTGCCCGTCACAGCGAGGCGCGGCTGCACGAGATCCTCAACAACATGGCGGTGGGGGTGTACATCACCGATACCGACGGCGTGATCCTGCGCTACAACGAGCAGGCGGTGCGGATCTGGGGTCGTGCCCCGGCCCAGGGCGAGCGGTTGTGCGCCTGCCGCCGCGTCTTCGATGCGGAGGGTCACCTGTTGGGGATGGAGGACACGCCGATCGCTCAGGTGCTGCGCACCGGCCAGGCGGTGCCGCAGACGCAGGTGACGATGGAACGGGTCGATGGCTCGCGCGTGGTGGCGCTCGCCACCCCTTCGCCCATCCGCAACGGTGAGGGCAAGCTCGTCGGCGTCATCAACTGCATGACCGACATCACCCAGCGGCACCGTGATGAACGCCTGCTGCAATCGCTCGCCGATGTGGGGGCGGCGTTGGCGGAGTCGCTGGAGTACGAAAAGACGCTGGGCAACGTCGCCCGGTTGCTCGTGCCGCGATGGGCGGACTGGTGCGCCATTGACCTGCTCGATGAGTCAGGCGGGATCGTGAACGTGGGTGTGGCGCACATCGACCCGCGGAAGCTGGCGGTTGCCCGCCAGTTGCGTGCGCGGTCGCCGCTGTCGGTGAATGGCGCCCACGGCGCCGCCAATGTTATTCGCACCGGGGAGCCGGTGTTCTACGGCGACCTTGATGATGAGGTGATGCGGGAGGTGGCGCAATACTCCGGGCAGATCGCTTCGTGGCGTGAGCTGGGATTGCGTTCGGCGTTGGTGGTGCCGCTGATGGCGCGCGGCCGAACGATCGGCGCGCTGACGCTCTGTGCCGCGGACACGCCTCACCGCTTCACCGAAGAGGACCTGCCTCACGTGACGGAGCTTGCCCGCCGGTGTGCTCTGGTGGTCGACAACGCCCGGCTTTACGAGCAGATGCAGCATGAGCTGGCGCAGCGGACCGTTGCGGAAACGCGGCTGCAGCAGCTCAACGAAACGCTGGAGCAGCGGGTAGCGGAACGCACGGTCGAGGCACGCACCCGCGCCCGCCAGTTGCAGCGCATGACGATCGAGCTGGCGCAGGCGGAACAGCGCGAGCGTCGACGCATGGCGCAGGTGCTGCACGATGACCATCAGCAGATGCTTGTGGCGGCACGCATGCAGTTGGAGGTGCTCAAGCACGCCCCGCCGGAGGACCTGCACAAGCAGGTGAACCGCGTGACGGTGATTCTGCAGGAGGCGATCCGCAACTCGCGCATGCTCAGCCATCGCTTGAGCCCGCCGCTGCTCGATGCCCGGGGTTTGGCCGATGCGCTGCGGCGACTCATCCCGTGGAAGCAGCAGCTCTACGGCTTGACGCTGCACGTGGACGCGGATGATGAGGCCCAGCCGCAGAACCCTGATCTGCAACTGCTGCTCATTCAGTGTGTGCGCGAGTTGATTCTGAACGTGGTCAAGCATGCCGACACCCGGGAAGTATGGGTGCGCACGCGACGCAACGAAGCCAACGATGTGGTCATTGAGGTCGAGGATCACGGCAAGGGCTTCGACGCCGCCGAGCTGGATCGGGTGGATCAGCCGCACGGCCTGGGGCTCCTGGCGATGCGCGAACGCATCAGCTTCTTCGGTGGCATGCTGGAAGTGCACAGCGCGCCGGGTCAGGGTGCGCAGGTCACGCTCACCGTGCCCGCCACCGCCGATGCTCAGATGCCTCACCTGCACAGCCCGGGTGAGGGTGTTGAGGCATCGGTGATTCCGTTGTGATGATTGGCGCGATCGTTGCCGGCTTGCCGATACTAGCCCGCGGACGTCTTGCGTGTATCCTGCAAGGCGTCATGTAGTTTTCAGGAGTGGATATGGGCTGGTTTCTGACCAAGAACAACAAGAAGAAGCGGGCCAAGCCGCGAGCGCGTCGCTCCGCCGCCGCCAAGCCCTGGGATCCGCAGCGAACGCTGCTCGGCCTGAAGATCCTCGCAGGCGTCTGCACCGTGGCTGCCACCGTGTGGGCGTGGCGCGTCGGTGAACCCTGGCTTCGTGATTACGCCACGCAAAAGTCGCTCCGCGCGAACGGCGATCATGATGGCGTGATCCACGTTCACCTTGTCGATGCCCCCTCATGGCTGGAGCCCGGCAGCCTGCTGCGGCAGGAGATG
Organism: uncultured Phycisphaeraceae bacterium; assembly: GCA_964511575.1. Lineage (GTDB taxonomy): Bacteria > Planctomycetota > Phycisphaerae > Phycisphaerales > Phycisphaeraceae > CALKHT01. Next base: position 8,097 of record CAZEFM010000048.1, on the reverse strand, counting down.
GTCACCCTCGTTGCGCGACAGCTCAGCCCCGACCCGTTCAACGCACTCGACCTCGATCAGGCCGTCCACGCCCTGCGCACCAGCCCGTGGGTGAAGGATGTTCATCGCATCGAACGCGTTGCCGTCGATGAGGTGCGCGTCCATGCTCAGTATCGCACCCCCACCGCGCTGCTGCACACCCGCAACGGCTACCACCTGATCGACAACGAAGGTGTGCGCCTGCTGGAACTGCCCTACGCGCAGCGGCCGCAGACCAATCTGCCCGTCATTGCCGGCGTCGCCCATGCCGCGCCCGCACTCGGCGAGCCTTGGGCAGGCGATGATGTGCAGGCAGCGCTGAACCTCGTTCGCATGCTCGAGACGCGCCCCTACTTCGATCAGATCGACGCCATCGATGTGAGCGAACGCGACCGTCGCGGCCGTATCCGCATGCGCATTCAGGCGACCAACGGCGGGGAGATCGCCTGGGGCTTCCCGCCGGGTGAGGAAAACGTCACCGAGCGCGACGCCGCCTTCAAGCTCGCCAACATCGATGAGCACTATCGCCGGTTCAACGTCATCGCCATGCCGCGGCAGGTGGTCGAGGTCTACAACGAAGTGGTCCTGATCCGCACGCGCAACTGATCCGGCGCGATCGGTGTTCATTACGGCGGGCGGTTCGTGCCGTATCGTGGCTCCTTTCATCTGCGCGCCCCGCTGTGTTCGGGCGGATCGACGTTAAACTATGGCCATGCAACCGTTCGACCCGGAACAGGAGCATCTTGCCCTGCGCAGGCAGGCGGCGGCGCAACTGACGTGGCGCGGCGGAACGCTCCTGGCGTGGTGCCTCTGGCTGCTGGGGTCGTGGATGATGGCGCTGGGACAGGGCACCCCCCAGGCGGTGCGCGCCATGATGCTGCTTGTCATGGTCGGGCTGCTGCTGCTTTGGCCCGCGCTGCGGCTCAGCCAGGACCGACGCTGGGCGCCCAACCGCCTGCTCACCGGCTGGGATGCGCCCGCGGGCATCGCCATGCTCCCCCCGCCGGGGCCCTTTTCCGTGCTCATGGACTGGCTGGGCATGGCACTCATCGCCCAGGCCGTCGTCTGGCCCTTCAAGATCACCGCCAGTTGGACGCTCAGCCAGACGCTCTGGGTCAACGCCGCGGTGCTGAGCTGGAGCCTGCTCGTCGCGGCACTGGTCGCCTGGGGGGTGCAGCAGCGGCGCGGGCTCCTGCGGACCGCCACCATGCTGCTGTGCGTCGCGCTGTTTCTGGGTGAGCCGCTGCTCATGAGCCTCGCCCCCTCCACCGCCAGCATCGCCAACTGGCGCATGCACATCAGCCCGTTGCAGACGATCTGGCACCTCACCCAGCCGGGCGGTGCGTGGTCGTTCGACCCGTGGACCACGCAGGTGCTCGCCGTCATGGCCGCCGCGTTCGCCGCCTGGACGCTCGTCTTCCTGCTCCGCCCCCGTCAACAGACGCAGGACCAATAAACGCAGCCCTGCCGCGCGTCTCACCATCGAATTTCATTCTCCGCCGTTCCCGCCTCGCTAACCCGACGGCGCCATTTCGACGATATTCGCCTCATGAGGCACTACGACGTGGTGGTTATCGGTTCCGGGCCTGCCGGCCAGAAGGGGGCCATCCAGGCCGCCAAGCTCGGCAAGCGCGTCGCCGTCGTCGAAGCACGCCAGGTGCTCGGCGGAGCGCAGGTCAACACCGGCACCATCCCCTCCAAAGCACTCCGCGAAGCCGTCCTCCACCTCACCGGAGCCAACCGACGCGGACTCTTCGGCAACAACGCCGGCACAAGCCGACGCATCACCATCGGCGACCTCCTGGCCGTCTCCCATCAGGTCATCCACAACGAACGCGAAGTCATCCGCGAACAGTTCGACCGCAACGGCATCGACCTCATCTGGGGCAAGGCCCACTTCGAAGGCCCCAACCTCCTGCAGATCACCCGCGACCACGACAGCGAACTCATCACCGCGGACAAGTTCCTCCTCGCCGTGGGAACCAAACCCGCCAAGCCCGACCACGTGCCCTTCGACAACCAGTACGTCATGTGCTCGGACACCATCCTCGCGGCCGAGTCGATCCCCAAATCCATGATCGTCGTCGGCGGCGGCGTCATCGGCACCGAGTACGCCTGCATCATGGCGACGCTCGGCGTACGCGTCATCCTCGTCGAAGGACGCAACCAGGTCCTCGGATTCCTCGACCAGGAAATCGCCGAAGCATTCCAGTACTTCATGCGACAGCAGGGCATCACCCTCAGGCTCGGCGAAAAAGTCGAAAGCATCACCAAGCTGCCGCCCAACAACGGTGACGGCGTCATGGTCCAGGCCAAACTCGAATCAGGCAAAACCCTGCGCGCCCAAACGCTGCTCTATGCCGTGGGACGACAGGGTGTCTGCCGCGAGCTCGGCCTGGAAAACGTCGGCCTGGAGTTTGATGACCGTGAACGGCTGAACGTCAACGAGCATTACCAAACCGCCGTGGAACACGTCTACGCAGCCGGCGATGTGATCGGCTTCCCCGCGCTCGCCAGCACCGCCATGGAACAGGGCCGACGCGCCATCTGTCACGCCTTCAACGTCGAAACGCGCTCGATGCCCGAGCTGTTTCCCTATGGCATCTATGCCGTGCCCGAAATCTCCATGGTCGGCAAAACCGAAGCACAACTCACCGCCGAGGGCATCCCCTACGAAGCGGGTGTCGCCAGCTACAAGGAAATCGCACGCGGCCAACTGCTCGGCGACGAACTGGGCATGCTCAAACTCCTCATCCACGAAACCGAACGCACCATCCTCGGCGTCCACGCCATCGGCACCGGCGCCACCGAACTCATCCACATCGGCCAGGCCGTCATGGCACTGGGCGGCACCGCCGACTTCTTCATCAACAACGTCTTCAACTTCCCGACGTTGGCGGAGGCCTACAAAGTCGCCGCCTACAACGGCCTCAACAAACTCGCCCACGTCTAAAACCCGCAACCATCCGCGCAGTAAAACCAACCCGCACCGGCAAAATCAACTAAAGCCCGGGGGATAGCCATCCCCGGCCGAAACCACAATCCCGAACCCCACCCTCATCGAACCCGTCGCCGCCGTCCCAGACGACCGTCCGAACGAAGCCCTCGTCAAAACAACGGTATCCGACACCGTCCCGGCCCCCCATGCAACCAGCCGTAAACTATGTCAGCGATTCATCGTTACCATTACGTTCACGTAGGCGGGCTACGAGTCTACGTAACAATTGTGTGATCAAAACGGTTACGATGACGACGCACAGAACTGAAAACCAAAGCGGCGCATTGAAACTTCTCGATACCCAAATTGCGGCAAGCGAGATTGCGAACAGAACGGTCGTCCATGTAACTAATTCAATTATATTCATAGTTCCATACTCATGGACACTCGCAATCACGTGTTAGGATGACGGAATGAAAAAGGCGGCGTACCTTGGGTGTATTGCAACACCCCCAAGCGCCCACGTTGGGCAGGAGTACGCCACTATAGCGGGAGGCGATATGCTATTCCCAACTATATCGAACAATGCATCGCGTTCCTTTTCTGCCGCACATGGTCATCTGCGTCTGTACCCCCAGTAGACCAGGAAATAACCTGCTGTATAGACCAGATGGGGGATTGAACCCCAATCCAACAGAAACGGAATCCATGCAATGCGATGCGACCCGTCTATTGGGAGAATCCACATTCCAATAGCGCCAAGCAATCCGCCCATCATTGGGATACACGATCCCACATTCTTTTTCGTAAAGCAATATATCCATACAATACTCCAATTTGCCACTGCGATCCATAGGAATGCGAATATAAAAGCTACGGAAATTATCCAGCGTATGAGGTCCATCGGTTAGTAATGATCCTTGATCGGTATGTTCGTGGGCCAAAATACTGTCTTTGCCCGAAGATACCCTTCCATCGTTCCCAGCCCCTCGGCCATCCTACGCTACCACGAGAAACTAACTGCGCTTCTGACGAAGATAAACTACGTAATAGCCTGCGGAATACAATAATCCCGGAACCGAACCCCAGTCCAAGAAAAGAGGGACCCACGCGAGACGACTTGCTCCCTCGACCGGAAGAAGCCAAACACCAACCGCACCACAAACTCCGCTAAGCAACGGGGTCCACGAACCGACGCTTTTCCTCGTGAACCAATAGATGAGCACGACACTCCAATTTACCACACCGACCCACAGAGCCATGCATAGGAGCGCAACTGCCAATATCCAGAGTAAAACATCCATCGGCCAGTCAACACTCCACGCACTTGCGGATAGGCTGCTCGTTTCACGGCCATGGCGGTCTCACGACCGGTATCTACGTTGGCCAAACAGAGCCTTTCACCAATCATCCACCCTCCATCCGTGCGGCCTTCTTACGGTGTATCAAGGAACCAAGAACTGTTGCCCCGTCGATGGACGAGCAAACCTGTTTCTAGCACCCGGCTGCCACTTGAACGATCTTGAATAAATCCACATATTCCCTCGCCCCGTCATGACCCAATCGCCTGATTGTAGGCCCGGCCGCCCCGTGAGCTATAACCAAAACCTGTGGATGACGGAATGAAAAAGGCGGCGTACCTTGGGTGTATCTCAACACCCCCAAGCGCCCACGTTTACCAGGAGTACGCCACTATGGAACACGGTTACCACTGAGTCGTTCACACAGCACAAGCCCGGGCACTGTAGCCACAAGCATTACCGCAACAAGTTGCAGTGCATATAGGGGAAGTCGTCTGCGGCTGTGCATGGTCATCACCTCAGTTCTGTTGCGGGAACGGGATCGCCGCTACGAGTTCGCGTATCTCCGGAAGGAGGTACGTTCCGTCGCGCGTCAGGTACTCCTTATCCTGAATACGTGCCCGAACCTCTTTCGAGCGAATGTGGGACCGAAGCCACGATTCATACTCCTTCATACGGTTGAGCATGGTTGGGACCGATGGTGTCGTGTCGCCGCGAACGAGGAAGCACATGTCTGCATCAACGCTGCGCATCATGATCAGATATGCCGGTCGGGGTTCTGTCGTCAGTACGGGGCGACAATGGAGCAGCGGTGGGTGATCCAGATCGACCCATCCCATGTCGCCGCGCTGCAGGGCCTGTCGGTCTTGTTCGTATATGGCACGCACAGCAGGCGGCAGGTCCCGCTCAAGCGCAGCGTCAATCTCGACGCGGCGATCCTCCATGTAGGTGCGAAATGCTTCCGCTTGGCGATGCTGAGCATGGTGAGAAGCAGATAGTGGCAAGCCGGTTTCATCGGAACGTGCCCCCGGTTGGTGGAGCGTTCATTGTACCGGCTGGGGCGTTTGGACGGAGGAGGAGATTGGCGTCCGATGCGGTAACGGCTGTGGCCGGCAGGCGAGCGACCGTTGGCGCGTGGTGTTTGGCGGGGTGCGATGTGGGGCGCTCCTTCAGCAATTGAAAACACCGCCTGCTGCTGCGGGGGCTGGTGGTCAGCTCGCAGGAGCAGGCGGTGTCGAGGTTTCGCAGCCGTGTTCAGATCACGGCGATTCGCAGCGGTTGATGCTGCGGCTTATTCCGCGTCGCGGCGGTTCCGGCGGGAGAGCAGGAGCAGGCCACCCATGCCCATCAGCGCCATCGAGGCGGGCTCGGGGATGGCGAAGAGCTGGGCCAGTTCGCCGCCGACCACGTTGCCATCGCCGTCGACCTGGAAGGTCAGGGCACGGTTGTAGATGCGCAGTTCATCGAGCAGGCCGATGGTGCCCTGGTTGCCACCCGCGGCGTAGTTGCCGATGCGCAGGTTCAGTGCCTCGGTGATCGTGCCGGGGGGGTTCGGGTGGTAGTTGTTCAGGACGCCGTTGATGAACAGGCGGAGACCCGCACCCTGATCGTAAACGACGGCGACGTCGTACCACTCACCCGTTTCCAACTCGGTGGAGATGAGGTGCTCGGCCCCGTTGCCGTGGCGCCAGTGCAACCGGGCGGGCCCGCTGGCGGGCTTGTCGATGCGCATGCCCCAGGCGTTCAGGCCGTTGGCGGCACCGTTGTCGGTGGCGAAGAGCCGGTTGTGGGGCGCGTTGAACTGATCGATGCGAATCTGGAACGAGACGGTGTAGCTGGTGCCGATCAGGTTCAACGGCGTCGCCGCGGAGTCGTATTCGATGTAGAAGCCGCTGGCGCTGGGCAGCCGCAGGGCGTTGCCGAAGAACGGGTCCTGCCCGGCTTCGTAGGTGGGGGTGCCCACGACGGTCGGGGCGTTGAGCACGACTGACCCGGAGTTGTTAAGGCTGTTCTCGAATTGGAAGTGGCCGATGAGCCCATCGGTGAGCGCTGCCTGGGAGAGGCTGGCGGTCATGAAGAGCGTGGCGGCGGCGACGGCGGGGACGCGTGCTGAGATCACCGGAATCCTCCTGAGATGGTTGTTTCCGCTTCCCGTGCTTCACAAGCGTTTGTGATGGGTCCGCACGAGCAGCCGGTGCTAATTTAACGTAAAACCAAAATAGCTCCGCAACGCCCGGTGTCAAGCCCTTTTTTCCTGCCGAACCGAATTTTGTTGGTGGGCTTTCAGCCTCGCTCGGACGCTGATCGGAAGGCGTGACAGATGCGAAACGGGCGTCCGGGAGGTGTCATTCACGACCCGCGCGAACGCCTCGCGCCGGGGTCGATGGCGAGCGGGGTTCACTTCATCGGGAAGAGCCAATAATCCCAGCCGGTTCGGCCCAGACGGTGCCATTCGACCATTTCGGCATGTCCGCCGAGCAGCCCCAGAACGCAGTTGTCGTTGTGACGATCGGTCGGGCTGTCGTGGTCGAAGGTTCCGCCGGGGCTGTAGCTGCCGTTGTCCGCGACGGCGCCGAAGAGCGAAGTGGAGTGGCCGGACTCAACGAACAGTGCCGCCCGCTGCGGGTCCAGGTCCTGTTCGTCGATGCGGCGCTGCATGAATTCCCAGGTGACGGGGTCGCGATACATCCAGACCATCGGCATGGCGTAGGAAATCGTTTGACGCGGGGAATTCGGCGGTGTGATCGGCAGCAGGCCCTCATCCATCGGACAGATGTAAATGCGTTCATCCCGCAGGTAGGGCCAGAGCGTGCCGTCGCGGATGTCCGCAGGGATGCCATCCGAGAAATAGTTGTACATCCGCTCGTCATCGGACCAGGAACGGTTCGGGTCCAGTCCGTTGCCCGGCCGAGGCACCTTGCCGTTCTCATCGTTCGCGTACATCAGCGACGCGGCGACGAGTTGCCGGGCGTTGCTGAGGCATTGAATCCCCGCAGCCGTTCGCCGTGCACCCGCCAGCGCGGGAAGCAACAGGGCGATCAGCAGCGCGATGATCGAGATCACGACCAGAAGGTTCGATCAGCGTGAAACCACGTTTCCCGGCCATGGTGCAGATCCTTGTTTGAAGGGTGACCGTCGATCCTCGGCATTCGAAGCGAAATTTGGAGTTCCGAAGTTTTAGAGGCATGCCACCGCACGGCATCGGCGGGAGGATGGTGGCGCACGGGTCCGTCAAGGAACTCCCCCGCAGGGGCCGATGCGACGCAGGATTACCCTGTTCACCATCGGCCGATTGTTACGTTAAACTAAAATTCGCCGAAACCCGCCATTCTGTCAAGTCCAATTGCGTCCCACCGTCGGCGGGAAGTGCTGTGAGGGGTGTTGTCCGGCGGGAACACGCGTGGTGCGAACTCGAAGGCGAAAGGACTGCCCTCGATGTCGGTGACGATCATGACTTAATGGCGCAATGCCCCCCGAAGGGGCAGAACCATCTCGCGTAACATACTGTGATGACATCACCTTACAGCAGGCGCCGGTAGACGCTGGTGCGCCATCCGGTGCGCGCAACGACCAGGCGAATGCACAACTTGCTGAACTGGTGCGCCGGTGGCCTCTCTTGCCGTCGGCGATGCGGGCGGGAATCGTCGCGATCGTCAAAGCGACCACCGACGTGACCTCCGTAGACCGCGATGTTGCCGGTTCCGATAGCGCCTCGTCTCATTGAACTCTGCCTGAACCGCCGTCTCGAATCGACTTCGCAACCCATATCGGGAGGCTCCATTCTCACCACCGATCCCCAGCCAAGCCCGGAAGCATCGCCGCAAGTCGCCGCTCTCACTC
>CAZEFM010000047.1:0-28767 GCA_964511575.1 uncultured Phycisphaeraceae bacterium | reverse complement strand
CGGCGCGACCGGGGGGCGGCGGTGGAGTTTTGGACGGCGCGCGGCGCCACCCTAGCTCAGTTGGTAGAGCACACCCTTGGTAAGGGTGAGGTCGTGGGTTCGAGTCCCATGGGTGGCTTTCAGTCGAGGGTTCGCCGGTCTTCATCGGCAACAACGCCCTCGGCCGACCGGTCAATGCGACCGGCGTCAAGCGCGGCAGTTGTCGCCGACCGCTCGCTTGCGTTACGATAATCGTTCTGGCCTGAGCCACCGGAGGTTCAGGTCATTTACAGGATTCACCGTTCAAGGTCGAAAACTCAGATTCCGTTCCGGGTCTTCCAAGACCCACAGTCAAGCCCCAAATGGGCGGAGGTTAGCATCCGATGGCTAAAGGCGTATTTGAACGTACCAAACCGCACGTGAACGTTGGCACCATCGGCCACGTCGACCACGGCAAGACCACCCTCACCGCTGCCATCACCGCCGTGCAGGCCGCCAAGGGGCTCGCCACCGCCAAGCCGTACGACGAAGTGGCCAAGGCCTCCGAATCGGACGGCCGACGTGACCCCACCAAGATCCTCACCATCGCCACCAGCCACGTGGAATACGAGTCGGAAAACCGGCACTATGCCCACGTCGACTGCCCCGGCCACGCCGACTTCGTCAAGAACATGATCACCGGCGCTGCACAGATGGACGGCGGCATCCTCGTCGTCTCCGCCGCTGACGGCCCCATGCCCCAGACCCGTGAGCACGTGCTGCTCGCCCGTCAGGTGAACGTGCCCAAGCTCGTCGTCTTCCTCAACAAGGTCGACCTCGTCGACGACCCCGAACTGCTCGACCTGGTCGAACTGGAAGTCCAGGAACTGCTCACCAAGTACGGCTTCGAAGAAGACACCCCCATCGTCAAGGGTGCCGCCTTCCCCGCGCTGCAGAACCCCAGCGACCCGGAAAAGGCCAAGTGCATCCAGGACCTCATGGACGCTCTGGACACCTGGATCCCCATCCCCGAGCGCGACGTCGACAAGGACTTCCTCATGTCCGTCGAAGACGTCTTCTCCATCAAGGGGCGTGGTACCGTGCTGACCGGCCGTATCGAACGCGGCAAGGTCAAGGTCGGCGACACCGTCGAGATCATCGGCCTGCGTGAAACGCAGAAGACCACGATCACCGGCGTCGAAATGTTCAACAAGACCCTGGACGAAGGTCTGGCGGGCGACAACGTCGGCTGCCTCGTGCGTGGCATCGAAAAGGAGAACGTGGAACGAGGACAGGTCCTCGCCAAGCCCGGCTCCATCACCCCGCACACCAAGTTCAAGGCTCAGGTTTACGTCCTCACCAAGGAAGAAGGCGGCCGACACAGCCCGTTCTTCTCGGGCTACAAGCCGCAGTTCTACTTCCGCACCACGGACGTCACCGGAGCCATCCAGCTCCTGGGCGGCGCGGAAATGTGCATGCCCGGCGACAACATCGAGATGGAAGTGACCCTCGGCAAGCCCATCGCCATGGAAGCCGAATCCCGCTTCGCCGTCCGCGAAGGTGGCCGAACCGTCGGCTCGGGCGTGGTCATCGAAGTCATCGAGTGATCGCCCTGTGAATATCCCCGGCGCGGTCCGCGACAGCGGGCCGCGTCGCTTTTGACCCAGTATCCCGAATGCGACTAGAAACCGCGCCCGACGCGGAAAGCAGGTAGAATCATGGCCAAGAAAGCCGAAGCAGTGGAATACGTCTGGCTTCAGTGCACCGAAACCGGTGACCTGAACTACCGCACCCCGGTCAACGTGAAGGGTGGCATCCCTGAGAAGCTCAAGGCCGGGCTCAAAAAATACAGCCCCAGACTTCGCAGGCATACCCTCCATAAGATCAAGCGGAAGTAAGCGACAAGGCTTGCGGATCGTTTCCGTGGGTTTTACGGCAGTAGCTCAATTGGTAGAGCAGTGGATTCCAAATCCACCGGTTGGGGGTTCGAGTCCCTCCTGCCGTGTTGAGTGGCGCCGAACGTCGCAAGAGCGCCCGATCTGAACGCGACGCATTATGAACCAGCAAGTGAACCAACCCGCTGACAGCCGACCGGCGCCCTCCATGCGTGCCGGTGACGAGGCGCAGCTCTCGTTTTGGCGTTACAAGCCCGGACAGGGCTACTGGACGCGAACCCTCTCGTTCCTCGGCCTCATGACCCTCGCCGCCTCCGGCGCCGGGTGGCTCTGGCGCGAACTGGGACGCACCCACCTGTACGTCCAGGCAACCGTCGCCGCCGTCATCATCCTTGGTGCATTCGGCATCGGTTGGTACCTCTTCAACAAGCCCCGCATCGTCGATTTCATGATCGCCACCGAAGCGGAAATGAAGAAGGTCAACTGGCCCACTCGACGCGAAATCATCGGGTCCACCTGGCTGGTCATCGCAGGAACCTTCCTGCTCGCCGCGGTGCTCTTTGGGATTGACGTCATCTTCAGTTCCTTCTTCAGTTTCATCAACGTCCTCCACGTGGGCGAGTAACGCCCCACCGACAGCGCTACGCCCGCAACGGCTGGCGCGCAAGGATTCAGTTTCATGTCCGAGGAACAGACCCAAGCCCAGGATCACGTCGTGGCCGATCAGATTCAGCCCGATGAACCGATGATCACGCCAGGCATGAACTGGTTCGTCCTGCGCGTGGCCTCCAACAAGGAGGATTCGGTCCGCGAAACCCTCCTGCGCAAAATCAAAATCGAGAACTTCACCCACCTGGTCAATCGCATTCTCGTCCCCACCGAGAAGACCAAGCAGATCAAGGCCGGGCGGCAGAAGATCGTCGAGAAAAAACTCTATCCCGGCTACGTCTTCGTCGAAATGAAACTCGAGGACGACGGCCGCATCCCACAGGACGTCTTCTTCCTCATCAAGGAGACGACCGGCGTGGGCGACTTCATCGGCACCGCCGGTCGGCCAAGCCCCATGACCCTCCCCGAGATCGAGAAGATGCTCGCCGCCTCCAAGCCTGCCGACGAAGCGCCGCAGGTCAAAATGGAGTTCCAGAAAGGCGACCACATCAAAATCAAGGAGGGCGCCTTCGAGAACATGGAAGGCACCGTCGACGAACTGCTGCCCGACCAGGGCAAGGTCCGCGTCATCGTCACCATCTTCGGCCGAGCCACCCCGCTCGAAATCGAATACTGGCAGATTGAACGCGCCGACGAGTAACCCCCTGCCCCGCCAGATTTTCCAGGCCCACGGATTTTCCCGTGGGCTTTTTTTCGCACCACCTCCAGCAATTTTGCTACAATCAATACGCCAAATCGCGCTCGCCGAAAGGCACCCCCTCCTCATCTCTCCAAAAGGAAGATACAGATGAAGCTTCGATGCACATGGACGACGATCCTGTTGACGATCGCAGCGATACTCATCACGACGACCGCCGCCCAGGCCGCCATCTACATCCATATCGAAAGCGTCCCCGGCGATTCCACCGCTCAGGACCACGAAGGCTGGATCGACGTCACCAGCTTCGGCATCGGTGTCGATGTCGTCATCTCCGAAGGCCAGATCATCGGCGAACCTTATCTCACGGACCTCCTCGTCAAGCGAACAACGAGCGACATATCGCCCACGATCGTCGAATTCACCATCCTCGGAACGATCATTCCCACCGTCCAACTCGACCTGACACGGCAGACAGCCGACGGCTCGGAACACACCTACGCCACCTGGACGTTGCACGATGTGCTCGTGTCGTCCTACAGCACCAGCGGCGCAAGCGAGTCCCAGCCCTCCGAAACGTTTTCTCTCAACTACGAAGAGATCAAGTTCGAATACATGGAACTCGATCCCCTGGTCGGCGACATACTCGGTACCGTCGTGTTCGAGTGGATCCCCGGCACCGACCCCGTACTCGCCAGCACCGGCGTCGTCGACAATTTCGCGTTCGCCACCGGCGACCTGATCGTGCCCGAACCCACCAGTCTCGCGCTGCTGTTCGCCGGCATGACACTCACCCTTCGCCGCCATGCCCGCCGCAACTGACAGCACGCTCCAGACACAACGGCGAGGATCTTTCTGCATCCCCGCCTCGTCATGACAGACGATCGCACCGCACTTATCCGGACCTGAATCAAGTTCTGCCGCAATCTGGCCGATACATCTTCTGGAGGCGTACTGGATTTGCATCGTGCCCCACCCGGGGCCCTCACCGATGCTTGCGAGGTCGCCATCATGAGCATTCTCGGAACAGGCGTGGCAGCGGGGGTAGCGCAGACGACGCTGCAGGCGCAGCAGGTCGCACGTGAGCGCGATCGGCGGGCAACCCAGCGCGTCGAGGAAGCCCGCCGACTCAAACAGATATTCGAAGTTCAACTGCGTGCGATCGAGGAAGGCGAAGACGCCGCGCTGCAGGTGCGCATCACGCCCGATCTCCCCGACCGTCCCACCCCCGAGCAGGACCGCCTGCCCCACATCCACGCCGAAGCCGATGCTCCTGCAACCGATGCATCCACCCCCGAGGCGCCAGCTCCCGAAGCGCCATCCCCCGCCTCCCCCAGCGCCCCCCTCTACCGCCACCTCGACATCAAAGCCTGAATCCCCCGAAGCACCCCACCCTGCCGTAAATAAAGCCTGGGGATAGCCATCCCCGGGTTCCCCACGCTTCCCGGGCCCCCGTACACCCCATCGGCTACAATACCGCCCATGTGGCCCGCCCTTTTCGCCGCCGCCGCCCTTCTCGCCGTTGCCGTCGGCATGCTCGCCGTCTGGTTGGCCGCCCAGCGCTCCGCGCTGACCGCCGAGCGCGACCGCCTGCGCGACACCATCGCCCAGCGCGATGAACAGCTTGCCGAACGCGACCGCCAACTCGCCGAGCGCGATGAGCAGGTCAACTCCCGCAACGCCGAGATCGCCGCGCTCAAGCAGGAGATCGCCGTCAACCGCGAAACGCTGACGCAGGTGCAGAAGAACTACGAAGAAGCCCAGCAGCGCGCCCGCGAGACGTTCAAAGCCGTCGCCAACGATGTGCTCAACGCATCCAGCCAACAGTTCCTCCAACTTGCACGCAAGACGTTCGAAGGCGAACAGAAGGACGCGATCCTCCAACTGGAACAGCGCAAGCAGGCGATCGAAAACCTCGTCAAACCCGTGCGCGACACGCTGGAGAAGTACAACGCATCCCTCCAGCAGATCGAAAAGGCACGCAGTCAGGCGTACGGCTCACTGCTCGCCCAGATCACCGAAATGCAGAAAAGTCAGGGCGATCTGCGGCGTGAGACCGCCAACCTCGTCACGGCGCTCCGCCGTCCGGAGGTGCGCGGCCGATGGGGCGAGATGCAGCTTCGTCGCGTCGCCGAACTGGCCGGCATGATCGAGAACTGCGACTTTACCGAGCAGACCTCCGTTCGCACCGATGAAGGCAACACGCTCCGACCCGATATGGTCGTGCGCATGCCCAGCAACCGGACGGTCGTTGTCGACGCGAAGACGCCCTTGGACGCCTTCATCAATGCCGTCGACTGTCAGGACGAAACCGAGCGTCAGCGCTACCTGCAGCAGCATGCCGACCAGATCGATGTGCAGATCCGTCGGCTATCGAGCAAACAGTACGGCTCGCAGTTCGCCGCGTCGCCCGACTTCGTCGTCCTGTTCATCCCCGGCGAAAGCTTCCTGCAGGCGGCCGTCCAGTTGCGGCCGACGCTGCTGGAACAGGCGTGGGACAAGGGCGTGCTCATCGCCACGCCCAGCACACTCATCGCACTGCTCAAGACGGTCGCACTCGGTTGGCGCGAGCAGCGCATCGCCGAAAACGCCCAGCGAATCAGCGATCTGGGACGTGAACTGCACAGCCGGTTGGGCACTGCGTTCGGCCACGTCGTCAACCTCGGCAAAGCGGTCGGATCGACCGTCAAACATTACAACAGCCTCATCGGATCGCTGGAGCGTAACGTCCTGCCCCAGGCCCGTCGCTTCCAGGAACTCGGCGCCGACTCCGCCAAGGAACTGCCCGCCCAACTGGACCGGCTCGAAAACACACCCACCGACCCCACCGCCTCCGAACTCACCGAAGAATCCGCAGGGCAATGAGCTTCGCAGCCTTCGCGGCTCAAACGCGAACAATCCACACGTCGTATCGGCTGATGATTCCTTCGCGCGTGATGAACGTGAGCTTCTCCTGTCTGGCCTGAACGATACTCAAGGGTGTTGACGATCGTCATACACACCTCCTGTCGACTGCCTCGCTTGGCTAAGCCCGGTCAGGCGGTCAGGACGAGGTCCTTCCCGCCCCGCCCCATCCCGTCTTGCGGTACACTCGCTGGCCATGGTGATGACTGCGGTGACGGTTGATGTGCCGCTGGGGCGGGCGATTGCTCAGGGGCGGCGGTCGGCGGTGGCGATGGATTGGCGGCCGCCTTCCCTGCCCATCGCGGATCTGTTGATTGTCGAGGCGGCCCGTGACTCCGCGGCCAACGAGGAACCGCAGGGGCGGGCGGTGGCGGTGGTCACCCTCGCTGAGGTGGACGACTGGTCGCCACCCGATCAGGGCGCCTGCTCCGCCTGGCCTCCCGGGTGGCTGGCATGGACGTTCACGAACGTTCGGCCGATCGCCCAGCCGTTCCCCGTGCGCGCCCGGTCGGGCCTCTACACGGTCATACTGCCGGACGATGCCAGCTTCTGACAGGCGTGATCGCGAGGGGCGGGCCGATGAGGACGCCAGGTCGCGGAGGCGCAAAGAGGCCAAGAGGATTGGAACTGGCGGGTGAACCTTCGGTGGGTTCAGCGGGTTTCCTTTCGGATCATGGCGTTTCGGGGTGAAAGAGCGATGTCACCCCCCCTCCCCCCTCGATGCCGGACATTTTCTGTAAAATGTTTTTCTACTGATTGTTACGTTAAAAATTGGCGATGTCACCCCCACGACAAACACGACAAACACGACACACATTTGGGAAGGGCCGCGGGCCATGGGCCAAGAGGGAATGGCGATTGCCAATTGCCGATTGCCCATTGACTCGGATTTGGCGATTCTGTCCTCCGTCCTCAACATAAGGGACTCGCGGCGAATACCTAATAATATTCGAACAGATATCCCGGATCAACGGTTTCGTTGCGGGGAAATGGGTGCGCGGGTCATCGCGCATCGCGGGGCGGGGGCGGTTTCGGTGGGCGGACCGGGGTGGGGTCGGGGGTGTTGGGCGGCGGCGGAGGCGGCGTGGGGTCCACATCCGGGTCCGGCGCGGGTGTGTCTGGCGTGGGGGCGGGCGTCCGCGGCGGCGGAATCGGCGCACGGGCGGGCCCCGGCGGCGTTGGCGGCTTGTCGTAATCAGGTCGCTCCATGCCACCAACAAGTGCAAGATGCGCGCCGGTTGGGAGCGGGGAGCGCGGGGCGGGGAGAGGCGAGATGCAGCAGAGAGGCGTTCGATACCAGCGCCAATTGGCAATCGGCCATTGACCATTGGCAATTCCAAAAATCCGCAATTCGGAATCAGATGTGTTTCGGCAGCTCGGCGTCCACTTCGGGGAAGTAGCGCCGGATGACGGAGCAGTCGAATTTGGGGAGGATGCTCGAGGCGGGTTCGCGGGACAGGAGGAACTCGAACGCGGCACGCACGACGCGTTCCGGCGCGACCCGGCCATGCGACCAGAGGTCGTAGTCGGCCCAGCTCAGCGTCACGTTGTAGTCGAACGTCTCGCCCCCCTGCTTCACGCGCACCTCGTAGGCCCAGCGGTTGGGGCCTTCCGTCTCGGTACCGATTTCAATGACGTGGCTGGCCATGTGTTTAGTGTACTGCAAGCGTGGGCGGGAGGAATCGTGATGGCGAACGCAGGATGCCGGTTGCGGCGGCGCAATGCGGGCGGCGGGTGTGGTGCCGATCGCGCATGAAAAAACAGCCGGGATTCACCGGCTGTTTTGAATGAGCGAACGAGGGCACGGCTGCGCCTCAGGCGGCGGCGGGCGCGGCGGCCTTCTTGTTCAGACGCACCGCCAGACGCGCCTTGTAGCGGTTGGCGGCGTTCTTGTGGATCGTGCCCTTGGCGGCGACCTGGTCCAGCAGCTTGTAGATGCCGGCCAACTGCTTGCGGGCGTCGTCCACCGAACCGTGCAACAGTGTTTCGTTGTACTGCTTGATCGCCTCGCGGAAGCGCTGCTTGCGCCAACGATTGCGGGCGCGGTTCTTCACGTTCTGGCGAATCCGTTTCTCTGCACTCTTGGTGTTAGCCATGGTCAATCCTGTGGATGAAACTTGTCCGGCGACGGCGTGAAACGGTGGCGACCGACCCGCTTCGGGACAGCCGCCGACCCGGGCGCCAGAACGCCGGACTCTGCGGAACGCAGTATTATGCCCACCTCACGTCATCCCTGCAAGTCGGCCGGTTGGACTTTTTGCCGCCGCGGGGGTGGTGATGCGACAAGTCGCGTCGCTTCATGGGGATGATGGCCGCTCGCCGCCCTGTCGGGGTTTTGCCGTGCGGGGTGGGCGCTATTGTGTGTTGGACAACGGCGTATCGGGGGGTTAAACTACCGGGCTCGCTGGAGTCGGGGCCCTGCCGGGCCTGCCGGCCCGCGACCCGGGCCAGCGATTGTCACCCTAATTGAAACTTGTGAGCGATGCCATGAGCCGAGAAATCATCGAGTCCATCGAAGCGACCCACCGCAAGGCCGATCTGCCCGAACTGAACGTGGGCGACACCGTCGATGTGCACGTGCGGATCATCGAAGGCTCGAAGGAACGCATCCAGGTGTTCAACGGCGTGATCATTCGGATGCAGGGCTCGGGCCTGAACCGCTCGTTCACGGTCCGCCGCATCGTCGCCAACGAAGGGGTGGAGCGAACGTTCCTGATGCACAGCCCGCGCATCGCGCAGGTGGAAGTGAAGCGTCAGGGCCACACGCGTCGTGCGAAGCTGTACTACCTGCGTGACCGGGTGGGCAAGAAGCGTCGCCTGCGTGATCGCCGCCGCGGCCTGGGCACGCCCGAGACGAAGGTCGAAACGACTTCGGCGCCGTCGGCTGAGCCGGTCGAAGCCGCCGCGGAATAAGCCGGGTCGGGGGATAGCTCTCCCGCCCGTGTTGCCTGGTCGCATCCCCGTCCTGTTGTTGAGCTGCCGCGCATGAAGGCGGCGGTTGTCCGTTATCGCCCCACGCCTCCCGCGCCACGCTCCACGCTTTCCCGCGAGCTTCCCCATGCCTGAGTCCACGCCCCCAAGCGCGTCTCAACCCGAGGCGACCGCTGACCAGCCCATTGTTCCTGAGAGTGACCTGATCGCCGAACGTCGTCGCAAGCTTCAGCGGCTGCGCGATGAAGTGGGCGTCAACCCGTACGGCCAGCGCGAGTCGGGGCTGATCACCCTCGCCGACGCCCGGCACCGTTACGACCCCGCCGCCGATGAAGCCCACAAGGCGGATGCGTCGAAGGATGATCGGCCGCACGTCAAGGTGGCGGGCCGGGTCGTGCTGCATCGGCCGATGGGTAACCTCATTTTCGCCACCATTCGCGATCACACGGGCGACCTGCAGATCGCCATCAGCAAGAAGCTGGTGGAGCCTGATGCTTTCAAGATTGCCAACAAGCTGACGGACCTGGGCGACATCGTCGTTGCGGCGGGCAAGCTGGCGACGACGAAGACGGGCGAGATCACGCTGTGGGCCGAGGGTGCGGACTTCCGCATCGCGACCAAGAGCCTGGCCCCCCCGCCGGGCAAGTGGCACGGGCTGCAGGATCCGGAGCTGCGCTACCGCAAGCGGTACGTGGACATGTACGCCAACCCGCAGGTGGTGCGGACGTTCCATCTGCGGTCGAAGATCGTCAGCGCGATTCGGCGGTTCATGGATGACCGCGCGTTTCTCGAGGTGGAGACGCCGATGCTGCAGTCGATCGCCGGGGGCGCGGCGGCGCGGCCGTTCACCACGCACCACAACGCGCTGGACATCGACCTGTTCCTCCGCATCGCGCCGGAGCTGTACCTCAAGCGGCTGTTGGTGGGCGGGCTGCCCCGGGTGTACGAGATCAACCGCAACTTCCGCAACGAGGGCATCGACCGCTCGCACAATCCCGAGTTCACCGCGATGGAGGTGTACGAGGCGTTCGGCAACTACGAGACGATGCTCGAACTCACCGAGTCGCTGATTCGGCACCTGGCGATGCTGGTGAGCCGGGAAACGGGCGATGGCAGCGGCGTGCTGCCATGGGGCGAGCACCGCATCGACTTTTCCCAGCCGTTCCGCCGCGTGACGTATGCCGAGCTGTTCGAGCAGGCGTGCGGCTTTCCCATGACCGACTTTGAGAAGGTGCGTGCCAAGGCGCGTGAGCTGCACCTGAAGGAAGCGGGCATGGACGACTGGCTGGTGGTGAACGAGGTGTTCGAGGAGGTGGCGGAGCGTGGGCTGATTCAGCCGACGTTCGTGCTGGATTACCCCGCAGCGATCAGCCCGCTGACCCGGCCGAAGACGGACGAGCCGACGCTGTGCGAGCGTTGGGACCTGTTCATCGGCGAGATGGAATCGGGCACGGCATACACGGAACTGAACGACCCGGACATTCAGGAAGCCAAGTTCCGCCAACAGCTTGCCGGCGCGGACGAGGAGGAGCAGACCTACCGCTCGCTGGACGAGGATTTCCTGGAGTCGCTGCGGGTGGGCATGCCCCCGGCGGGCGGCCTGGGCCTGGGCATCGACCGCCTGGTCATGCTGCTGACCAACACCAGCACCATCCGCGACGTGATCCTCTTCCCCCTGATGCGCCCGCGGGGGTGAAAACCACCAAGAACACCAAGGACACGAAGAAAGGCATGAGAACGATGGATGATTCCGGGGCTTCAAAGTTTCTGCCTGAACCGGCCGGGCCCGTCGACGATTGGGCACGACAAGTGATCGGTGCTGCAATTGAAGTTCATCGGACGCTCGGACCGGGCTATCTGGAGTCGATCTATGAGGGGGCACTTTGCGTCGAATTGACGCATCGCCTGGTGCCTCATCGACGCCAAGCGCCTGTTAAGGTCGCCTATCGGGGTGAACTCGTGGGGGAAGGACGCATCGACATACTGGTGGATAATTGTTTGATCGTCGAATTGAAAACGGTCGAGCAATTCGCTCCAATCCATACGGCACAGGTTCTCTCGTATTTGAAGGCGACGGGCCTGCGACTCGGACTGCTGCTAAACTTCAACACGCGTGCGCTCCGTGATGGCGGAATCAAACGCATCGCTCTCTGATCCCCTGGTGTTCTTTGTGCTCTTGGTGGTTGATCCACGATGTACAAGCTTCTGCTTATTTTGAAGTATCTGCGTCGGAAGCTCGCGCCGTTGTTTGCGGCGTTTGCGGTGATGATCTGCACGGCGATGGTGATCATCGTCATCAGCGTCATGGGCGGGTTTCTCGAACTCATGCGGGATGCGGCGCGGCGCGGGACCGGGGACATCACCATCGAGGCGGGATGGACGGGGTTCCCGCATTACGAGGCGCTGGCGCGGGAGCTGGAGCTGCTGCCGGAGGTGGAGGCGGCGACGCCTGTCATGGTCGGCGCGGGGATGGTGAAGCTGGGCGATCGGGTGCAGGTCGCGCCAGTGGTGCTGGGCATCGACCCGCAGGACATGAACGCGGTGCTGCCCTTCCGCGAAACGCTCTACTGGAACGATGAGAACCTGCCGGCCCGCAACGTGCGTGACCGGTCGATGCGGTGGCAACTGCCGTGGGAGAGCGACACCTCCCGCCGGGAACGTCAGCCGGACGGCGCGATCATGCCGGGCATCGAAGTGTTTCCCAAGCAGCGTGACGACGGCGGCGCGTACGCCAGTTGGCAGGCGCTCGTCGGCGCCCCGATGCAGCTCACCATCGTGCCGGTGACGCAGAAGGGTGGCATACTCGAACCCTCCACGCGTGAGCTCATCGTCGTCAACGAAGTCAAAAGCGGGCTGTACGACATCGACAAATCACACATCTTCGTGCCTTTCGATGTGCTGCAGGACATGATGGGCATGGGCGCGGATGAGGTGGTGAACCCGGAAACGGGCGAACCCACCGGCGAACGCGTGGAGCCACGCACCTCGCGCATCCTCGTGCGGGTGAAGGAGGGTGTCGCACTGGAGGACGCCCACCGCGTGGTGAGCGAATACTGCACGCTCTTCGTCGCCGGCCGCACCGACATGCCCGGCGTCTACACCTACACGTGGGAGGATCAGCACGCCAACCTGCTCAACGCGGTGCAGAACGAAAAGGCGCTGATCACGGTGCTGTTCGTCATCATCAGCATCGTGGCGGTGGTGATGGTGGCGACGATCTTCTACATGATCGTGCTGGAAAAGACGCGGGACATCGGCGTGCTGCGGGCGATCGGGGCGTCGCGGCTGGGCATCGCCAACATCTTCCTGGGCTACGGGCTGACGATCGGGGTGATCGGCGCTGCACTGGGTGTGGCGCTGGGCGTCACCTTCGTCTACAACCTCAACGAGTTGCAGGCCGTGCTCGATGCCTGGTTCGGCTGGCGCATGTGGAACCCGCAAACGTATTACTTCGATGAGATTCCCGAGCAGGTCGATTACGCGGAGGCGGCCTTCATCGCCTGCGGTGCGGTGGTGTCCAGCCTGGCCGGGGCGCTGATCCCCGCGGCACTGGCGGCACGGCTCGACCCGGTCGAATCGCTGCGGTACGAGTAACAAGGGATCGCCGACTGGGCGTGTGACAACGATGAAGCCAAGCGTGGACACTCAACAGCAACCCGGGCTCCACCAACCGACCAAACCGATCCTGCGCGCCACCGGTTTGCACAAGCACTATCGCCTGGGCGGGCAGGACCTGCACGTGCTGCGCGGCGTCGACCTGACCGTGCATGCCGGCGAGTGGGTCGCCATCCTCGGGGCGTCCGGCTCGGGCAAGAGCACGCTGCTGCACCTGCTCGGCGGGCTCGATCGCCCCGACGAGGGCGAGGTCCACTTCAACGGCGACAACGTGTTCCAACTCGGCGCGGGCGACATCGACCGCTACCGCAACCGTCACGTCGGCTTCGTCTTCCAGTTCTATCACCTGCTGCCGGAGCTCACGGCGTTGGAGAACGTGCTCGTCAGCGCGATGATGAGCCGATCGATCATCCGCTGGCCCGGCGAACGGCGTGCCGCCCGGCAGCGTGCCGTCGAACTGCTCACCCAGATGAAGCTGGGCGATCGTCTGCGTCACCGGCCCAACCACCTGTCCGGCGGGGAGCGGCAGCGCGTCGCCATCGCCCGCGCCCTGGTCAACGAGCCCAAGGTCCTCCTCGCCGACGAACCGACGGGCAACCTCGATGCCGACACCGGCAAGCAGATCCTCGGCGTGCTGGCGGACCTGCACAAAGCGGGGCAAACGATCGTGATGGTCACCCACGACCAGCGCATCGCCGACTACGCCGACCGCTGCCTTACCCTCGAACGCGGGCAGCTCTGAATCGCCGCGGCGTTTTGACGCCAAGACGCCAAGACGCGAAGGAGCCAAGGAGGGACAAGGGGTTGCGGTGCGCAGCTCCTTGGATCGGACGAGCGTCCCAGCGTCATCACACCCATCTCCTCTTTCCCCTTGGCGTCTTGGCGTCAAAACCCCGCGCCCCATTTGCAACAAGCCGCGCGACGGGTAATCTGTGCCGACCATGCGCATCCTCCTGACCACCACGAGCTATCAGGACACTCCGGGCAAGCATCACGACTTCCTCGCCGCCACCGGATTCGAAGTTGTGCGGGCGCGCGGGCCGCTCAGCGAAGACGACATGCTGCGCCTCATCACCGACGCCTCCACCGGCAAGCCGGGGTTCGACGGCCTGCTCAACGGCGATGACCAGATCACCGCGCGCGTCATCGACGCCGCGCTCGCCCAGCCGCGCAAGCTGCGCGTCATCGCCAAGTATGGTATTGGCCTGGACTCGATCGACGTCGCCCACGCCACCCGCTGCAAGCTGCCCGTCCTCTACACGCCGGGCGTCAACCACACCACCGTGGCGGAGCACACCATCGGCCTCATGATCGCGCTCGCCAAGCATTTCGAACCGCACCTGCGCACCACGCGCGAAGGCGGCTGGAAACGCATCACCGGACGCGAACTGGCGGGCAAAACGCTCGCGGTGCTCGGCGGAAAGGGACGCATCGGCCAGGAAGTGATCAAACGCGCCCGCGCGTTCGACATGAACGTGATCGGCCACGATCTGCGCTGGACGCGGCCGCTTGCCGACAACGCCGCCTGTGTCGAAGTCCTGCGCCAGGCGGACATTCTCTCGCTGCACCTGCCGCTGCGCGACGACACGCGCCACCTGATCGACAACGATGCGCTGTCGCTCATGAAGGACGACGTGATGGTGGTGAACACCGGCCGCGGCGGCCTGGTCGACGAAACCGCCATCGCCGAGGCCTGTCGCAGCGGCAAACTTTACGGCTACGCCACCGACGTCCTCGACCACGAACCGATGCGAACCCCCCACCCGTTCCAGTCGATCGACAACATCATCATCACCCCGCACATCGGCAGCCGCACCTACGAAAGCGTCGAACGCCAGGCGATGCGCGCCACCCTGAACATCGTGAACTACCTGCGCGGCGACGCGGACTTTATTCAGGCGAACACGTTTTGAGCAGCATTGCCGATTGCCGATTGCCGATTGCCAATTGAAAGCAGGAGCAACAACGCCGATTCTTGCCGGGGGTGACCATTGGACACGAATGAGCTTAAGGATCGAACCAAGCAGTTTGCGATACGAATCATCCGAATGGTCCGCGCCATGCCGCGGACGGTTGAAAGCAAGGCAATCGCCGCCCAGATCGTACGGTCAGGAACCTCCGTGGGAGCCAACTACCGCGCCTGTTGCAAAGCTCGTTCCCGCGCGGAATTCGTGGCAAAGATCGGGATCGCGGAGGAAGAGGCGGATGAAACGGGCTATTGGCTCGAACTGATCATCGACACCGACATGATGCCCGCCGCTCGCATCAACGACCTCCTACAGGAGTCAAAGGAACTCACCGCGATCCTCGCCCGATCACGTCAATCCGCCGCCGCCAAACTTCCACGCCGAAAATCGAAATAATGGCCGATCGACACAAAACAATTGGCAATTGGCAATTGGCAATCGAAACACACGCACGCATGGATAACAACATGACCACACAAACACCCTCCCCTTCCGCCGACATCGGTCTCATCGGCCTTGCCGTCATGGGGCAGAATCTTGTTCTGAACATGGCTGACCATGGGTTCCGGGTTGCCGTGTACAACCGCACCACGGCGACGATGAGGCAGTTTGTCGCGGCGAATCCCGACACGCCGGGCGGGCTCGTCGGCTGCGAGACGATCGAAGCGTTTGTGCAGTCGCTCAAGCGGCCGCGCAAGATCGTCATCCTCGTCAAGGCCGGCGCACCGGTCGACGCGGTGATCGATCAGCTTGTGCCGCTGCTGGACAAGGGCGACATCATCATCGACGGCGGCAACAGCCTGTGGACCGACACGATTCGGCGGGAAAAGGACCTGGCAGCCAAAGGCCTCAACTTCGTCGGCTCGGGCGTGTCCGGCGGAGAGGAAGGCGCACGCTTCGGCCCTTCGCTGATGCCCGGCGGCACGCCCGAAAGCTGGGAGGCGATCAGGCCCATCTGGCAGGCCATCGCCGCCAAGGTCGATGCCAACACCGGTCGGCCGCTCGAAGGCGCTGCGCCCGGTAAGCCCGTTACCGGCGGCGTGCCCTGCACCACCTACATCGGCCCCGATGGCGCGGGACACTACGTCAAGATGGTGCACAACGGCATCGAATACGGCGATATGCAGCTCATCTGCGAAGCCTACATGCTCATGAAGAACCTGCTGGGCATGCAGCCGGATGAAATGAGCAAGGTCTTCGCCGAGTGGAACCAGGGCGATCTGGATTCGTTCCTCATCGAAATCACCGCGGACATCCTGCAGCAGCGCGACCCGGCGGACAAGAGCCGCTTCCTCGTCGACATGGTGCTGGACACGGCGGGCCAGAAAGGCACGGGCAAGTGGACGAGCGTCAATGCGCTGGACATGGGCGTGCCCGCGCCGTCCATCGCGGAAGCGGTCTTCGCCCGCTGCATGAGCGCGCAGAAGGACAAGCGCGTTGCGGCGAGTCAGGTGCTCACCGGTTCGAGCTATGCCTATCAGGGCGACCGCACGCAGCTCATCGAAGCGATTCGCGACGCCCTTTACTGCTCCAAAATCTGCAGCTACGCGCAGGGCTTCGACCTCATGGCCGAGGCGCAGAAGGAGTACAACTGGAAGCTCAACTTCGGCGAGATCGCGATGATCTGGCGCGGCGGGTGCATCATCCGCGCCCGGTTCCTGCAGAAGATCAAGGAAGCCTACGACAGCGAGCCGAATCTGGCGAACCTGCTGCTGGCGCCCTACTTCCGTCAGGCGATCGACACGGCACAGGCGAACTGGCGCAAGGTGGTCGCGCTCGCGGCGGAGGCGGGTGTGCCCTGCCCGCAGTTCATGGCGTCGCTGGCGTACTACGACAGCTTCCGCTCGGCCGTGCTCCCCGCCAATCTTTTGCAGGCGCAGCGCGACTACTTCGGCGCTCACACCTTCGAACGCACCGACGCTCCGCGCGGTCAGTTCTTCCACGTGGACTGGCCCCACCCGGACCGCCCCATGGTCAAGGCGTGAACCGCGTACCCTCCGGCTCGGTCGCTTAAGCGAACCATGCCCACCAACCCTCACCGGAAGTCAAGCGCATGCGAAAGCACATGCTCCTTTGCGCGATGTTCGCCGTGGCCGGGCTGGTATTCGCGTGGCACGGCGATGGGCATGCGACGATATCGCGCGATGCGGTGCGGCTGCTGCCCGACGATGTACCCGCTTTCTTCCGCGAGGGCGTCGAAACGATCGCGCATGTGACGATCGATCCCGATGTGCATCGCCATCGGTCGCAGCCGCAACTGCGCAGCAGCGAAGCACCGGAGCACTTCATCGACATGGAGCTGCTCAAGGGCGCGCCGCTGCCGCCGACGCGGTATGAGCTTCTGCAATGGTGTGCGGAAAACGATGTGTCGCCGCGGCAGTTGGGCATGGCGCCCTATGCGGTGATGGAGGCGACGCAGCGGCTGACGATCGCGTTCGCGGAACATCGGCGGTGGCCCGACAACGAGGCGATCCGCAGCAAGTGCCTGGTGTATGCGGGACTGCTGGCGCATTACGCGCAGGATCTGTGCATGCCGCTGCACACGACGATTCACTTCGATGGCCGCGTCGGCGCGGATGGCCGCTCGCCTCAGTCGGGCATTCACACGCGCATCGATGCGCTGCCGGGCAAGGTGGCGGTGACAGATGAAGCGCTGCGCAGCGCCGGCGCGATTGAGCCGCTGGATGACCTGCTCGAAGGTGTCGTCGCGGCCCTGCACGCTTCGCACGCGCTGGTGGACCGCGCGTATGAACTGGAACCGCACCTGCCCGAGGTGGATCAGCCGGTGAGGCACGGGGCGGTCGTAACGTTCGCCCGGGAGCGCCGCATCGCCGCGGCGCGATTCACCGCTCAGCTCTTCCTCACCGCTTGGCGCAACTCGGCGGATGTGGCGCTGGAGCCCTGGCTCGAACGCTGAGCCGTTGCCGGCAAACTGGGCGATCCAGGCAAACTGCGCAGAACACCGCCGCCGTAACTCATTTCCACGTCACGCGATAGCATTTTGCCATTGGCCCACAGGCAAGAAACTGGTAGGCTATTCGCGTGCCGCCTTTCCGGAACACGTGTGTGCGGGGACGACACAATTCTTCTTTTTAGTTGGAGGATCTGATGACACGACGCATGCGCTATCTCGTCGCAGCGATGGCGGCCACCGGCCTGACCACCGCATCCACCGTGCACGCCGATTGGCACGACGACTTCAACGATGGTGACACCGCCGGCTGGACATTCGTCAACCACGCCGGCAACCCGCCGATCTCCAGTGTCGCGGTGTCCGGCGGCACCCTCATCCTCGAACATACCCTCGGGTGGGTCGATCCCTCAGGCAGCGGGTTCGACCAGACACTGACGGGGCTGCGAACCGATGAGACGTTCTCCGATGTCGTCGTGCGTGCCACCATCAGCCCGCGCGGACTGCAAACGACGCTCGCCGGCGGCGCGGAAACCGCGAACAACTATGTCTATCTCGTCGCCCGCTCCAATTTCCTCAACGGCTACGTGCTGGCGTTCGACTGGGGCGAGCGCGACTTTGACATCTACCGCGTGGAGAACGGCATCCCCGTCGAACACGGGAACGATCCCAACGCGCCGCAGACACGGATCCATGGCCTGGACCTGACCCAGACCTACGTGATGGAACTGAGCGCCATCGGCGACACCATCACCGGCCGGCTGTACGACGCGGACGGCGTCACGCTGCGCAGCGAACTGGTGTGGACCGACGGCGCCTACAGCTCCGGCTGGTCCGGCATCGGCGCGTACGTCAACGGTGACCTCGCCGGCGGCAGCGGCACCTTCATCAGCGCCGCGTTCGACAACGTCTCGTCAGTCGCCATCCCCGAGCCGGCTTCGCTGATGCTGATCGGGGCCGGCGCGATGCTGATGTTCCGTCGCCGACGCGACTGATTCGCCGGGCATTCAATCCGCACATGCTCGAAACCCACGGAGCAAATCCGTGGGTTTCTTTTTGCGCGACGTGATGTTGCCTGCGGCATACGGCGGGCGGCGGTACAATCGCTCAGCCATGGCCAAGGAACGCATCATCTCCGCTCAGCCGACCGACGAACGCGAGGAGCAGGCCAATTTCTCCCTGCGGCCGCAACGGCTGAACGAATACGTCGGCCAGCCCAAGCTCGTCGAAAAACTGCGCATCACCCTCGAAGCCGTCAAACAGCGCGCCGAGCCCATGGAGCACGTGCTGCTGCACGGCCCGCCGGGATTGGGCAAAACCACCCTCGCCCACATCATCGCCAACGAGATGTCCACCCACGTCATCGTCACGTCAGGCCCCGCCCTGACCAAGCCGACCGACCTGGTGGGCACGCTTACCAAGCTGCAGAAAGGCGATGTCCTTTTCATCGATGAAATCCACCGCCTCTCGCCCGTCGTCGAGGAGTACATCTACCCCGCGATGGAGGATTTCAAGATCGATGTGACGGTCGACAGCGGCATGCACGCCAAGACCATCACCATTCCGCTCAAGCCGTTCTGCCTCATCGGCGCGACGACCCGCGCGGGGCTGCTCTCCGGACCCATGCGCTCGCGCTTCGGCATCACGCACAACCTCGAGTATTACGGCGAGCGCGACCTCTTGCGCATTCTCGAGCGCAGCGCGGACCTCCTGGGCGTCTCGGCGACAAACGCGCGACGTGATGCGCTGGAGCAGATCGCCCACCGCTCCCGTGGCACGCCGCGCATCGCCAACCGTCTGCTTCGCCGGGTACGCGACTTCGCCCAGGTCCGGTGTGGCGGCGCGTTCGACCCGGCGATTGCCGACGAGGCCCTGCGGCTGGAAGGCGTCGATGAACTGGGGCTCGATGAACTGGACCGCAAGTACCTGTCGATCGTCGCCAACGTGTACCGCGGCGGACCAGTCGGCCTCGAAGCCGTTGCCGCCACGCTCGGCGAAGATGCCGGCACGCTCGAAGACGTCGTCGAGCCCTACCTCCTGCAGATCGGCTTCCTTGCCCGCACCCGCAAGGGCCGACAGCTCACCCAACGCGCCGTCCAGCACCTGGGCCTCACCATCACCCTGCCCGACGACCGCGACACCCTTTTTCCCGAGGACCCCTGACCCAACCCGCCAACCACAAGCACTCGATCCAAGGTTTTGCCATGCCCGTGAAAGTTCTCGCTCTTGCCGGTAGCACGCGTCGCGACTCGTACAACAAGAAGCTTGCCCGCATCGCCGCCGACGCCGCACAACAGGCCGGTGCGGAGGTCACGTTCATCGACCTGCACGAGTTTCCGCTGCCGCTTTACGATGGTGATCTGGAGCACCGCGAGGGTTTGCCCGACAACGCGAAAACGCTGCGGAACATCTTTCGTTCGCACGAGGCGCTGATCATCGCCTCCCCCGAATACAACGCCTCGGTCAGTGCGGTGTTGAAGAATGCCCTGGACTGGTTGTCGCGTCCGCAGCCGAACGAGCCGCCGCGTGCCTGCTTCGTGAACAAGGTGGCCGCCCTCTTGTCCGCATCAACGGGCGGACTCGGCGGCGTGCGGGGCCTGACGCATCTGCGCATGATCCTGGGCAATTTGCAGGTGCTGGTGCTGCCCGATCAGAAATCGATCCCCCACGCCGCCAAAGCCTTCGACGATCAGGGCCAACTCGTCGACGCCGAACAGCAGCGTGCCGTGGAAGCCATCGCCATCAAGCTCGTGCGCTTCACCCACGCCCTGCGTGGCGCCTGCGGCTGATCGCAACGCGCAACACGACGCGCGTCACAGCCTTCCGCGACATTCCGCACCCATCACCGCTTGCCGATCGCTTCGAGGCGCTCGGCCGCCTCCTTGCGCGGAATGCGTTCACCCACCTGACGCAGCACGGTCATGTAGCTTTCCGCCGCCTCCTCGTGCTGGCCGAACTCTTCCAGTTGCCGCCCCGCGAGATATGCCTGGCAGCCGGTCAGTTCCGCGGTGAGCCACGCCGGCCGCGACTGCCGCGCAAACGCCATCGCGTACACATCGAGCAGCCGATACGTCTGCCGCCACTGCCCCGCCGCCGCCGCCGCATCCGCCAGCCGCAGCAGTCCCGCCGCGGGCGTCTCCTGCGCGTTCGCCGGTTCAAACGCATCGAGCCCCGCCGTCGCCGCGATCGCCTTGCGCACCGCCGCCGACCGCAGCGCGGTCACCTGCGCCAACCAGCGGTGTCGGCCTTCCGCCACCACGCTTTCGGACCACACCTGGTCGTACTGCCCCGCCTCCAGCGCCCGGTACATCGCCATCACGCGATCCAGATCCGCCGCCAGCAGCGCCAGCTCCTGCCGCCCCGTCGACGACGTCGCCCCCAGCCGCAGCGCCTCAAGCTTCAGCCGCACCGCCTGAACATCCGCCGCCGTACGCACCGCCTCCAGCAGCGTCGTCACCTGCGCATCGTACGCCGGCCGCTCCTCGTCCAACCGCGCCACCAGCGACTGATGCTTCGCGACAACCACCTGCGGCGGAATCAACTGCAGGTCGCGGTAACCCGATTCCTGCATCGTCCGCAACTGCTCCAACGCATGGTGCACATCGCCGTTCGCTTCCGCCAGCAGCACGCCGATCCACGTCTGCAGCGACGAGCGCGAACGCTCCAGTCGCGAGCGCAGCGCGTTGAGCGATCCCCCGTGCATCGTCGTCGTGTAAAGCTCATCCAGTTCACTCTGCAGCGTCTGCACCGCTTCGAGGCTTGCATCCTGCGCCACCGTTTCGCTGATGCGATCGAGCGCCGCCGTCGCCTCCTCCATGAGCGCCGTTTCCAGCGATCGCCGCCGTTCCGCGATCTCGCTCAGCGAAAGCAGCCGCATGTTGTAGCCGTAGTTCGACTGCGTCATCTGGCTCAGGTGCTGCATCGCCTGACGACGATCACCGTTGGTGAGCGCATCGAGGTACTGCTGATACGTCTCGACAAATCGCATCGCGCCATCGATGCGCTGCCGCACCCGCTGCAGCGTGCGCGACGCGTTGTAGTTGCCCATCTCGAAGTTGCGAAACTCAAACAACGAGTCGCCGATCTCGTCCATCTCCCCCGCCGTCTGTGCCGTGCGGCATGCCTGCGTGGCGCGTTCGATCAGGTCATCCGCGCGATCGACCAACGGCGTCTCCGTTTCATCGAGCTTCTTCTCCAGATGACCGATCACCGCCTGACACAACTTCTGCAACGCATCGGACTCGGTCCGCCGCTGCCACGTCCGCACGATCCGCCGCGCGTTGACGAAGTCGCCCCGCTGCACATACGCCTGCAGCTGCGGCACACCCTGACGCAGCATCTCGAAGTTGCGTGCATCGGCCTCGGGCGTGCTGGCGTTCCGTGGCGTGTTGGCGACGTTCTGCAACACCGCGATCAACTCGTCCAGCGTCTGCTCCTCGTCCGCCCATGCGGCCCGAGGCTGAACGCACAAGCCCGTCAGCAACGCCAACGCCACCAGCCAAACGCGAACACGACAGGTTCGGTCTTGTACCACGTCAGATTCTCCTGCACGCAAAAGTCGAAGCCGGGCAATCGCCCGACCCACGGAGGGACGCCCCACCACCATCGCACCAGTTTACCGAATTTGCCGGGAGTGCCGATTGCCAATGGGCAGTTGCCGATTGACGGCCTCGCTTACAGATCGTTGCGGCGCCCGATGGAATGCCTTCCCTGGGAGTCAAGTCACCGTTCATCGATCCAAACGGCAATCGGCAACCGGCAATCTCCACAATCCGCAATCTCAAATCCGCAATCAACGCACTTCCCAACCCGCCATCTCCCGATGGTCACCAGCCGCCTCCGCCTCTCTCATGGAACGATGCGGCATGCGGCGCGTGGCGTCGCTCGCAATCCGACCCTCCATGAAAGGAGCCCGTGATGGCCAAGTGGAGCCCCAAGGATGAACGCCAGTACGAGCACATCAAGGAAAGCGCACAAAAGCGCGGCCAATCCCGTCGTGCCAAGGAGATCGCCGCCCGCACCGTGAACAAGCAACGCCGTGAGGAAGGCCGCACCGAAAACGCCGCCTCCTCCCGCAAATCCACCACCACCAGCCGCTCGACCTCGGGCAACGGTCGGGGCCAATCCACCACCCGCGCCTCCGCCAGCCGTTCAACCTCCGGCAACGGCAACCTCAAGGAACAAACCCGCCAGCAACTCTACGAACGCGCCAGGAAAATGAAGATCGAAGGACGAAGCCACATGAACAAGTCCCAGCTCGTCCGCGCGATCCAGAAGCAAAAGTAACCCGCCCGGGGATCAGCCAACAGGAGGGAGCGGAGAAAGCGGAGCCTGATCGCGGCAATGTCGTACCGTCACGCCTTCCGCCCTTCACAACCGTATTCCGCCTCCCGCCGCGTCTCACTCCCGCTCCGTTCCCTCTGCTCCCTCCTGTTCGATCCCCGCCGCCGCGTCCTCCTGTTCCCGCACCTGCTCCAGAATCGCCGGCGAGCCGCCCACCGCCACCACCACCCCCTTCGCGTCGATCAGCACGTACCGCGGCAGCGTTCGCACCGCGAACAGCTCCGCCAGTTGCTCGCGTGCCACCAGCCCCTGCGTCACCGGCCAATCAACATCGCCCACCTCAGCGGCATTGCCGAGGTTCACCGACACGATCGCCAGCTTCGTCGACGATCCAAGCCGCGTCTTCGCCTCACGCAACACCCCGAACGCCTCCACCGAAGGTTGATACCAGTCGGCCCAGAAATGCAGCAGGATGTACTCGCCCGCATGGTCGGCACTCGACCAGACGCTGCCATCAACCGTCGGCAACCGACTCGCAAACGTTCGGCCGATCGTCCCGCTGTAGCCATACCAACGTTCCAGCTCCGCCTGCAGCGTTCCATCGCCATCGCGCTGCGCCACCGTCTTCAACGCATCCAGCAACTGGCACGCCTGCTCGCTCATGCCGCGCTCGTCGTACAACCGCAGCAGGGCGAGTTGCACATCGATCACCACCGCCCGTTCGACAAACGGCTCCACTTCCACCCCTTGGGCTTTCACCGCCTGGGCTCGCGGCGGCGCGCTGTCCGCTGCCGCATCCTGCCGGTCGGCCGCACCGCTGTCAGGCGCGGGACGCGCGGCGCGACGCTCCGGTGCCGGATGCTTGGGCATCACGATGCCCTCCACCAGTTCCTTGATCTGCTCACGCTTGTCGCGCGGCTCGGGCACAACAGCCGGTTCCTTCACCGGAGGCGGCGGCGCGGGGACGCCAGCCAACTTCATCGGTGCTCGTTCGACCGGGGCGACCTCCAGCCTTTCCAGCACTGAGCCGTGCTCGCGCACAAACGCTTCCAGCCGTTTGATCGTTTCACGCTGGCGGGTGTCGACATCCAGATCAGCGTTGCCCAGATCGAAAAGGTCCGCCTGCATGATCCAGAAGTCGCCCAGCACCGCCGCGCCCGGCGTCCGCAGGTTACGAGTGTGGACGGCAGCCGAGCGAAGCTTGCCCATGCGGTAGCTTGCCTCCCGCTCCTGATTGGCGGCACGGGCGTTCTGGGCCAGGGCGTAGTTCGCCCGCAATTCCAGGTCCGATGCCGCAAGCTGCTGCGCCGCAGGCACCCGCCGCTGCAGCGTGTTGCCAAGGTCGGCGATGCGTTCCAGCCGGGCCGCCTGATCCTGCCGTGCCGCCCGCGTCAGCAGGCCGTTCTCCGCAAGGATGGCGTCCAGTTGCTGCCGGGCAACCATCAGCTCCTGCGTCGGATCACCCGGCGTGGCCAAACGGGCATCAGCCTCGCCCGCAGGGCCGATTGCAGGCGTCGGCTTCGCCACATCGCGCGGCCCGGCAGGCACCACCTGCCCCGGCTCCGCCGTGCCATCCGCCGCCAACGCACCGCCCGCCACCGCCAACATCACCATCCAAGCGCCAAGCTTCATCAGCCCATCCTTCTTCGATTGCGAAAAAGCCGCAATCCGAGATTCTCAAAACTTTCCCAACAGGTCCGCCGCATCCGTCAGCAGCAGGGCCGGCATCACCGTCACCCCGCCCTCCGCCGAGGCCAGATGCGTTTGCACATCGTGCAACTGCTGGTCGGCGAACATGGCGGTCTGCGGCGACCAGGCGAACGCAAACACCGCCCAGGGTTCATACGTCGTGTAGTCCGGCTGCGTGTTCTCCAGGTGATAGCTCGCTACCTCTTGGACGCGTCGCGCCCAGGCCGGGTTCCGCCGACGCACCGCCAGATTCGCCAACGCGTGCAGCCCCGTCAGTTCGCGATAGGTCCAGGCGTCCGGCGACTCGTCCGAATCGTACCGGTGCAGCGAACCGGCCGGCCCCGCATCGCTCAAGGCCGCGTGCACCACCGAATCGACCAGTTCCACATCCACATCCCGGCTCAAGAGCGCCGCCTGCTCCAAAAGACACAGGCTTCGCCACAACACCAGGTCCACCTCGTCATGCGGCGGAGGCGCATCGGCGTAATCCTCCACCGACCGGGCTGGCCCCACCGCATCGGCGATCGCGTCCTCGCACGCCGACCACATCGACGCCGACATCGATTCGTACACCTTCTCGAACGCCACCAGATGCAGGTGCAGCACCAGCGGGTGATACACCGCCCTCCGTTGTCCCGCGCCATCGCGCAGCACCGGCAGCCGCCCCGTCGCCGCTGCCGATCGCCCCATGTCCGCCAGCGCCTTGAACCCCGCCACGAGTTGCCGGTGCAGCCCCGGCTCATCCTCCAGAAGCAGCCGTGCCGCGGGCAATCCCAGCGCCGCACTGTCCGCCGTCACCAGCGCCTCAGCCACCGCCGCCTGCGCCCGCCCCGCCAGTTCCGCCACCAACCTGTGATACGCCTTCAGTTCCACAACCGTCATCCTACCGCAAACCCCGCGCGTATATTGGGCGCCAAAGCACGGGGACAGCCGTCCCCGGGGGGGGCTCCACCCATCACCTCACGCGCCCAAACGTTAAGATGCTCCCACTATGAGTACATGGATCGATCTTGGCCCCGCGAGCGACTTCCCGCCCGGCTGCAAGGTGTGCACGAAAGTCGAAGGCAAGGCCGTCGTGGTCATCAACACCGCCGGGCAGCTTTACGCCATCAGCAACGTCTGCCCCCACGCCGGCCTGCCGCTGGGCGATGGCGAAGTCGCGGGCAAGGTCATCACCTGCCCGTACCACGGCTACACCTACAACATCGAAACCGGATGCAACATCGACTTCCCCCGCGATGAACCACCCGTCCCCCGCTACCCCATCCGCATCACCAACGACCGCGTCGAAATCGACCTCACCCCCACCCAATCACCCATACCTGACCACCCATAACTAATCGCTGATAGTTGATTACTAATCACTAATCATTAATCACTTACTCTCCCCATGCCCACCGCCATTCCCACCGTGCTGGACCACCTCGCCGCCCACCGCGATGCAGCCGTCGATCGGCTCAAGGCGCTGCTGGCGATCCCCAGCGTGAGCACCGACCCGCAGTACACCCCGCACATCCAGACCGCCGCCCGGTGGGTCGCCGACCAGCTCAAGGCGTGCGGCCTGGAGGCGACGATCCACCCCACCGCCGGCCACCCCGCCGTCGTGGGCATCGCGCCGGAACACCTCGTCCCCGACGACGCACCGACCGTGCTGTTCTACGGCCACTACGATGTGCAGCCACCCGACCCCGTCGACAAGTGGGACAGCCCGCCCTTCGAGCCAACGCTCCGCGACAACGCCCTCATCGCCCGCGGCGCCAGCGACGACAAGGGGCAGGTCTGCTGCTTCATCGAAGCGGTGCGCGCCTGGTACGAAGCCACGGGCAAGTTCCCCTGCCGTATCAAGGTGCTCATCGAAGGCGAGGAGGAGATCGGCTCGACCCACCTGCCGCCCTTCATCGAAGCCCACCGCGATGAGCTCGCCGCCGATGTCGTTGTCATCAGCGACACCGCCATGTGGGACCGCCAAACCGTCGCCATCACCTACGGGCTGCGCGGCCTGCTCTACTTCGACATCCAACTGCACGGCCCCAACCGCGACCTGCACTCAGGCGTCTACGGCGGCACACTCGCCAACCCCGCCACCATCCTCACCCGCGTGTTGGGCAAGCTCTTCGATGACAACCATCGTGTCACCATCCCCGGCTTTTACGATGATGTCCTGCCGCTGAGCCCCGAGGAACGACAGGAATGGGCCGACCTCGCCTTCAACGGCGACGCCTTCCTGCAAAGCGTGGGTGTCAGTGAAACCTACGGCGAAGCGGGCTTTGAACTGCTCGAACGCCGATGGGCGCGCCCGGCCGTCGAAGTGTGCGGGCTGTATGGCGGATACATGGGGCAGGGCGCAAAAACCATCATCCCCGGCTTCGCTGGCGCGAAGGTCAACTTCCGCCTCGCCCCGCGGCAGGATCCCGACCGCATCGCCCACGACTTCGTCGAGTGGCTGAACGCTCAACCGGTGCACGGCTTGACGTGGAAGATCGAGGAGTTCGGCCGGGCAACGCCGGTCGTCGTGAACCGCAACAGCCCGCACGTCGCCGCCGCCGCCCGCGCCATCACCACCACCACGGGCAAGCCCCCCGCCATGGTGCGTGAAGGTGCGACCATCCCCGTCGTCGCCGACTTCAAGAAAATGCTCGGTCTGGACAGCCTGCTCATCGGCTTCGGCCTGCACGATGACCGCATCCACTCCCCCAACGAAAAGTTCGAACTGAGCTGCTTCGAACTCGGCTGCCGCACCCACGCCGCCCTGCTCGGCGAAATCGGCAGAGGGTGAACCACGAAGAACACCAAGAATTCGGCGGTTGGTTTTCAACGCCAAGAAGCCAGGACGCAAAGATGCCAGGGGGGATACGGATGATCAATCATCACCTTCCCCGGCTTTCCTTGGCTTCTTGGAACCTTGGCGACTTGGCGACTTGGCGTTAAATACCCGCCACCATCCGTGGCGATCTTGGTGGTTCCACTCACGCCTGCCGATAGATGTCCACCAGAAACACCAGC
The DNA here is from genome assembly GCA_964511575.1 of uncultured Phycisphaeraceae bacterium. Taxonomy (GTDB): domain Bacteria; phylum Planctomycetota; class Phycisphaerae; order Phycisphaerales; family Phycisphaeraceae; genus CALKHT01. The sequence goes on along the minus strand of CAZEFM010000047.1, from coordinate 1,305 downwards.
GCCTCGCCGCGCCCGATGTTTTCGATCGCGTGCGGCACATCGGCGGGATAATGCGCACTGTCGCCCAGCGTCAGCTCGCTCACATCGTCGCCACTGGTCAACCGCACCTTGCCCTTCTGCACCGTCAGAAACTCGCGCGTGCCTTCGAAATGCGGCGCGCTGCGCAGCGCCCCACCCGGTGCTAACGCCAACTCGTAGAACTCCACATCCTTTTCGAGATGCAAAGGCGACAGCGTGCGGATGCGGCAGTCCTTGTCGCTGCGATAGTGATACGTGCGGTCATCGCTGCGAATGACATCGATGCGCGTCGTCGCCCCCGGCGCTTCCACCAGTTCGCCGAGCGTCATGCCGAACGCCTGCGCGATGCGGTACGCCACCGCCAGCGTCGGGTTCGCCTGCTGCCGTTCGATCTGGCTGAGCATCGACCGGCTCACCCCGCAGGCGGCGCTGAGCTCCTCGAGCGTCCAGTTCCGCTTGGTGCGCAGTTCCCGCACCCGCTGGCACAACTGCTGGTTCACCAAATCGATGGGCGACCGGGCCCCGGCGCGGGCGGCGGCGGCATCGGCGGCGGGGCGGACATTCTCCGGACGCGATCGGGCCATGGGCTTCTTCCAGTATATTGGAACTTTCGTCTTGCGAATCGGAAAAGAAACTCTATTATACCAGAGAAGACGTTCGACATAGCGAACTTTCCCACCCGGAGCACCGTGATGCCCGCCCTGCTCGACCGCACCATGCTCGCCATCAAGAAAACCCAAGCCGCCCCGGGACTCACCTGGGCACCCCACACCGATGTGCCCCACGTCGGGCCACGCGATGTCCTCATCGCCGTCACCCACGCGGGCGTCTGTGGCACCGACCGCCACATCTACGAGTGGGACGCCTGGAGCGCCTCGCGCGTGGAACTGGGCACGACCATCGGCCACGAGTTCGTCGGCCGGGTCGTCGCCATGGGCGATGCCGTCAACCGTGTCAAGATCGGCGACCGCGTCAGCGCCGAGGGCCACATCGGCTGCGGCGTGTGCGAACCCTGCCGTACCGGCAACGCCCACATCTGCGAAAAGGTCGACATCCTGGGCATCGACTGCCACGGCTGCTTCGCCCAGTTCGTCGCCGTGCCCGAGGAGAACGTCTGGCCGGTGCACGAATCGATCCCCGACAAAATCGCCGCGGTCTTCGACCCGCTGGGCAACGCGATGCACACCGTCATGGCGGCGGGCGTCAGCGGACGCAGCGTGCTGATCACCGGCGTGGGCATCATCGGGCTCATGGCCGTCACCATCGCCCGCGCCGCCGGGGCCGGCA
>CAZEFM010000046.1:27115-29046 GCA_964511575.1 uncultured Phycisphaeraceae bacterium | reverse complement strand
CCGGCCGTCCGAATGATCAACGTCGTGGGTTTCATGCGAGGAATCATAGCAGGGACAACGCGGAAGGCATCAGGGGATCGGCAGAAGCGGATCCAACGGACTGCGGGACCACGAAACGGCGCGACTTGTCGCGCTCCCACGGTCCCTGCCCCCTCTCGGGTATACTGGAACCCATGGTCATCGATCCGAGGGAACTCACCTGGCGGCAGAATCCCCAAGCCGTCCTGCAGGGCGAAATCGACCGTGATGTGTCTTGTGTGTCCTGTGGCTACAACCTCCGGGGGCTCCGTGCCGCTGCGACGTGTCCCGAATGCGGCCTTTCGGCAGGTCGGTCGCTTCGGCCGGATGCCGCGTATGCCGAGCCTGCCTGGGTGCACCGACTGATCTGGGGATGCAACGTCCTGATCGTTGCCTTGCCGCTGAGTCTCGCGCTCGTGCTCCTCAAGGTGCCGGGCGTGGTGTTCGTGATGGTTTGGATTTGGCTCCCGCTTATCGCCATCGGCTGGACGCTGCTGACCGTCCGCGAACCCGGCACCAACCGACACGACAAACCCTTTCTGCGATACGCCTCGCGCTGGTCGGTCCTGCTCGATGCCATCAGCATCCCATTGGTGGTTCATGTGCCTGAGTTGCGTTGGATGATCCTGCCGATGACCATCGTTGGAGTCGCCGCGATGCTCACCTGTCCGTTTCACTTCCGCAACCTCGCGCTGCGATTCAACCGCGATGATCTGGCCTCCCAGGCATTCTGGCTCCTGATACCCTCCGCGATGCTCATTGCAGGGTCCTTCTGCGTCAGCGCAATGATCACCAGAACTCCCTCCTACGGCGGCGACCTCGTCCTCGCGTACCTCTTCGGGTGCTTCTACTACCTGACGCGGATCACCGTCACTGTCTGGGCAATCTTCCTCCTCACGCGCTTGCGACACTCCCTCATCCATATCGTTCGCGCCTGACACAACGTCGGTACACTACCGCCATGCCCAACGCTCCGGGCCAATCCGCGAACATCGACGACGATCTGTCGTGCCTTGCATGCGGGTACAACCTGCGCGGCCTGTTCGCCGATGCCACCTGCCCCGAATGCGGAACCGCCATCGCCATCACCCTGCAGGGCGACACCCTTCGCACCGCTGATCCCAAATGGGTTCGACGACTTGCCCAGGGTTGCGGCTGGGTCATCGTCGGCGGGCTGACGCTCCTCTTCACACCCGTCGCCGCCATGCTCACCGAATCGCTCCCATTGGCGTGGTTCGGCGCAGCCATCGGCATCGTGATCTCAAACATCGGCTCGATCCTCCTCACCGAACCGCAGCCCGATCGCATCGCCAACACCGGCGACCAGGCCCGCATCGTGGCGCGGTGGAGCACCTTGGTTTGCGGCGTCGCCATGCTCACCGTGCTCGCGGCTATGCTGCAAAGTCGCGACGCCAGACTGCTTGGAGCAATCACAATCCTCGCCGTCCTTCCGGTGAGCGTCTTCGCAACACTCACCCACCAACGCCACCTCGCCCAACGCCTGCCCGCACCATCCATCACACGCCAGATGCGGATCTTCCTTCCGACGATCGGCATCGGCGTCTTCGCAATGTTCGCGTTCGGCCTCCTCGGCGGCATCTTTTTCATCCTCTGCGGCTTCTTCGTCGGCATCCCGTTCATGGCCCTGTGGTGGCTCATCATCATCGGCGCACTGCACACCAAACTCGTCAACGTCGCCCGCAGCACCGAGCAACGCCGCAACAACGAATCCGCCTCCACCGCGCAACCTTCCGATCACGACGCATAGCAGCTATTTCTCAGGAACTCCCAACAGATTCCGATGAACTCTCGCTTGTTCTGCCGCACGATGAAGCAGAATCGCAAAACGGAAATGGATCGGCCCCCACAGGAGCCACGCGCCAATCACGGCCACCGCGATCAACGCTGCTCGC
>CAZEFM010000046.1:18459-27015 GCA_964511575.1 uncultured Phycisphaeraceae bacterium | reverse complement strand
CTGTGGATGAGCTGATGGTCACAACAAGATGCCTCGATGGGCACGCCGCATTCCGGGCAGACACGATCGCGGTCCAGTCCGCGCAGGTTGTACCCACAGCGAACACACAACAGATCATGATTGATCGGCGCACGTTGGACGTGAGTCACGGCAAATTCCCCGGTCAGTTCGCCCCGCGCCGTTGTGCATCGGCGTTCATCCGCGTTGATCCGCGGCTGAACAACGGGGTCTTCAGGACACTGTTTCCAGCGGGCTGAAGCGGGAGCCGGCGAGGCGGATGCGGCGGTTGACGTTCTTGGATTCGGGGATCATCGGACCGATGATCGCGGCGATGAAAGCGACGGCGACGTTGGCCACCAGGAACGCCCAGCGCGGCGCGCCGAGGTAGACCAGCACCGCCGAGGCGAGCAGGATGGCAAGCGTGATGGGGATGAGGCCGCGCCACGTCAAGCGCATGAGCTGATCGAAGCGGAATCGCGGCAGCGTCCAGCGAATCCACATCATGACGAAAAGCAGGAACGTCACCTTGCCGAAGAAGATGGCAGCCTTGAGCAGCACCAGTCCGATGCCGCTGAGCCCTTCGCCGGCGATGGGCAGCCACTGCCCCAGCGGGGCCGCGTCCCACCCGCCGAGGAACAGCACGCAGAAGAACGCGCTGCCGGTGATCATGTGCATGTATTCACCGAGGAAGAAGAGCGCCCACTTCATGGAGGCGTACTCGGTGTGATACCCGCCGACGAGTTCCTGTTCCGCTTCCGCCAGGTCGAACGGCGCGCGGTTGGTTTCCGCCAGAACGCAGGTGAAGAAGATCACCGCGAGCATCGGGTGCATGAAAACGCCCCAGTTGAACCATCCCAGTTGCGACTCGGTCATGACCTCGGTGCGGAGCGTGCCGTAGGTGAGGATCATGATGAGCACGCACATGGCCATGGGGATTTCATAGCTGAGCATTTGCGCGGTGGCGCGGAGTCCGCCGAGGAACGAGTACTTGTTGTTGGAGGCGTACCCGCCGAGCACGACGCCATACACCGCCAGCGATCCGATGGCGAGGATATAGACCACGCCGATGCTCAGCGGCGCGCCCATCACCAGCAGCGATTCATCGTTCCAGATGAGCCTGCCGCCCCATGGAATGACCGCCCAGCCGACCATCGCGGCGGCGACGGCGATCACCGGCGCGACAATGAAAAGCACCCGCTCCACCTGAGGCGGCGTGTAATCCTCCTTGATGAGCAGCTTCAACCCATCCGCCAGCGCCTGCCCCAGCCCCAGGTGCTTGCCCTTGAAGTTGAACAGGCCGAAGGAAAAGTTCGTGCGGTTCGGGCCGGTGCGGTCCTGCGTCCACGCCGCCACCTTGCGTTCCAGCAGGATGAGGTAGGCGCAGGCGGGCAGCAGCACGCCGAAGAGCACGACAACGATGACGATCAAGCTGAGAATGAACTGGGCCATGGATCTTGAATCATAAAAGAGGATCGGATCGTCGAAAGGCTATCAACAGGCTGTGTGATGGGCAAATATTCAGCCCCGAATGAGGCAACATCGCCCGCCGAACCCGCGAAATCGGCAAAATGTCGTGTCACCCCCCCTCAAGGTCGTCGCGATTGCCTCAAGAAGTTCGGGCAAAAGGGTTTATGAAGGAAAATCACGATGTCACCCCCACGACAAAGACGACATGGTCTTTTTAGGGCCTGGGGGCCAAGGCCAAGGGCCAAGGGCCAAGGGCCAAGGGGTACGGCGGTCGATCCGTCACCTCCGTGCCGCCTCTTCATTATACCTTACATATGCCAAATATCAACCGTTTTCCCACGCTGGGTGGCTGGGGATGGCTACTCCCGGGCTTTCCGGCCGGCGCGATGTTAGAATGGGAAGCCCGGCCGCGTCTTTGAGCAAGGATGGTTCCTTTGAGCGACTCTCCCGAGCAACCCGCCAAGCCTGAATCGTCAGCCCGGTCCAGCCGGACCCCCTCCACCGATGAGTCGATCAAGGAAACGTTCGAATCGATCATCATCGCGTTCGTGCTGGCGTTCGTCTTCCGGGCTTACGTGGTCGAGGCGTTCGTCATTCCGACCGGCTCCATGGCGCCGACGCTGCTGGGGGCGCATCTGCCGGTGACCTGCGACCAGTGCGGATACGACTTCGAGGTGGGGCTGGACGTTTCCGACGCCAGCACGACGGTTCAGATCACCGCCAACGCGACGGTCTGCCCGATGTGTCAGAACCGCATGCCGATCCCGCTGTCGCACACCGGGCAGGCAAGCTCAGGCGACCGAATCCTTGTGCAGAAATACATGTACAGCGTGGTCGAGCCCCGGCGCTGGGACGTGGTGGTGTTCAAGGCCCCGCACGAGCCGCAGACCAATTACATCAAACGGCTGGTGGGCCTGCCCCAGGAGCGGGTTCACATCATCGAAGGCAACGTCTACGTTCAGGCCCTCGATGAGAACAACGAGCCGGTGGGCGACTGGCGCATCGCGCGGAAGACCGATCCGAAGGTGAACCCCCACGCCCAGACGATTCAGCGGACGGTCTGGCAGCCGTTGTATCACAGCCAATATGTGCCGCTGGATGCGGGTGAGCGACGCTGGCAGGCGCCATGGCGGGTGGAATCGGGGGATTGGACGGGCGTGGGGCCGGGACAGTCGCCGCGTCGCAGCTATCACCTTGACGACGTGACGGGCGGCCGACTGGTTTTCGACTTCAACCGGGCGATCAACAATCCGCCGGGGCTGCACCCGTACAACCAGGCGCGGGCGTATGGGCTGGGGCTGCACCTGTTTCTCGAGGATGTGCGGATTGCCGCCGGGTTTCAGCCGCACGATTCGCAACTGTCGATCGAGTTGCAGACGACCGGCCGCATCGATGCGAGCAACGAACCGGTAACGCTGCTGGGGCGCATCGGGCCCGACGGCTCAACGTCCATCGGTCGGCTGGATGACGAGGGAACGTATCACGCGTTCCGCACCGGAAGCATCGCGCCGGGGCGACCGGGGGCGACGCGGCAGGTGGAGCTTTGGTTCGTCGATCAGGAGCTGAGCCTGTGGGTGGACGGCGAGTTGGCGCTGGAGCCGATGCGGTTTGATATTCCGTACGAAGCGGTGGTGGAGCGGCCGACGCTGACGCAGCACCCGGAGGTGGCGATCTCGGTGAGTGGCTCGCCGGTGACGCTGCACCGGGTGGAGGTGGACCGGGATCTGTACTACATCAGCCGTCGCTTTCCGGATCATCGCCGGGCCACGCTTTACAAGGAGGGGCACTCGGCGTCGGACAACGAGCCGGTCGAGGTGCTGGCGGACCAGTTTTTCTGCCTCGGGGACAACAGCCCGGCCAGCCACGATGGTCGTTCGTGGGAGCGTGTCGATCCGTGGGTGGCGCACGACAAGTTCACGAACGAGCCGCAGGCGGGGATCGTGCCGCGACGGCTGATGATGGGCCGGGCGTTCTTCGTGTATTACCCGGCGGCGTACGGCTGGTCGCCGCAGGGACGAAAGATCATCCCCAACTTCGGCGACATGCGGGTGATTCACTGACGGCTCCACCACGGGGACCGCTCCGGTGAGCAACCGGCGCGAAAGGGCTGGGAAGTCCGAGAACCTGTAACCTCCCGGTTGGGCATTGGTTAAAAGCCATCTATCCCGTGGTTATCCACAAGTCGCCACGAGGCGCGCACCGGGGTGCTTCGAGGCACGCCTGTCAAGAGCGATTGTGCCGCCCCGCCCAGCCTGACACAACATAAAACCATGCTATCGCGTTTGTTATAAAAAATTCGGCGGGAATTCCGGACGCGCTCGTCCCGTGTTGGGGGGCGAAACGGTGGCTTTTCCATCAAGCTCACGCGGGCTAATTCACATCTTCTCCACACCGGCGACGGACAAATCGGGCGGCACCGCTGGCGGCGGCGGGCTGCGTGCGTATCATGCCCCTGTTATGAGTAACGCCACCAACAACACCACTTACGTCATGCGACACGTCATCGCCGCCCTGGTCATGAACGAACCGGGCGTGCTCTCGCAGGTGGCCGGCATGTTCGCCGCCCGCGGGTTCAACATCGACTCCCTGGTCGTCGGTCGCACGGAAAACCCCGAACTGTCGCGCATGACCATCGTGGTCAACGGCGATGATGCCGTCCTCGAGCAGGTGCGCAAGCAGTTGCAGAAGCTGGTGCCCGTGGTGAAGGTGGTCGACTACAAGCTCGTGCCGTTCGTCGAGCGCGATCTGGTGATGGTGCAGGTGCACGCGACCCCGGAGAAGCGCGGCGAGCTGATCGAGCTGGCGAACATCTTCCGGGCGAAGATCATCGATGTGAGCCCCGACCGCATCATGCTCGAGCTTTCGGGCACGGAAGAAAAGATCGTGGCGTTCATCGAGCTGCTGCGGCCGTACGGCATCGTGGAGATGGCGCGGACGGGTGTGATCGCGATGCCGCGTGGTTCCTCGGCGGGGTACCGCCCCCCTGCCTCGGGCACGCCTGCCCCCGCGCCTCAGACGCCGGACATCGACCCGGGCGACCTGCCGCCGGGGTGACGTTTCAACCACCGAGAACACAAAGAGCAAGGAGAAAGGCAGAGGAAAAGGTGCTCGGTGCTCTTGGTGGTTCACAAGGTTTGATTCATGCGTTTCATCAAAATGCACGGCATCGGCAACGATTACGTTTACGTCAACGGCTTTTCGCAGCGCGTTGATGATCCGGCTGCGCTGGCGGTGCGGATCGCGGATCGGCACATGGGAGTGGGCGGCGACGGGCTGATCATGGTGCTGCCGCCGGAACAGGGTGTCGATGCCCACGTGCGCATGCGCATGTTCAACGCCGACGGCTCAGAAGCGGAGATGTGCGGCAACGGGGTGCGGTGCGTGTGCAAGCTGGCGCACGATCACGGCATCAGCAACGCCAATCCGATGCGCGTGCAGACGGGCAACGGCGTGCTCACGCTCAACTACACCACCGATGCAACGGGCAAGGTGGATCAGGTCACCGTCGACATGGGCGAGCCGATCCTCACCCCCGCGGACATTCCGGTCAACCTCGAAGGCGATGACGTCGTCGACTATTCCGCGATGTCGCTGATCGACTGGGCGGCGGGCGGCTCGGATGCGTGGGTGCAGAACGTGGGGCTGGACACACGCATGACCTGCGTGTCGATGGGCAACCCCCACGCGGTGTTCTACTGCAACAACGTGGCGGCGATCCCGCTGGAAAAGATCGGCCCGGTGATCGAAAACCACCACGTGTTCCCCCGCCGCATCAACGTGCACTTCGTGCAGGTGCATTCGCGCGGCGAGGTGACGATGCGCACCTGGGAACGCGGCAGCGGCATCACCCTGGCGTGCGGCACCGGCGCCTCGGCTGTGTGCGTGGCGGGCGCGCTGACCGACCGCACCGACCGCACCATCCTCGCCCACCTGCCCGGCGGCGACCTGACCCTCCAGTGGCGCGACGACAACCACGTCAACATGACCGGCCCGGCGACCGAAGTCTTCACCGGCGAATGGCGGGGGTAAGTTTTGGAACCGCGAATGAACGCTAATTGACGCTAATTTGGGTCGAATTCAGCGGTGTAAAGCGCTTCGACTTTGTCCGGAAACGTGCCGAAATAAATTGCAGCAAACCCGCAAGGATCGCACTCTAGCGGCTGATCGATATTGAACCTTCCTGAGTTATAATTATAATCTGCGACAATCAGCAGGATCGTGTTGTGTAAACCCACGTCCCAACCGGCCGCCTTTCTTGCTTTTTCGGCAATTCGTTTCCTTATAGGATCCGCAACGTATTTGATTTCTCGCTCGCCACCGATAGTGTTGGTCGGGCAGTTCCATCGCCTGTATTCAGAACATTCATCGGGAAGCCTCCGGATATACAAGATGGCCTGAGAGTCGCGCAAAGAAACACGGCGCAAGGAAACACGACGGTCTTCCCAAACATTGAGCGTCATGGCAACGTTGCGAAGCGTAGCTACGATCTCGTCAACCTCTGATTCGTGCAAATCATCGAATAGCGCGTTCACGCGAATCGGGATTGAGCGATCCAAAGCGTAATAACGGGTCGCCACGCGATCTAGCAAATTAGATCGACGAGCTTCTTTTTCACGCATCTTCGACCCGCCGGACGCCGTGCAGTCCTTGAACATCTGAGTCACTTCAAGTCCCAGGACGGACCCATTCTTTCGAATCAGAAAATCCGGCTTCTCACGATCATCCGGCAGCAGGTCAAATCCTGCATTCGCGCAGAACCACTCGGCGTGAATACGTTCCTCTTGCTTTTGGCGAGGTCGCGTCATCGTTGCTCAATGAAAACGCATGATTTCGCACTAGAGATCACAACATCAGCGTTTATTCGCGTTCATTAGCGGTTCAAATGCCTTGCCGTTTCACACCGCCAGCTTCCCGATTCGCTGCATCGCTTCCTCGACGTTTTCGCGGCTGTTGAACGCGCTGAGGCGGACGTAGCCTTCGCCGGCTGCGCCGAAGCCGCTGCCGGGGGTGCAGACGACGTGGGCGTCGTGCAGGAGCTTGTCGAAGAAGTCCCAGCTCGTGGCGTTGCCGGGGGTCTTGATCCAGACGTAAGGCGCGTTGACGCCGCCGTACACCTTCAGACCCAGGGACGTGAGCGCTTCGCGGATGATGCGTGCGTTGTCGAGGTAGAAGCGCACGAGGTCGCCGGTCTGCTGCTGACCTTCGGGGCTGTAGACCGCTTCCGCGCCGCGCTGGACGATGTACGACACGCCGTTGAACTTGGTGGTGTGACGGCGCATCCACAGGCGATAGAGATCGACTTTCGAGCCGTCGGATGCAACGCCGTGCAGCGACCTGGGCACCACGGTGAAGGCGCAGCGCGTGCCGGTGAAGCCGGCGTTCTTGGAGAAGCTGCGGAACTCGATGGCCACATCGCGCGCACCGGGGATTTCATAGATCGAATGCGGAATGTCCGCATCGGTGATGAACGCCTCGTACGCCGCATCAAAGAGAATCAGCCCATCGTTGGCCCGGGCGTATTCGACCCACTGCGTGAGCGTTTCACGGGTGGCGACGGCGCCGGTCGGGTTGTTCGGGTAGCACAGGTAGATGATGTCCACCTTGGTGTCGGGCAGTTCGGGCGTGAAGTTGTTCTCCGCCGTGACGGGCAGATAGACCAGCCCTTCGTATCGGCCGTCGACAGCCGGGCCCGTGTTGCCCGCCATGACGTTGGTGTCGACATAGACGGGGTAGACCGGGTCGAGCACGGCGATGGTGTTGCCGCCCACCGCGAGGATGTCGAGGATGTTGCCCGTGTCGCACTTGGAGCCGTCGGAGACGAAGATTTCGTCGGCGCTGATGTCGCAGCCGCGCGACTGGAAGTCGTGCAGGGCGATTTTCTCGCGAAGCCAGGCGTACCCCTGTTCCGGGCCGTAGCCGTGGAACGTCTCGCGGTTGGCCATATCGTCGACGGCCTTGTGCATGGCGGCGATGATGACGGGCGGCAGCGGCTCGGTCACATCGCCGATCCCCAGGCGAATGATGTTGGCATCCGCGTTCGCCTCCGCAAACACGCGCACCCGACGCGCAATCTCGGGAAACAGGTAACCAGCCTGAAGCTTGAGGTAATGATCGTTGATACGAGGCATCGCGAAGCAAATCCTTTCTTGTTTAGCCGCGGAAAAACGCGGATGGACACGGATGAAGGCAGAGGGGGAGAATAATCAATAAGCAATAATCCATTGGCAATGGTCAGTGAACAGAGCCGCGTGCGCTTCACTGCCTCTCCATTGGCGATTTACAACTGATTACTGCTTATTGATTATTCCTCCCCGTGTCCATCCGTGGCTATTTCATTCTTTCGAGCGCAAAGGCGCGTCCGACTTCGAGCGCCTCGCTTAGTTTGTCGGGGTCTTTGCCGCCTGCCTGCGCCATGTCGGGGCGTCCGCCGCCGCCGCCGCCGGCCACCTTCGCCACCTCGCGCACCCAGTCGCCGGCCTTGAGCCCTTTACCGATGAGGTCCTTGGGCACTGCCGCGACAAAAGCGACCTTGCCATCCGTCGCCCCGCCCAGCAAGAGCGCCGATTCCGGGTTCTTCTTGCGGATCACGTCCATCGCGGTGCGCAGCGCATCGGCATCGGCGTTGTCGAGCGCCGCAACGATCAGCGGGCCGGTGCTCGACTCGGCGATCTGCCGTGCCTCTTCCACCACGTTGCCCGTCGAGGCCTTGCTGCGTTCCTTCTCGTACTGCTTCACCACCTTCTGCAACTCGGCGAGCTTGTCGCGAAGCGAGCCGCGCGCCACGGCGGGAAGCTGCGCTTCGTTCACCGCGTTGGTCACTTCGGGCAATGCCTTGACCAGTTCCTCAGCCGGCGCGTTGCGCAGCGCATCGATGCGCCCCTGCAGCATGGACGCGGTGGCCTGCGCCTGATGGGCCGCGGCCCCGGTGAGCGCAACGATGCGGCGCACACCCTTGGCGACCGCTTCCTCCTGCGTGATGACGAGCCCCTCGGCATCGCCCGTCTTCGCCAGGTGCGTTCCGCCACAGAACTCGATGGAGTAGTTGTCCCACTCGGCGTTGTCGGGATTGGCAAGCAGATCGCGCGGCGG
>CAZEFM010000046.1:0-18359 GCA_964511575.1 uncultured Phycisphaeraceae bacterium | reverse complement strand
TTGTGATTGAGCACGTGCGTCGCGGTGTGGTTCGCCATGATGCGCGAACGACGCGAGGCATCCACACGCAGCTTGAGCGGCTCGGCTTTGTCAGGCGATGCGGTGAACGCACGTTCCTGCACCTCGCCGAGATGGAAGATCACTTCGCCCAGTCGTTGCGTGTCGTCGATGGCGATGCGTGCGCCGTCGGACGTTTCGATGGTGCCGACGTCCGCGACCTGGCCGCCCGCCTCGGCGTAGAACGGCGAGTTCTCAACAACGAGCGCCACGCGATCGCCCGGCGTTGCTTCGTTTGTCTCGATGAACTGCGTGCCATCGAAACGGAACAGCCAGCGGCGGGACGTGGTGTCGAGTTCGGTGTGGTCGTAGCCGTGGAACGTGGTGGCGGGCAGCGTGTGCTTCTGCACGACATCGGCGAGCGCGGCCGCGGGCGTCACCTTGCCCGCCCCACCGCGCGCCAGTTCGCGTGCCTGCTCCATGAGCCGATCGAACCCCGCGGTGTCGACCGTCATGCCGCGTTCCTCCGCCATCACCTGCGTGAGGTCGAGCGGGAAGCCGAAGGTGTCGTGCAGCTTGAATGCATCTTCGGCGCTGATGGTGTTGTTCTGTGCCGAGGCGCTGGCGTTCTCGAAAAGCGCAATCCCGCGATCGATCGTGCGCGCAAAGCTCGCTTCCTCCTCGCGGATGGTTTCGGCGACTTCCTCCGGGTTTTGCCGCAGTTCCGGGAACGCATCGCCCATGGCATCGACAACGGCGGGCACGAGCTTGTGCAGGAACGGCTCGTGCATGTTCATCGTCTGCCAGCCGTGACGCACCGCGCGGCGAAGGATGCGGCGGAGCACGTAGCCACGCCCCTCGTTGCTGGGCACCGCCCCATCCGTCAGCGCGAACGTCAGACAGCGGATGTGGTCGGCGATGACGCGATACGCCATGTCCGTCGCATCGTCGAGGCGGCGGCCGTACGGCTTGGCGCGAGTCACCTCGGCGATCGCCTTGAACACCGGCGCGAACACATCGGTGTCGTAGTTGGAATCAACGTTCTGCAGCACGGCACAGATGCGCTCGAACCCCATGCCCGTGTCCACGTGCCTGGCGGGCAACGGCGACAGCTTGCCCGACGTGTCACGGTTGAACTGCATGAACACCAGGTTCCAGATCTCCATCACCCGGGCATCGTCGGCGTTGATCAGGCTTGCGCCGGACTTGTCGGCGGTGCGGTCGATGTGGATCTCGCTGCACGGACCGCAAGGCCCCGTGTCGCCCATTTCCCAGAAGTTGTCCTTCTTCGAGCCGAAGTGGATGTGCGTCGGGTCGATGTCGGTGACGGTGCGCCACAGTTCGGCGGCTTCGTGGTCGGGTTCCAGACCGTCTCCCTCGTCCCCGCCGAAGACGGTGGCGTGCAGCCGGCTCTTGTCGATGCCCCAGACGTTGGTGAGCAGATCCCACGCCCAGGCGATGGCCTCGGCCTTGAAGTAGTCGCCGAACGACCAGTTGCCCAGCATCTCGAAGAAGGTGTGGTGGTAGGTGTCCTTGCCGACATCTTCCAGGTCGTTGTGTTTGCCGCCGGCGCGGATGCACTTCTGGCTGTTGACGGCACGGGTGTAGTCGCGGGTGCCGGTGGCGAGGAAGACGTCTTTGAACTGGTTCATGCCGGCGTTCGTGAACAGCAGCGTCGGGTCGCCGTGCGGCACGACGGGGCTGGAAGGCACGAACGTATGTCCGTGTTTTTTCACGAAATAGTCGATGAACTGTTGACGGATTGCTGCGCTGGTGAGCATGATATTTCCGCGGCGTTTACCCAAGGTTGGCAAGATCGGGTAGTATAGCCGCCGGTCGGGAACTCCACCACGTGCGGCCCGGGTCGGTTCGAGCCGCCATTCGTCGCGGATGGACACGGATCAGGACAGGTCAGACAGGAGTCCGGGGGAAGTGGAGGCGAATCACCCGTAAGCAATGGGCCATCGGAAATTGAAAGTTGAAAGCGACACGCCGGCTGCGCCTTGACATTGCTTATGGATGATTCGCCCCCTGCTCTCCTGCCTCATGACGGGAAGTGACGCGCCATGCCTTCGGTCTGTTTCTACTTCCAGATGCATCAGCCCCTGCGGTTGCGACGTTACAGCGTGTTCGACACGGGAATCGATTATTTCGATGCCGGCCGCAACAACCAGATCCTCGACAAGGTCGCCCGCAAGTGCTACCTGCCCGCCACCGAGCTGATCCTCAAACTGGTGGAGCGGCACAACGGCCGATTCCGCGTGGCCTACTCGATCACCGGGTTGCTCGTCGAACAGTTTCAGCAGCAGTGCCCGCACATGATCGAACTGCTGCAGAGGCTGGCGAAGACCGGCTGCGTGGAGTTTCTCAGCGAAACGTATCACCACAGCCTCGCGTTCATCTACAGCCGTGAGGAATTCAAGCAGCAACTGGACCTGCACACGGCGATGATCAAGGACCTTTTCGGTCAGACGCCACGTGTCTTCCGCAACACCGAGCTGATCTACAACAACGACCTGGCGGGTTACATCCGCAGCCTGGGGCGGCATCACGGCATCATCGCCGAGGGCGCCGATCACGTGATGGGCGAGCGTTCCCCCAATCAGCTTTACCACCCGCCCGGCGCACCGCAGATCAAGCTGCTGCTCAAGAACTACCGACTGAGCGACGACATCGCGTTCCGCTTTTCCAACCGTAGCTGGCGGGAGTGGCCGCTGACCGCGGAGAAGTTCGCCGGCTGGATCAACGAAGCGGGCAAGTCGGGCGACGTCTGCAACCTCTTCATGGATTACGAGACGTTCGGCGAACACCAGTGGGCGGACACGGGCATTTTCACCTTTCTCGAATCGCTGCCTGACGAAGTATTCAAGACGGAAGGCAACAACTTCAAGACGCCCAGCGAATGCATCGAGGCGTATAAGGCGGTGGATGAATACGATGTGCCGCACATGATCAGTTGGGCGGACACGGAGCGCGATCTGTCAGCCTGGCTGGGCAACGCGATGCAATCCAACGCGCTGCACGAGTTGTACAAACTGGAGCAGCCGATCAAGGCACGCGAGGACAAACAGTTGCTCGACGACTGGCGATGCCTGACCACCAGCGACCATTACTACTACATGTGCACGAAGTATTTCGCGGATGGCGATGTGCATAAGTATTTCAACCCGTACGAGTCGCCGTACGACAGCTACATCAACTTCATGAACGTGCTGGACAACCTGCGCAGCCGCACCGAAGCCAAAACGACGGTGTGAGGCGGGGGAAAGTCAACATTCAACGTTTTAAGTGCAAGTCGCCTCAGACGCCCACACGATAAGCGCACCGCCACAGCGCCCCGATGAATCAATCCTCTTGGCTTCGTCGCCCTGGGCGTCCTGGCGTTCAACACTCCCGCCACAAACTCACAACACTTCCCGCGCGCGGGGGAAGCTGCCCAGAACGCGCAACTGCAGGCAGTGTTTGCGGGCGGCCTGGATGGCCTTCTGCACGTTGTCCTGTTCCTGATGGCCCAGAACATCGACGAAGAACGAGTATTCCCAGTTGACGCGTTTGCTGGGGCGTTTGTCGATGTGCGTCATGTTCAAACCGTGCTCGCGGAACACATCGAGCACTTCGCTCAGCGCGCCGGACTTGTGCTCGGTGGTGAACATGATGGCGGTCTTGTCATCGCCGCTGGGCTTGGGCGCCTGCCGACCAATGACGAAGAAGCGTGTGGCGTTGTTGGGGTTGTCCTCGATGTTGCCGAACTGAATCTTCAGGCCGTAGATCTCCGCGGCGAGGTCGGAACCGATGGCGGCGGTGTTGGGTTCCTTCGCGGCGAGTTCCGCGGCGCGCGAACTGGACGCCACGGGCACCCGGTCGGCCTGACGCAACTGCACGCTCAACCACTTGCGGCACTGGCTGAACACCTCCGGCTTGGAGTAGACCACCTTGATCTGGTCCGGCGGACAGTTCGCCAGCAGGTTGTGGTGGACGTTGATGAGCACCTCGGCGCAGACGCACACGGATGACTCAACGAAAGCATCGAGCGTTTCGCCGATCCCGCCGATCTGCGAGTTTTCGATCGGCACGAGGCCCAGATCGATGTGGCCGCGGGCGATCTCCTCGAACACCGCGGGGATGTCTTCGAGGTTGTCGTATTCGATGCTCGCGCCGAACTTGCGGCGGGCAGCAAGATGCGAGAAGGAACCCGGCGGGCCGAGATACCCCACGCGCAGCGGCCGCTCCAGCGCGAAGCTGCCGCTCATCAGCTCGCGCCAGATCGCTTCGAGCGTCTGATCGGGCAGCGGGCCTTTGTTGTACTTGCGGACCTGTTCCAGAACGCGCTGCTCGCGTTCCGGGGCGTAGATGGGGCTTTGGCCGTCACGCTTCACCTCGCCGATCCGCACCACGACCGCCGCCCGCTGGTTGAGCAGGTTCACAATCTGGCGGTCCAGCTCGTCGATCTGCTGACGCAACGGGGCCAATTCGGATTCGGTATCGACGGGCGATGGCGTGGTCTTGTCGGTCATGGCGGCGGCATTGTAATCCACAACCGCTCGATCGGCGATACAATGGTCGGCAACCCCCCAACCGCCCGCATCACCGCATGCGCGGCATTGAGACATCCCCCTTGGCTGATGACGTGACCAACAACCCGGAAGCGCTGGAAACGGCGAGCAACGCAGCCGATGCGATCATGCAGGGACTGCCCGCGCTGGTGGAGCACGTGGGCGGCATCGGTCAGGCAATGCTCGTGGCGGGCTTGGCGCTGGGACTGGTGCTGTGGGTGATGGGTCGCCGATTGGCGCGGCCGGGCGTCGCGATCGGCGGCATGGTCATCGGCGGGTTGATCGGCACCGCCCTGCCGCACGAGGTGGGGATGGGCAACTGGATGTTCATCGGCTCCATCGCCGGGGCGATTGTCTGCGGCGTGCTGGCGTGGGCGCTGTTCCGCGTGTGGATGGGCATCGCCTGCGCGATCATGCTGGCGCTGGTCGCGCCCGCGGCGGCGCTGATCTGGCAGGGCCAGGCGCCGGACGTGAGCAGCATGGAACACGCTGATTTTTCCATGCAGACGCCGGTGGAAGGCACGGAGGGGGAAGGCTCGGATGGTACCGCGATGCGCGATGCGTTGTGGCAGCGTCTGCAGGTGGTGTATGAACACGAGCGTGAGCAGGTGGCGGCGGTGTGGGAGGACATGGGCTCCGCCGGCCGCACCACTGTCACCGTCGCCGCGGCGGCGGGGGCGATCGGCGGACTGCTCGCGGGGCTCATCCTGCCTTACATGGCCGCATCGCTTCAGTCGGCACTCGTCGGCGCGGTGCTCATCTTTTTCTGCGGCATGTCGCTGGCGCACATCTGGGCGCCGGATCTCATGGCCAAAGTGCCCGAATACTCTGTGAGGCTACCGCTGCTGGTTATCGGCCTCATCGCGGTGCACGGCATCGGCATTCAGTGGACACTTTCAAGGCGACGGACCGATAGGTGAGAGTGGGGTGGCCGGCGCATCGCCGCGTGGCGGACGAATCGTTCGCCCGGCTGAACGCGCAGCGCCCCGGGAATCGCACCAAAGGAGTCCAACGTCATGTTCGCTCTTGCGCAGTCGAACGCCAATTTGTTTGAAGTGGTTAACGCTGTCTTTTCGCGTCCCGATACACTCGCGCACCCCGACGATCTGCTGTCGCACCTGCAGTCGCTCAGCGTCGTCTGGGCGATGGTGTTTCTCATCGTCGGCCTGCTGGTGATGCTCAACGGCTACAAGTTCTACAAGTGGGCGACGGTCGGGCTGGCGGTGCTCATCGGTCTTTTCGCCGGCTACGAGATGGGCAAGAGCATCAACGTGAACGCAGCCCCGATCGTGGCGGGCTGTTTCTCGCTGCTGCTGGGCGTGTGCTGCTTCCCGTTGATGAAGTATGCCGTGGCACTGATGGGCGGGCTGTGCGGCGCGTTCATCGGGGCGAACGCGTGGACCGCGCTGGCGCACCTGAGCAAGAGCAGCAACGCCGCCGCCATCGCCGACAACTACTGGGTCGGCGCACTGGTGGGGTTGATCATCTGCGGCATGCTGGCGTTTGTGCTCTTCAAGCTGTCGGTCGTGCTCTTCACCTCGGTGAGCGGTGCGACGCTCGCGATGATCGGCGGCCTGGCACTGCTGCTGAGCTTCAGCGGCACCTCCCAGACGGTGCGTGAAAGCGTCAGCGCCCACGCCATCACGGTGCCGCTGCTCGTGTTCGTCCCGGCGCTCATCGCGCTGATCCTGCAGCAGACCTCACCCGACACCGGCGCGGAAGCGAAGAAAGACTAACGAAACGCGTGGAGCGATCCGCGCCAACGTCACGCTCTACGCACCACGCCCCACGCTCCTCGCTACACTGTCGCAAATGAGCGACAGCACTTTTCCATACCGGCTCGGGTTCATCGGCGCGGGCAACATGGCCGAGGCGATTGCGCGGGCGGCGATCGATCGCGGCGTGCTTCGGCCAGGCGAGATCATCGCCCACGACCCCACCGCTGCCCGGCGTGACCTCTTCGCCGCCATGGGCATCGCCATCGCTGCCGACAACGAGGCCGTCGTCCGTCAGTCGCAGCACATCCTGCTCGCCATCAAGCCGCAGATGCTCGGCGAGATCGGCCGCCTGCTCGGCACGGCGGACGCCGATCGCCAGATCGTCGTGTCGATCATGGCGGGGGTGACATCGGCAAAGATCGCCGCTGCCGCGGGAAAGGACGCGCTGCGCATCGTGCGGGTCATGCCCAACACGCCGATGCTCGTGGGGCAGGGCATGGCAGGCATCGCCCTGGGCGGCGGAGCCCAACCGGGTGACGATGAACTGGCGATGCGACTCTTCCAGGCAGGCGGCAAGGCGATCGCCGTGCCCGAAGCAGCCATCGATGCGATCACCGCCGTCTCCGGCAGCGGGCCGGCGTATCTCTTCTACCTCGCCGAGGCGATGGAAGAGGCGGCCACGGAACTGGGGCTTGGCGAGCACGCCTCGCTGCTGGTGCGGCAGACTTTGCTCGGCGCAGCCACGCTGCTCGCCGAATCGCCCGACACCCCTGCCGAGCTTCGCCGCAAGGTGACCAGCCCCGGCGGAACCACCGCGGCCGCCATCCAACACATGGACGATGCCAACACCCGCCACACCATCACCCGGGCCCTCCACGACGCCCACCAACGCGCGCAGGAACTGGGAAGATAATCGCGGCGAACACGAGAACCGCGAATGGGCACGAATATGAACTTCTCATTCGCGTCGATTCGCGTTCATTCGCGGTTCGCTTCAAAGGTCAATCGACAGGATCACGTTCATGACATATGCCACGCTTCGTGATTTCATCAGCGCTCTGGACAAGGCGGGTGAGTTGCATCGTGTTACCGTGCCGGTGTCGCCCGTGCTGGAGATCAGCCGCATCGCGGATGTCATCAGCAAATCGCCCGCGCCATCGACCAGTTCCGTGGCAAAGACCACCGATCCGCGCTTCGCGCATCTGGGCGGCAAGGCGCTGCTCTTCGAGAACGTGCAGGGCTCGGCGTTTCCCGTCGCCATCAATACCTTCGGCTCCTATCGCCGTATGGAAATGGCGCTGGGTTGCGACAGCACGCGAGGCGGCGGCGGATTCGAAGCGCTCGCGGAAAAGGTCGAAAAGCTCGTCAAACCCGAACCGCCCACCGGCCTCATGGACAAAATGAAAAAGGGGCTGGAGATGGCGAAGATCGCCTCCTTCGCTCCGAAGTATGCGCGCAGCGGTGTGTGCCAGGAAGTCGTCACGACCGGCGATGATGTCGACCTTCTGTCACTGCCGCACATCAAAGCCTGGCCCTTCGACGGCGACCCACGCAAGGTGGGCTACCCCGTCGACCCGCTGCCCGGCGGAGGCGACGGGCGATTCATCACCTTCGCGGGGATGTACACCATCCACCCCGACGATGCCGACAAACCCGCCGGCGTGCCGCGACCCTCACGCAACATCGGCATGTACCGCGCGCAGGTCATCGACCGGCATCACCTGGCCATGCACTGGCACATGCACCACGATGGCGCACGCCACTGGCGCGCCTGGAAAGCGATCGGCAAACCGATGCCGGTCGCGATCGTGCTCGGCGGAGAAAGCGTGCTGCCCTATGCCGCCACCGCCCCCCTGCCGCCGGGCATCAGCGAGCTGCTTTTCGCCGGTTTCCTCAACGATGCGGGCATCGAACTCGTCCCGTGCAAAACCATCGACATGCACGTACCCGCCAATGCCGAAATCGTCATCGAAGGCACCGTCTCCACCGAAGCGGGCTTCCCCGGCTACGACCCGCGCACCGACGGCGATGTGGGCCCCGGCGCAGTCTTCGAAGGGCCGTTCGGCGACCACACCGGCTTCTACTCGCTGCCCGATCGCTATCCCGTCTTCACCGCCACCGCGATGACGCATCGCCGCGACGCGATCTACCCCACCACGATCGTCGGCGCGCCGCCGCAGGAAGACTATTACATGGGCAAGGCCACCGAGCGCATCTTCCTGCCGCTCCTGCGCACGCTGGTGCCGGACATCATTGACTACGACCTGCCCATGTTCGGCGCGTTCCACAACTGCGCGTTCATCAAGATCCGCAAGGAATATCCGCTGCAGGCCCGGCGTGTCATGCACGCCATCTGGGGCGCGGGGCAGATGGCCTGGACCAAAATGATCGTTGTCGTCGATGAGCACGTGAACGTGCACGACCACGATGAGGTGCTCTTTTACCTGTGCGCCAACTGCGATCCCGGCCGCGACATCGAAATCGTCAACGGCCCGCTGGATATTCTCGACCACGCCGCCCCACGCCTCGGCGCGGGCCACAAGATCGGCTTCGACGCCACCGCCAAGATCAGGGGCGAGGAAGTCAACGGCCAACCCGTCCGCGACTGGCCGCCCTATCAGGTCATGGACGATGCGACGATCGCACTCGTCGCCAAACGGTGGAAGGAATATGGGTTCGAGTGAAAGCTCGAATGAACGACGCAATAATAACGTCGAAGCAGCCAATCACGCGACGCGTCGATACAGTCGCTTTGCGGCCGCATAGTTCTCATTGATCGCCAGCGCGTTGCGCACCGATGCGGCTGCATCGTCCCGCGCATCCAGTGCTTCGTGACACATCGCCAGGTGATAGAACGTGTCGGCACGACGTGGGAAGCGTTCAGCATGGACCGTGAGCGTCGCAACCGACTTTTCCAGCAGTGTTCGCAGGGGTGATTCCATCACGGCAGGCGTCGGCCGTGTAATCGCTGCCCGTGCCGCCGCCACATGCCGCCAGTGTTGCGCCAGGCATTGTCGTCTTCGCTGTCGATCACCCAGTCGCATCAACCGCGTCATCGCGATGCGCGCCAGCCGCTGCCGTTCCGCCGCCATCGCGCAGACGAGCAACCCCGACCAAGCCAGGAGCCGCGACCGTTTCGCCCGCGCCAACCGCCACCAGCAGCGTCCCGCCTGCTCGAACCGTCCCGCATGCATCAGCGCCCGCGCCAACGCCGGCAGCGCTTCGTGCAGCATCACGCCCGACAACAACACCGCCCGCCGCAATCGCGCCATCGCGATGTCAACCGCGCCCACTTCATCCGCCAGTTCGCCCGCTTCCAGCGCAATCACTGCATCGTGCGGATACATCGCGAGCAACTGACGATACGCTTCCTCGGCGTCGCGCAACTGGCCGATCTGCCGCAGCAGCCGTGCCTGCGTCAGTTGCTCATCGCGCTTCTCCCTTGCGTTCATCGCGTCCACCAAATGCGTGGCGTCGCGTTCAACATCGTCGTGCGGCAATCCGGATGCTCGCATGGTCATGCTCCGCATGTTCGACAGTTATGCTGCCAGTTCACGTTTGAGCGTCTGCACGATCGGTTCGTGCGGTTCCTCGCGATGCCATCGCTGCAGCCGCGCCCGTGCCGCCTCGTGATCGCCCTCGGCAAACTGGCGACGAATGAGCGCCGCCAGCACATCACGGTACGTCGGGTGATGGTCCGCCGTCGCGCTGAGCACCTGCGTGGCGGGCGGCCCCACCGACACATCGTCCTCCACCCGCGACAGCACCATGGCAAGCGGCGCGTAATAAGGCTCCAACCGCAGCCCCCGATGCGCCCACCGTCTCGCCTCATCCTCATCCCCCAACAGCAGCGACAACTCCGCCACCGCTTCGCACACCGTCACCATTTGTCGACGATCAGCCACATCGCGTGCCATCGTGCGAATCGCTTCGCGAAGCAGCCGCACGCTGCGCAGCTCGGGGCGCACCTTCTGTGCTGCCACCAGCGAATGCACGAGTTCGATGCGGCCGATCAACTCGCCCGCCAGCGTGTCCACCACGGCATCGCTCACCACAGGCAACATCTCCACGCCCGGCGCTTCCATGCCGCGCAGCCACATCGTCACCTTCGGGTCATACCCGTGCTCGTGGTACAACTGCTCAACACATGTTTTCGCGTCGGTCAGACGATCCTGATCCAGCAAAAGCGCGATGCGCAGACGCAGCGCCTCAGCATCGTGCTCATCCGCTTCCTCGAGAATCGTCAGGGCCGTGTCGCATCGCCCGCGCTGCGCCAGCAACCCCGCCAGCATCACCCGCGCTGCCGTCGGGCAATCGCCCCGGCGTCGCCATGCGTGCAGCTCCAGTTCGACGGCAGCCGCGCCCCCCTGCTGTGCCATGCGGGCGAGCTGCGCCAACCGCATCTCCCCAGCCTCACGCGGATCAACCACCGGCGTCGACACCGCATCACTCGCCTTCGATCGTCGCCAACGTTGAAAGAATCGTCCCATAAGCCGACCCCCTGCGCATGGATACCTGTGCCGGTTGTATCGGCGATAACGATTGATGGGATAAGTCCAGTAAGCGTTTTGACCCGAGAACCACGCCGCGAACACTACTTTTCAAGCAGCAGTCGCGACCGGGGGGCATCGATCCAGATACGACGAAACGGCCCATCCGCCACGCGCGACGGCAATCCCAGGCCACCCAACCCCGCAACCGTCGGCAGCAACAGGTTCGTCCCCATCACGCCATCGAGCGTGACCACTTCGCCCGAATCCAGCCGCGTGCGGATGTCCTTCACCAGCACGTGCGCGCCGCGGTACTCGATCACCCGACCATCGGCCAAGGGAAGACGCAAGACATCGATGCGAAAGCCCGGCACAGGCGTTACCTCTCCGCCGATTCCACCCAAAGGCAGCGTGAAGTCCGGCGCGCGGGCCGGCGTCCCTTCCGCGGTGAACAGCCCGATCG
Organism: uncultured Phycisphaeraceae bacterium; assembly: GCA_964511575.1. Classification (GTDB taxonomy): domain Bacteria; phylum Planctomycetota; class Phycisphaerae; order Phycisphaerales; family Phycisphaeraceae; genus CALKHT01. Next base: position 7,138 of record CAZEFM010000046.1, on the reverse strand, counting down.
CCTTCGCCTGTGCCGTTGAAATGATGCTCGCCGGCGCGCCGGTATCCAGCAGCCAGGCGCCTTGCGACACCGCTTCGCCCTGCGCGATGGTCACGCCCTCCACCACGAAGTTCGCTGACAGGTCGGGCTTCGCACCGCGATCGGCAGGGTTCGCATGACGCGAAAAATCCACCAGCTTCAACGGCACCACGAAATCGAACTTCGCCACCTGGTAGCGGCCATCGTACAACCGCACCGCCGGCCCCACCCCCACCTGATCCAGATGCTTCAGAAGCTCGAGTCCCTCCAGCCCCTCGATGTCGCGAAGGTCATCGATCGCGCGATCCACCTTGTCATTCACCCGCCCCATCGGTGATGGGTCGATCTCCACCACCAGATGCCGAATCGCCGGCATCCCGATCACGTTGATCTCCCCCATCGCCATCGCGATGAGCGCGTTGGGCGTCGCGCGGTTCACCAGAAACCGCACCTGCTCGCCAGCCATGCCGAACTGCGTCGGCGCATCGAACAGCTTGCCCGTCGTCGGCGCAAGCGCCAGGCTGTACGGCTGCGTCACGCCCATCGCCACATCGCCGTGCAATCCCGTTTCGTGATACACCGCGGCATCGTCCAGTTGAATGTTGAATCGCTGCACGGTCGCCAGACTCAGCACGTGCCCGCTGGCACCGGTATCGAGAAATGCGGTGAAGGACTGCTCCATCACCTCGCCGTTGCCGTCCAGCACGCGATCCAGATCCTTCAGATCCTCCAGCCCGCGAATGGCGGCAAGCCCCGACGCCTTGCCTTCCAGCAGCCGATCGCCCTCCCACAGTTGCACGTGCACCATCAGATACGCCGGCGCGGCTTCGAGCGACTGCTCCACCACCAGCGCCCGCTGCGGCTGTTCAGCCGTGACGCGCGTGGCCGTCGATGCCCACAGCACCAACAGCACCCACAACCACGCACAACGCGCCGCCACACGCATCGACAAGGCGATACCCTCGCACATGGCGTTCATCATACCGGCCGACATCAGCCGGTCCTAGAAATTTGAAGTGGGTGCTCCGGCACACATGCGCCGCGCTGCCACGCCATCATCGGCGCATCACGCGAACGCTCCGCTGTGCCGCAGCGCAACCATACGCGGCTGCAGGTTCACACCCGGGCAACGTGTCGGCGACAGTTCCTGATGCGTGAACACCTGCTTCATCGACACGTTGTACTGCCGTCGCAGCGTCCGCACCGTGTGCACCAGCGCCGCCATCTGCGCATCGCTGGGCGACTGCTGATCGAAGTTGCCCAGCAGCATCACGCCGAGGTTGTGCTGATTGTTCGCCCCACCGGCGTGCGCGCCCTGGTAAGCGATCGGCCGCCCCTCCCACACCCGACCGGCACGATCAATGATGAAGTGGTAGCCGATGTCCCCCGCCTTCATCCGGTTCAGGTGCGACTGCCGCACCGTTTCCAGCCGCGCCGCCGTCGACGCCATATCGGTGAACGCGATGGGCCGCATCCCTTCGTGATGCACGGTGATTCGGCTGATGCCGCCCATCGCACTGAGGCGCGAGCGAATCGGTGAAGCCTTGGCCCATTGCGCGCGGGGGATGATCTGCAGCCCCGTCGCCGGGCTCGCCGTGGGCGTCACCGCGACCGGCGCGGGGGGCGGCGCGGCCTGCACAACCGGCTGGACCGCCACCTGGGCCGTCGGACGAGGCGGCGCGACACCGGCGCTCGGCCAATCGATCCGCGGTCGAGGCGACGTCACCGTCTCCTGACTCGCACAGCCCGTCAGCATCGCCAGGCCAGCCAGCACCCATTCCCGTCGCGACAGATTCATAGCACGCTCGCGAATTTCAAGGTTCGATTGCCAGGCGTGCATCACGCCTTCGCATCAACACTACTAAAAAGCACCGCCACTGCAACGGTTTGCCCGCACATCGCAACAAATGACAAGACGCCGCCGAACCTCCCACCCGTTTTCCATCGTCACAGTGCCATCCCTGGCCGTGCCTGCGCGGCCCCGCAGCACTTCGTATCGGCAAATCACCGCGCGTTACGCCACTGCCGACGGCTCGCACGCTTCCTCTTGCTCAGCCACCGCCCCCACGCTCGACGCCGAACGTTGCCGAACGTTCCAGCTCAACCCGCGCGGCTGATCCCCCTGCCCCACCGACGACACCCGCATGCCCGCCGGCATCGCCGCACGCCGGACGATCATGATGATGTCCCGGTTCGGATCGTCCTTCGCCGGATCGCTCAAAACCGTCCATCCCCCCAGCGCCTGCAACTGCATCACCAGTTGCTGCATGCTGTACGGGTGCAGCGGGCTTGTCGCCGACAATTCCGCCGCGGGCTTGCGCTTCACCATCAGCACCATCAGCTTGTCCGGTGCAAGCACGCGATGCGCTTCACGCAAAAGCGCCACCGGGTTGGGGTGCCGTTCCAACTGATCGAACAGAAGCAACAGTTCGACCGCCCCAGTCTCCAACGGCAGCCGTCGGGCATCCGTCTGCTGCACGAACTGCGGCTTGCCGCCCGCCTCGGCCGGGTAGCTCTGGTTCAGCACACACTGCCGGGCAAACTTCACCCAACCCGCGTGTCGCTCCGTCGCCACCACCGAAACACCCTGCATCGCCAACAGATGCGCCAGCAGCCCCGGCCCCGCCCCAACGATCCCCACCTTGTTCGGCCGACCCGCCTGACGAATCACGTCCAGCGTCAACGCCACCCGAAGGTCGATCGCCTGCTTGAACGCCGCATCCTTCGTGTAACGCAGCCAATCCGTCTGCTCGATCTTCACCGGCGTTTCCACCGGCGGCGTCGCTTCACTGGGCCAACCATCGACCTCCGTCGCAAAAAAACGCGCGTTCCAGAGCAGCGGCGTCCCGGCGTAACGGCGGCGAATCTCATCCATGTCCGGCGCCAGACGATTGAAACCCCACTTCTCCTCAAAGGTATCCAACGCCTGCTTCACACCCGCCGCACTGTCCGCCGTCGTCTGCCGAACGCCGCGCTGACCGTGGGCGTGTACAAACTCGATCTGAGGCACCGCCACGCACGACCAGCCCGCCAACCGGGCACGCAACCCGAAATCGATCGTCTGCCCGCGAAGAATCGCCTCGTCGTACCCGCCAAGCTCCTCGTACACCGCACGACGGTGGCAGTAAAAGCAGCCCATCACGTGATCCACTTCCATCGGCGTCTGCACCGCATACCGCTCCATCCCCGCCGCGATATGCGTGTAGCCGTTCGGATGAATCACCCAATCCCCAAACGCGTGAATCCGCCCGTCCAACCGCAACTGCTTCGGCCCCACCACGCCCAGCCGAGGCGGACCATCATCGAAAATCGCACACAGCTTCGTCACCCACTTGGGCGTCAGGCAGATCGTGTCGCCATCCAGACGGGCGAAGATGTCTCCTCGTGCCTGTCGACTCAGGCAGTTGGCATTCTTCGCGAGCACCCCGCAATGCTCCGCTTCGATCAGCGTGAGAAAGCGTCCGCCTTCCGTCGCCCGCCCCCCCGATGTTTCAGGCCAACGCTTCTGCGACCACGCGCGAAGCGTTGCCAGGCTGTCGTCGGTCGAGCCATCGTCATACGCAATGATCTCAAACGGTGTCGTATCCTCCACAAGCGTGTCCCACAACGACTGCAGCAGATTCCCGATCAGATCGATCTGACCGTTGATCGAGCTCGCCCGCCCGTTGTTGAAGTTCGGAATGAGAATCGAAACCCTTGGAGTCATGACAAGCCTTTGTTGTTAGCCACCGATGGACACGGATGAACACAGATGTTTTGACTGGATCAACAGGATCGAGCTGGATACAAGGCATGGAAAACAAATAGCAGCGAAGCGCCGCGTTTCAAACTCCCCCTCCCTCTGGGAGACGCCGGGGGTGATGGGACAACACACGTCAAACCCTCGTCAATCCAAAACGCGCCACATACCCGCTATGCTTATTCCGACCCCATCCCGCCAATCCTGTTCATCCCGCCCAGAAACTGCCTTCCTCCACATCCAACGCCGCTACTCCATATACCCCAGCTCCCGCATCAGCGGGCCGCCCAATCGCTCGAACACCGCCATCGCTTCATCATCGAAGTGTTCGCGCCAGTCGCCCACCACGCCCTTGCGGAAGAACGACTGCTTGTCCTCTCTGCCTCGTTCCCGGCCGCCGGCGAGCTTGTTGAACGAACCCGCCTCACAGCATGCCTGCACGCTCGTTTCGCTCGCATCCACCTCCAGAAACGTCAGCATCTGCTCGGTCAGCTCCGCCCCACGTGCGTGCAGATCCTCGTATCTCAGTTCGAAGTATCGATCGGGGTGCGCCTTTCCGAACGCTCGTGCCTGCTGAATGTAAGGCACCCAGTGCGCCTGCAGCAGGTACTCCACGTAACGCGCCAGCGTCGGAAACCGCTGTTGGAACCCCGGCCCGGCTTTGCGAAGATTGTGGAACCAGCCCGAAACCGCCACATCCCGACCGTCCCGGATGATGTGAATCACCCGCGAGGTCGGAAACGCTCGATCGAGCGCTCCCAAACACATCGCATGCTCCGGCGTCTTCTCCCCGAGACACGCGACCTCCGCATCCCCCACCCAGCGGCGAAACTGCAGCCCCACCGCCGTCGTGAACAGGTGGTACAGATCGTTCTCATCGAACCGCCCCTCCGGCCCGACCTTCTGCTTCTGGTTGTAAACCTCCAGCGCCTGCTGCAGCACCGGCAGAAGAATGGCCGCGAAGTACCCCTCCCCGTTGCAGCGAATCGCCGGATGACCATCCAACAGCTTCTGCACCCACGTCGTGCCCGACTTCTGGCACCCCACAACGAAGAACATCGGCTTGCTCAGCAACTCCCCCAGTCGCTCATGAGCAGCGAGAAACGGCGACACATCAGACGCGGTCGTAGTCATAACAAGGTTATCGGCCACCCCCACAAATCCGCATGAAGCATTCCCCACCTTTCTCCCCAGGCCCCCGGCCCTAATAGAAACAGAAACGGCGGCCTTCTCGGCCGCCGTTTCCGCATCAGTGATCGGATGCCCGCTTCACGGGCGCTCCTGAGATTGGACTGATTTAGCCCAGAAGGCTCAGCACCGACTGCGGCTGGCTGTTGGCGATGCCCAGCACGTTCGTCGAAGCGTTCACCAGAATCTGCGAACGCGTGAGCTGAGCCGTCTCGTTGGCGAAGTCCGTGTCGCGGATCGCCGACTCGGCCGCGCTCGTGTTTTCCAACGCCACGCCCAACGAGTTGATCGTCGAGCCGATGACGTTCTTCTGGAACGCGCCGAGGCGACCTCGCAGGCTCGAAATCTGAGCGATCGAGGCGTTGACGATGCGCTGGGCACGCGACACATCACCGTCCACCACGTTGGCGGAACGGCTGGAGCCCAGTTCATCGAGGAAGCCCGACGACAGCGTTCCCAGGTTGCGGGCCGCCACGTTCTGGATGCCCACGCTCACCTGGTTGCTGATGTCCACGTTCGGGCCGAGGTTGAACTTCGCACCGCCGCCCGTGATCGTGAACGCATTGATGGCGTGCAGCGTCTGAGCACCGGAGGTCGTCAGCTCCACCTGCACATCAAGGAAGTCCGTGTTGATACGGGCGACCTTGCCCTTGGCGGTGGCGGTGATGCCGTTGATGATCGCGCCGACGTCCTGCCCCGCATCGCGGATCGGGCTGCCCGTCGCCGCCGCCGCGAACGCCGTGACGCTGCCGGGCGTCGCAACGTTCTCGTCCACGCTCGACAGCGTGTAGATGCCGCCAGCCTGCTGACCGTCTTCCACCATCTGCACCGACACGAACTGCGACGAGCCGAACTGCGTGCTCTTGAGCACCACGCCCGTGCCGCTGGTCGAGGCCGACACGCCCGTCACCTGCGTGAACGTGTTGATCGCGTCCTTCACGGCGCTGATCGACGTGCCCGATGCAAAGGTGAACTGACGCGAACCGTTGGCGCCGGCGATTTCGAAGGTGAACTTCGCTTCCGAGCTCGACAGGTCCAACTGACCGCCGCCCAGCGACAGGTACAGCGTCGCACGCTGTGCCGACTGCGTGATGAGCACCTGCACTTCGCGGTTTTCGCCGTGATTCAGCTTCGCCGCGTTCACTTCCAGATCCGCCACAAAGCTGCTCTGGGCGCTGACGGTGAAGTCGTACGTGCCGTTGAGCAGCTTCGTGCCCTGGAAGCTCGTCGACGAGGCGATACGATCGATCGTCTGCAGGATCGAATCGATCTGAAGCTGGTTCGCTTCCTTCTCTTCCGCGCTCAGGCCGGCTTCGTTGGCGCTCTGACCCACCAGGCCCTGCAACTCAACGAGCAGGTTGTTGATTTCCTGCAGACCGCCCTCGGCGATGTTGATCACCTGGTCGGCGCGTTCCGCGTTGCCGATGGCGGCGCCGATGGCGGCCTTTTCCGCACGCAACGCTTCCGACGCGATCAGACCCGCCGGGTTGTCCGCGCCGCGGTTGATCGCCAAACCCGTGCTCAAACGCTCCAGCGACTTGTTCAGGCTGGAATTGTTCTGCTTCAGAATACGCTGTGAAAGTAGCGAACTGACGTTGGTGTTGATACGACTCATGGTGTGGTCCTCCGTGAACGCTCAGGTTCCGGGTTACGCCGAAACGCTTCTCACGCTTCGGCTGTGCGGGCTTCGTGCCCTCTTCCTTGTGACACATTCATCCGATTTGATGCTGCCGACGGTGTGGACTTGCTGTCGCTGCCTTACCGCATGGCCCCACTCCTTTCCCCCATGGGTGCGGGACTGCCCATGCCTGGCGGCGCTCGATTGCCAACGTCGACGTCCCTGTCGCGCATAATCAACCTCACTTGCAACGACCGCTCGTCCATGAGCGGCCCGCCCGAAGCGGACCTGTCGCTCGCAACTGTCTGGTCGGTACACAAAGCGGCGCGCGCCCACTTTGATTGCGACTCGGTCTTATCGGAACAGCGACCCATGGCCGGTCTCCTCGGACGTCCATACCGCCCTTACGACCGCTTGCATCGACATAAACCTCCACCCCCTTAAGCGCCGCACATCCCCTACAGTCAGATTTTTTCTCCCACCCCACCCAGACCCCCCCAAACCCCCCCAAACCCCCCCCCACCCCCCCAAAACCCCACCCCCTGGGGGCAAAACCCCCCCCAAGCCCACACACC
>CAZEFM010000045.1:0-29124 GCA_964511575.1 uncultured Phycisphaeraceae bacterium | reverse complement strand
CGGATGCACGGTACAAAGCGGTGGCGATCGGCCGACGAAACGGGGCACGCCATAATGCGGGGCTTTTGGCGTACAAGAGCCCGGACGGACTGCACTGGACGCTGATGCACGATGAGCCGGTCATTACCCAGGGACATTTCGACTCGCAGAACCTGGCGTTCTTCGATGAGCATCGCGGCGAGTACCGGGCGTACTGGCGGGTGAACATCAACGGATTGCGACAGATTCGCACAGCCACATCGCGCGATTTTATCCAATGGAGTGAACCGAAGCTGGTGACCTATTCGGACGGTCACGCTCACGCGATGTACACGAATCAGATTCAACCCTATCCACGCGCGCCGCACCTGCTGGTGGGCTTTCCGATGCGATACAACCATCGGCGTGTGACGCCGTCGATGGCGGAGCTGCCGCGGCCCGAGCATCGCGAGGCGCGGCGAAAGCAATCCCGACGGTATGGCGAGGTTGTGACCGATGCGCTGTTCATGGCGAGTCGTGATGGCGTCCAGTTTACGCGGTATTCCGAGGCGTTTCTGCGGCCGGCACCGGCGGAAGATGGATGGGTGTACGGTGACAACTCCATCGCATGGGGCATGGCCATTACACCCTCGCATCTCGACCCGGAGCGACAGGAGCTGTCGTTTTATGTGACGGAAGGGTACTGGACCGACGACGCCATGAAGGTGCGTCGCTACACGTTGCGGCTCGATGGGTTCGTTTCGATTCACACTCCCTTTGAAGGTGGAGAGATGGTGACACGCCCCCTCACCTTTCAGGGAAGGCAGCTTGCTCTGAATTTCGTGACATCGGGTGCCGGCGCGGTCCGTGTTGAACTGCAGACAGCTGCGGGCGAACCGATTCCCGGCTACACGCTCGATGACTGCCTGGAGCTCTACGGCGATGACGTGGCACAGGTGGTTCATTGGAAGGGCGGCAGTGATGTGTCCGAAGTAGCGGGGCAGGCGATACGTATTCGTTTTGTGATGAACGATGCCGATCTCTATGCCCTGCGGTTTATGCCCTGAATCAGTGCGTGATACGGGGATGTTCTACACCGATCGTTGATGACGGTGCGGGGGGAACCGCGGAGAACGGCGTGACGGAGGTTGTAGCATGTTGACAGGTGGCCGAGGCGGGTGCGGACAAAAGGGGGGGCTGCTGGCCATTGCCGCAGCGATTGTGGCGCTGGTGGTGACACAGCGGTTCTCGGCGGGGGAAGCGGCAACCGAGGAGCCACCACGGCCCAACATTCTGTTTCTGCTTGCGGATGATCTTGGTTACGGGGATCTGGGTTGTTACGGCAGCGAACACGCGCGGACGCCTAACCTGGATCGGCTGGCTGCCGATGGCACGCGCTTCACGCAGTTCTATGTGAGCACGGTCTGTTCGCCCACGCGCGCGGCCGCGATTACGGGGCAGTTTCCCTCGCGGCATCGTATTTATGGTCATCTGGCAACGCTTCCATCGAATCAGCGACGCGGTATGCCGGATTGGCTGGATGTCGATGCGCCTGCGATGCCACGGGCGCTGCAGGCGGCGGGCTACCGCACCGCGATGATAGGCAAGTGGCACCTGGGCGGCGGCAGCGGCGATACATTCGGCGGCGCTCCAATCAATTCAAACGATGCGCCTCCGGTGAGCAGGTACGGCTTCGATGATGTGCGCGTGACTTACGGCAAGGGCCCGACATGGCGCGAGGCTGAACCCTGGCCGGAACCGCACGACATTTATCCCTATGAAGACAAGCCCTGGCGGCGGTGGTCCAGCCGTGCGATCGTTGACGAAGCCATCGGTCTGCTCGATCAGTACGCATCGGCTGAGAAGAAGACCCCTTGGATGATGAACGTCTGGTTTAAGGATCCGCACACTCCGATGGATCCTGCGGACGAAATGCGCCGAGGCTTTGAGCACCTGCCCGAACCCGCGCAGACGCATTACGCGATGATCGGTGAGATGGACCGGCAAATCGGGCGACTTCTGGCAAAGCTTGACGAACTTGGGCTGGCCGAGAACACGCTGGTGATCTTCGCCAGTGACAACGGCGCCCACGGTGCGCGAGGCGGGTCCAATGGGCCGTTCCGTGGCGCCAAAGGATCGATGTACGACGGGGGCGTCCGCGTTCCGCTGATTGTGCGTTGGCCAGGTCGCGTGCCGGTGGGGCGCGTCGACGAATCGTCGCTGCTCCATATCTGCGACTTTACGCCAACGTTCTGCAGCCTCACCGGCGCTGCCATGCCGAGTGGTTACATCGCGGATGGGGTGGACGCGACGGAGGCGCTGTTCGGCCGGTCGTTCGTTCGCAGTCGACCCATCATGTGGTACTACCCCAGCCGTGCGGGAACGCCGTCCCTGGCGATTCGCGATGGCAAATGGTCGCTCGTGATGACACCCGACGGCAGGCGGCTGGCACTGTACGACATGGAGCACAATCCCAGCCAGGCGAATGACGTGTCGGGCGAGTATGAATCGGTGACAAGACGCCTGCGCGCGGAGCTTGAGGCGTATTACGCCACGTTAGAGGTTCAATGACGGTCATGCCGCACGGATTGCCGGTGTCGCGCAGGTGATTTCAACACGGGATTAACCAGCAATGCGAGATGAGGCGTGGTACGTGAACTTTGCGATGATTGCGATGGCGGGCCTCGTCATCGGCATGACGGCGCTCACCGCCAGTGCGGCGATCGATATCGAGGAATTGACGTGTGAGTTTCGCGAGAACCCGATGGGTGTGGACCGTGTCGCGCCCCGATTCACGTGGCGCATGACTTCAAAGCAGCGCGGTGAAAGGCAGACGGCGTATCAGGTTCTGGTGGCGTCCGACGCGGCGCTCCTGGCGCGAGAAAAGGGCGACCTGTGGGACAGCGGGCGCATCGCCTCGGACGAATCGGTGCTCGTCGCCTATGCGGGCAAGCCCCTGGCCTCGAGCCATCGGTACTTTTGGAAGGTGCGCGTGTGGGACCGCGCCGGTGAACCTTCCGCCTGGAGCGCCCCGGCGCAATTCACGATGGGTGTGCTGAGCCGCAACGACTGGCGCGGACGCTGGATTTCCGCACGACCGAGCGATGACGAAGCGCCGGAGGCGCATCCCGCCATCACCGAATGGCCCGCCATCGTGCATGCGAAGAAGCCGCCAGCCTATATGCGTCGCACGTTTCGTGTGGAGCAGCCGGTGAAGCGGGCCGTGCTGCACGCTGCCGCCCGGGGATTGTATGAACTGCGGCTCAACGGCGAGCGTGTGAGCGATGCGCTGCTTGCTCCGGAATGGACCAGCTACCGAAAGCGCGTGCAGTATCAGAGCTACGATGTGACCGCGTTGGTGAATGAGGGGGACAATGTGCTGGGGGCAATTCTCGCCGAGGGCTGGTACGCCGGTGATGTTCCGCCTTATCCGATCAACGCAACCTGGGGCGAGCACCCGGAATTGCTCGTCCAACTCGCGCTTTTCCATGATGACGGCTCGGTTCAGGTGATCGGCAGTGATGAATGGTGGCGCTATTCGATGCGGGGACCGATCCGGATGTCGGCCATCTTCTGGGGCGAGCTTTACGACGCACGGATGGCGATGGACGGCTGGGATCAGGTGGGATTTGACGATAGCGCGTGGGACTCGGTCGTGGTTGAACCGGAGCTTGGCGAAGCGGTGATCGCCGGCCAGCCGAATGAGCCGATTCGCGCGCTGGATCGGGTGGCGCCCACGTCGATGGTGGAGCGAGAGCCGGGGGTGTGGGTGGTCGATTTCGGCCGCAACCTCGTCGGTTGGGTGCACCTGCGGGGTGCCTGGCCTCGCGGCACGCACATCCGCATCGACTATGCCGAAGCGCTTACGCTCAATGGCGAACTCGACAAGCGCACGCTGCGCGCCGCAGCACCGCAGCACACAACGTATATCGCTCGCGGAGGCGGCATCGAGGAACATCAGAGCCACTTTACGTATCACGGCTTCCGTTATGTCGAGATACGTGGCCTGCCGAGCGCACCGGATGAAAACACGATTTCCGGTATCGCAGTGCATAATTCATCACCGATTGTTGGCCGCATCGAGACGTCCGACGAAGGTATCAACCGGTTGGCGCGGATCGTGCAGTGGGGATTCGAGGGCAATTTGCGCTCCGTGGTGACGGATTGTCCACAGCGATATGAGCGGCTGGGCTGGCTGGGTGACGGATCGATCGTTTCGCAGGCGATGCTCTTCAATATGGACCTGGGCGGGTTCTATACGAAATGGATGCGCGACATCACGGATGATCAGAACGCTGATGGTGGATTCCCGGACTTCTCACCCATTCATCCGCAGTCTCCGGCACGATACTGGTTCTCACCGGGATGGGGAAACGGCGCCCTGCTCATCGGATGGAATCATTACGTCAACTATGGGGACCAACGCTTTCTCGAGGAACACTATCCCGCGTTCCGCAGGTATCTCGACGCGATCCCAACGATCTATCCCGAGGGCATTGTGCGCAAGGCGCGCGGCAATAGCTGGGGGGATTGGCTGGCGACCAAGCCGGCAGATTACGCCGTTTTCGCCACGTCGCAGTTGACGTTCTCCTGCACGCTGGGAGCGCGAATGGCGCGGGTGCTCGGGTATGAAGCGGATGCCGAGCGCTTCGAGGCGCTCGCTCATCGCATGCGCGAACGTTTCAACGAATATTTCGTGAAGGAGAATGTCGTCGTCGGGTCCGGAACGCAGTCGGATTATGTGCTCGCTTTGCAGTTCGACATGTTGCCCGCCGAACAGCGTAGCCAGGCGGTGGATAACCTCCTCGACGAGATCGCGCGCGCCGATGACCATCTGACGACGGGTATTCACACGTCGCACCGTCTGTTGCTGGCACTGACGGAAGCGGGCCATGACGACCTGGCCTACCGTGTGTTGATGCAGAGATCGGCACCGGGCTGGATGTATATGGTCGAAAGCGACGCCACAACGATCTGGGAATCGTGGAACTCATTCAGCCCTGACACGGGTGCTCGTGGCGGCGCGGGTAATTCGCTGAATCATCCCGCCCACGGCGCGGTCAACGAGTGGATCTGGCGGGCAATGGTGGGCTTGAACCCCGACCCCGAAGCGCCGGGCTATGAGTATATGACCATTCGACCGCAACCAGTCGACGCGCTGACGTTTGCCCGTGGCGAGTATCGCTCGATTCGCGGACGAATCCGCAGTGGATGGGAGCGCAAAGGTGCCACTCTGGTGATCCATGCGAGCATTCCGGTGGGCAGCCGGGCCGCTGTTTATGTGCCGGCGACCGCGGTGTCTCAGGTTCATGAATCCGGACGACCAGTTGCCGAATCGCCCCATGTGCGGTTTGTTGAAATGGCGGATGGATGTGCGGTATTCGAGGTGGAGTCGGGTGCCTATGTCTTCGAAACTCCGGTGCCTTGAAAAGGACAGATCGAGATGAGGCACGCACGTTCATACGGAAAGGTGATACCTATGCATGAAATAATCGAACGTGCCTTCATGGGCGCGATGGCCGTGCTGCTCATGACAAGCACGGCCTTGGCGCAGGGAGAATTGCGCATCGTGCTGTATGGCGATTCGACCACAGCGCCGCGTGTCGTCGAAGGTGAGCCGCTGATGATCTATGGCACGCTGCTGGAGCGTCACTTCAGCGAGAGGGGTATTCCGGTTCAGGTCATCAATTCTGGCGCGGGAAGTGCAACAACAAAGGCGGCCCGGTCGCGCCTGCGCAACGCCGTGCTGCAATATCAACCCGACATCGTTGTCATTCAGTTCGGTATCAACGACGCGGCGGTGGACGTGTGGAAGACTCCGCCCGTTACCGAAGCGCGCGTTTCCCTGAAAGCGTATGAGTCGAACCTTCGATTCATGATCGATGAAGTGCGTAAGAGCGGTGCGGTTCCCGTGCTGATGACGCCGAATGGCTTGCGGTGGACGCCGAAGTCGAAGCAACTCTACGGCAAGCCCCCATATGATGCCGATCGTGCCGACGGGTTCGACGTGATTCTTCAGGATTACGCGAAGGTGGTGCGTGAACTGGCGAAGGAGTTGAAGGCGCCACTCGTGGATATCCATGCGATATATTCCGAGCAAGGCGAGGCGGCAACGGAACTGCTGCTGGACGGTATGCACCCCAACGCAGCGGGGCACGAGCTGGTCGCGCGACTGCTGATCCCTGTGCTAGAATCACTTCCGTTGGACCGAATGCTCACAGCGGCGCAGCAACGGCCGACAATCACCGCATCGGGCATCATGCTGCACCGGCACGTGCGCGAAAGGCCGGGCCTGAAGATGGGACCGTTCGTGCGGCTGAGTGACGGTGCGATCCTGACGGTCGAGAATACCAATGCGCTGATCAGCCACGATGAGGGCGACACGTGGCAACCGTACCCGATTTTTGAGGCGTCGGCGCCGCACCGGATCAGCAACGAGCGGTCCATTCTGCGCACCAGTAAGGGCCACGTGATCGTCGCGTTCATGGATCTCAGCGCGCGTCAGTGGACGTGGAGCAATGATCTGGGCGACGCCCCGGGCGCAGTGCTGCCGACGTATGTTGTCGTCAGCCGGGATGAAGGCAGAACGTGGGACCGCCCGCAGAAGCTTCACGACGCCTGGACGGGTGCGGTGCGCGACATGATCGAGACGCACGACGGGACAATTGTGTTCACGGCCATGATGATGCGGCACAATCCGGGACGACATACGGCCGTGACGTACCGCTCAACGGACCACGGTCTAACGTGGCATCGCAGCAACGTGCTCGACCTGGGTGGTGCGGGGCATCACGGCGGGATCTCCGAGCCGACGATCGAGCAACTTGGCGATGGTCGCCTTGTGATGCTCATCCGCACCAATTGGATGCAGTTCTGGCGTGCCGAATCGACGGACGATGGGCAGACGTGGCATCCCTACGGCCCGGCCGGGATCGAGGCCAGCAGCGCCCCGGGCATGCTCAAGCGGTTGCAAAGTAACAGGCTTGTCCTGGTATGGAACCGTCCCTGGCCAGATGGCGAGACGACGCACCCATTGGTCGGCGGCGATCGTCAGTGGTCCGCCGTGCCCGTGAGTAACCATCGCGCTGAACTGTCCATCACCTTTTCGGATGATGATGGCAAGACGTGGAGCAAACCCACTGTTATCGCCTCGAAGCCCGGCGCTTGGATCTCCTATCCATATCTGTTTGAAGCACATCCCGGTGAACTTTGGATCACCACGATGCAGGGCGGGCTGCGGGTCACGCTCAAGGAGACGGATTTCGCCACGCAGTATTGAACGACTCCGACACGAACCAACGGAAAGGCAGCATGCCGATGCATACGCGATTCAAACGGGTAGTTACTGGATTGATCGTTGTGGTTTGGTGGGCCCTGAGCGTCACATCGGCGCTTGGCGCCACACCTCCCAAACATGTCGCCGAGGCGCCGGACAACGAGGCGACGCCGGTGCTTTTCCCCGACGGCTCAATTCGCATCTTCTACGTGGAACCGACCAAGCGGGAGGAGATCCGTTCAATTGGCTCGACGGATCACGGCCGTACGTGGGGTGACGACCGCAGCGAGTTTGCTCTGCCGGGCACGGCATACCATGCGAACCAGGTGGTGCTGGATGATCAGGGCGCACTGCATGTGATGACGCTGATACGCGATCAGGGGCCGCGCGGCCGGCAGTGGAATTTGTGGTACAACCGGCGTGAACGCGGCGGGCAGTGGGGTGAGCCGGTGATGATCTATCAAGGATACATTGGCGCACTGCGCAGCTTCCAGCAACTTCCAAGCGGGCGACTGCTGCTGCCCATTCACGTGTTCACACACTACGACCCGAGGTCTGCCGACGTTCTCGTCACCGGGATCGATTACGGCCAGGGTGATTGCACGGCGCTTTATTCTGATGATCACGGCAGTACGTGGCAACGTTCGGAATCGCGGTTGAGCATACCGATGGATGCACGCCGCTCGGTGAGCCGCTACGGTGCCTGCGAGCCGATCGTTACGCGCATGCAGGACGGCAGGTTGTGGATGTTGATGCGCAACAAGAATGGCCACCTGTGGGAATCGTTTTCGGAGGATGAGGGCGTCACGTGGAGCGAAGCGCTGCCGAGCATGTTCATCTCGTCGGATTCGCCGGCGGCAACGGCGCGGTTGGCGGACGGTCGACTGATCATTTTTTTCAACTCGTGTCAGCACTGGAACAATCTTCGGGCCTATGCCTCCGGCGGACGCGAAGTGCTGCACGCCGCGATCAGTCATGACGACGGCAAGACATGGCAGGGTTTTCGCGAGGTGCTGCGGCAACCGATGAGCGGGCAGAACGCCGGTGACCGCGGGTCAGCTTATCCGGCCGCCATCGCCACCAAGGATGGCCATGTTCTACTTGTCACCGGTCAGGGGTTCGCCAAGTCGATCATCCTGATCGACCCGGAGTGGCTGGAGGAGACGTCTGCCCAGGATGATTTCTCGGACGAGCTGGCGCAATGGACTTATTACGGCGGCGCGGGCATACAGATGTTGGACCATTCAACCGAGGCGGGGAGCAAAGTCATGGCGATTCGGCCAATCAAGGCTCGTGGCTTGCCCGCAGCGGTGTGGAACTTCCCCGCATCGAAGCAAGGCGAACTGACGATGCGTTTGAAGCTCGATGAAACCTTCCCGGGGGCTGTTATCGCGATCACCGATCACTTCAACACTGCGTCCGACGCGAAGGCCCACGAGCATGCCGTGGCGCACCTGACAATCGACGCTTCGGGGGAGATTCAGAAGGGAGTGAAACTGACGCCGGGGCAGTGGCATGATGTGCGTCTGTCGTGGCATGTTCCGCGCCGGGTGGTGGCGATCGCGATTGATGGCAAGGCTGTGGGGCATTTCATGCTTGATCGCTCAACCGATGTGGGCGTGAATTACCTGCGTCTGCTGGTGACGGGTGAGCCGGGCGCTGGCGGGTTGATGTTGAACTCGGTGCGCTATGAGGCCACTGAGAATACGTTTTGAGATGGGGGATCGTCATGCACCA
This sequence comes from uncultured Phycisphaeraceae bacterium, assembly GCA_964511575.1. Taxonomy (GTDB): domain Bacteria; phylum Planctomycetota; class Phycisphaerae; order Phycisphaerales; family Phycisphaeraceae; genus CALKHT01. The sequence goes on along the minus strand of CAZEFM010000045.1, from coordinate 20,153 downwards.
GGTGTTCACAGTGGTGGCGACGACCGCGTTGCTGATCGCCGGCACGGCAATGGCGGAGGGCGTTGATTACACGCGTGATGTCCAGCCGATTCTCGCGGCCAACTGCCTGAGCTGTCATGGGCCGGATGCGGCGGAGCGGCAGGCGGGGCTGCAATTGCATGTGTTTGAGGGTGCCACCGCCCGGCTGCCGTCCGGGAACACCGCAATTGTGCCCAACCAAAGCGATCAAAGCGAACTGATCGCACGTGTCGCCGCAGAAGATGACGCCGTACGTATGCCGCCGTCGAAAACGGGTAAGCGACTGAGCGCGGAACAGATCGACATCTTGCGCAGATGGATCGATTCAGGAGCGCGGTATGCGGAGCATTGGTCGTTTCGTCCGCTGACGCGTCCGAGCCTGCCGGAGCTGAATCCAACCGATGCGCAATGGGTCCGTACACCGGTCGACGTGTTCATCATCTCGCAACTCCGTGCCCGTGGGCTTTCGCCTTCGCCCGAAGCGGATCGTCGCACCCTGATACGTCGGCTTTATTACGACCTCATTGGCCTGCCGCCGTCGCCCGAACAGATCGCCGCGTTCGTCGACAGCCGTGATCCCGATGCTTATGAGAAGCTGGTGGAGACCCTGTTGGCGTCGCCGCGTTATGGCGAACGCTGGGCGCGGCATTGGTTGGACGTCGTGCATTACGCGGACACGCACGGATTCGACAAGGACAAGGTGCGGCACAACGCCTGGCCCTATCGTGATTACGTCATCCGATCGTTCAATGAAGACAAGCGGTACGACCGATTCGTTCTTGAGCAGCTTGCCGGTGATGTACTCTTTCCCGAAAGTCCCGACGGCGTTGTCGCTACAGGCTTCATCGTCGCTGGACCGTGGGACTTCGTCGGGCACGTCGAACTCGTGGAGGGCACGCTCCAGAAAGCGGTCACGCGAAACCTCGATCGAGACGACATGGTCGCCAATACCATGAATACCTTCGTCAGCCTTACCGCGCAATGTGCGCGGTGTCACGATCATAAGTTTGACCCGATTTCGATCGAGGAATACTACCAACTGCAAGCGGTGTTTGCCGCAGTTGACCGTGCCGATCGGCCCTATCGCACCGATGTGACAGAACAACGTGAACAACTCGTTTCGAAGCGTGACGCAATCGAACGGACACTCGCGGAGCTGGACGCCAGGATGGAGGAACTGGGTGGCGAACGATTGGCCACATTGGATGCGGAACTTCGCTTGCTCGCTGCCCGCGAAGCCAATGGCGAGCGCGGCTATCACAGCGCGATTGCGATCAGCCCCGATAGGGTCAAGTGGGTTCAGGTTGATCTCGGTGAGCCGGTGCCGATCAGCCAGATCGTGCTGACGCCGGTCTACGACCCGTTCAACAACATCGGCGAGGATTTCGGCTTTCCGCTGCGATATCGCGTGGAGGTAAGTAATGATTCGTCGTTCGCGTCAGACGTGATGGTACTGGCCGATTACAGCGAGGCTGATGTCGCCCGTCCTAAGATGAAGCCGCAAGCCATTCCGGGCAACGGAGTGCGGGCTCGTTTCGTTCGCGTGACAGCAACGACGCTTGCGCCCCGCTCCAACGATTACATATTCGCCCTTGCGGAGTTGGACGTCGTCGACACCATGGCCGTAAATCGCGCCCTGAGCGCTAAGGTAACCAGTCTGGACTCGATCGAGCGGCCAACTGCGTGGTCCATGTCCAATCTGGTCGACGGCAAGGTGGATGCCCGAGTGCTGGCGGACAAGCTGACGGTACTGCGCGAGCGCCGAAGGGCGTTGGCGTTGTCAACGCTGAGCGAAGCGGAACGCGCTCGATACATCGAGCTGATGCGCGAGCATGACGTTGTGGAACGGGAGATTGCATCCTTGTCCGAACAGCCGATGGTTTTTGCGGCCGCGACTTCCTTTTCACGGCAAGGCAGGTTCGCACCCACCGGTGGCGTTCCGCGTGCCGTTCACGTTCTGAACCGAGGGAACGAAGCGAATCCGGGTCAAGAAGTGGCACCCGGCGCTCCACGGATCGGAAACATTCCCGAGTCTTTCAACCTCTCCGAGAATCATGCCGAGGGCGACCGGCGCGTCGCCCTGGCGCAGTGGATCGTCCATCCCGAGAACCCACTGACATGGCGTTCCATCGTCAATCGCGTCTGGCAGTATCACTTCGGCCAGGGCATCGTGGACACGCCTAACGACTTCGGACGCATGGGCGCATTGCCGACACATCCATTGTTGCTCGATTATCTCGCGGCCGAGTTCCGTGATGGGGGCCAATCACTCAAAGACCTTCATCGAGTCATCGTGAACAGCGCTGCCTATCGCCAGAGTTCCGCACACGACCCGGAGAAGGCGAAACGTGACACCGGTAACCGGTACCTGTGGCGGCAGAACCGCAGACGGCTTGAGGCCGAAGCAATTCATGATGCCGTCCTGCAGTTGGCGGGCAAGCTGGACCTGTCCATGTATGGTCCCGGCTATTACAACTTCGTATTCAAGGACGACCATTCGCCAGGGTACGACTACATTCGCTTTGATCCCGATGATCCGACCTCGCACCGCCGATCGATATATCGTCTGATTGTGCGCTCGGCGCCGGATACTTTCATGGAAACGCTCGATTGCGCGGATCCGTCGCAATCAGTTCCCACGCGACTGGAGTCGTTCACGCCGCTGCAGGCGCTGGCGTTGCTCAACAATCGCTTCATGGTTCGGATGTCGGAGCATTTCGCCGCCCAGGCGAGAACGATGGGCAGCGATTTACGGTCGCAGCTTCACGCCGCATTCTTCAGTGCGGTCGGTCGGCCTCCTGAGGATAACGAACTGGACATGCTTGAAGGCTTTGCGCGTCGGCACGGCCTGAGCAACGCATGTCGCCTCATTCTTAATCTCAACGAGTTTGCCTTCGTCGACTGAAGTTGGCAGCTGCAGGAGTTTGCACCATGAAACGCCAGCATGTGGTTCGAGGCATGGATCGCCGCCAGTTTTTGTGGCAGCTCGGAGGTGGATTGGGTGGCATCGCGCTGGCGAGTCTTCTCAATCAGGACGGACTGCTCGCGGCACCGGATCCGGCGTCTCAGGGACCGCGCGGGCTGATTTATCGTCAGGGTGGGCTTCACCGCGTGCCGCGCGCCAAGCGCGTGGTGCAGCTTTACATGTCCGGTGCCGCCAGCCAATGCGATCTCTTCGACTTCAAACCTCGCCTGATTCGCGACCACGGCAAGAACTGGGACCCCGGCGAGAAGGTGGAGCTGTTCCAGTCAACGCCCGGCAAGACGATGATGGCCCCCTGGGGTTGGAAACGCTATGGCGACTGCGGCAAGCATCTCAGTGACGTCGTCGCGCCACTGGGTGACTGCGTGGATGACATGGCCTTTATTCACAGCATGGTGTCCAAGTCCAACGTACACGGGCCGGCGACTTTCATGCAGGCGACGGGTTTCATTCTGCCCGGTTTTCCGAGCATGGGTGCATGGGTCGCGTACGGGTTGGGCAGCACGAACAGCAATCTTCCCACGTTCGTGGTGTTGCCCGACCCGCGTGGGTTCGCACCCAACGGTCCGAAGAATTGGGGCGCGGGGTTCCTGCCCGCCGAACACCAGGGCACCATCATCCGCGCACACGCCGAGCATCCGGTCGCCGACCTGTTTCCACCGAAGAACGGTTACATCACGCCCGACAGCGAGGCGGAACTGCTTGATGTGATGGCGCGGCTGAACGAAGGGCACGCGGCGCAACGTCCGGGCGACTCGCGACTCAACGCACGTATTCAGAGCTACGAATTGGCGGCACGCATGCAACTCAGCGCCCCCGAGATTCTCGATTTCTCCAATGAGCCACAGCATATCCTGGACATGTACGGCGTTAACGCCAAGCCCAATGAGACCTCCGCGCCGATGAATCGTGGGCAGGAGACCGCCTACTTCGGACGCAACTGCCTCGTCGCCCGACGTTTGTTGGAGCGCGGCGTGCGCTTCGTGCAGATCTGGTCGGGCGCGGACAACGGCTTCCCACGCCGGAACTGGGATTCGCACGAGGATATCAAACGTGACCATGATCCCCTTGCCTGGGGAATGTCGATTGGCGCTTCGGCGCTCATCAAGGATTTGAAGCAGCGCGGGATGCTCGACGACACGATCGTGCTATGGACGACGGAGTTCGGCCGCATGCCCTGTAGCCAGGGCTCACTAGGCCGCGACCACAATCCCTTTGTCTTCACCAACTGGCTGGCGGGCGGAGGCATCAAAGGCGGTGTCAGCTACGGTGAGTCGGACGAGTGGTCGTACAAGCCCGCCGACCCGAGCCAGACGACCTACTGCTACGACGTTCACGCGACGATCCTGCATCTGCTGGGCATCGACCACGAACGTTTAACGTTTCGTCACAACGGCATCGACCGGCGTCTTACCGATGTTCACGGACACGTCATCGCCGATATTCTCGCCTGATGATCGCAGGAGGATGATTGCCATGCATCGAATCTTCATTTTAGTGGTGTTCGCGGTGATCCTCGCACTGCCGGGGTATTCCGAAGCGCAGAGCACCACGACGGCACGCGGTATGACGCTTGATGCACGTGTCAAGGACATGCCGCACCTGAAGATGGGGCCGTTCGTTCGCTTGAGGGATGGGGCGATCCTGACCGTTGAGGGCACCGATGCGCTGATCAGTAACGACGAGGGGGAAACGTGGGAACGCCACCCGATCTTCAGCGAGCCCGGGAAGTTCATCATCAGCAACGAGCGAGCCATCTACCGGACGCGCGAGGGGCACGTCATTGTAGCGTTCATGAATTTGGCCGAACGCAAGTGGACCTGGAGTGACGAACTCGGGGATGCGCCCGGCGCTCGGCTACCCACATGGGTGGTGTTGAGCATGGATGATGGCAGGACGTGGCAGCCGCCGCAGAAAATGCACGACGCCTGGACCGGCGCTGTGCGGGACATGATTGAAACGCGCGAAGGCAACATCATCTTCACGGCGATGCAGATGCGGCACGATCCGGGGCGGCACACGGCGATCACGTACATCTCCGAAGATCGTGGGCGCACATGGCAACCCAGCAATGTCATCGATCTGGGAGGTGCCGGACATCATGGCGGCGTGTCCGAACCCACCATTGAGCAATTGAACGATGGCAGACTGCTAATGCTCGTGCGAACGAACTGGATGCAATTGTGGCGTGCGGAATCGGCGGATGGCGGCCGGACATGGCACCCGTACGGACCGTCGGGCATTCCCGCCAGCAGCGCCCCGGCGATGCTCAAGCGGTTGCAGAGCGGAAGGTTGCTACTGGTTTGGAACCGCCCTTATCCACAGGGCGCTTCGAGCTATCCTCTGACCGGCGGGGATCGCCGATCCACCGCGACACGCGTCAGCAATCATCGCGGGGAGCTGTCGATCGCTTTTTCCGATGACGATGCAAAGACGTGGTCTGCGCCCATCGTCATCGCGGCACGGCCGAAGTCCTCCCTGGCATACCCCTATGTGTTCGAAGTGCAACCTGGCGTTTTGTGGATCACCTCCATGCAAGGCGACGTACGGCTACAACTGAAGGAACAGGACTTCATCTCAGGCACTGCGGCTCAGGCAGCGGCCAGCCCCATACGTGTGGCGTGCGTCGGTGACAGCATCACCTTCGGACACAGCATCGCCCGGCGCGAGCACGACAGCTATCCCGCCCAACTCGCGAAGCTGTTGGGCGACGGGTGGATTGTCGAGAACTTCGGGCGCAACGGTGCGACGGTTCTCGTCGAAGGAACGCGCCCCTATATCAAGCAGCCCGAATGTCGTAGCGCGATGGCATTCAAGCCTGATATTGTCATCATCAAGTTGGGAACGAATGATTCCGTTCCGGCGAACTGGGCACGCCAAAACGCCTTTGCCGGAGACCTTGCAGCATTGATTCAACAGTTTCGCGATCTTCCGTCGAAACCCCGTGTTTTTGTCTGTACCCCTGTGCCGGCATGGTTGGATCACGACGATCCGCGCTGGATCAATCTGCAGCAGATTGTCCCCAGAATTCGCGAGGTGGCGGCGGCAGAGCGTGCCCCGCTGATTGAACTGAACGACGTGGAAGCATTTCCTGCGGATCTCTATGCGGACGGCGTGCATCCGCGCAAAGAAGGAGCGGCGCGGATTGCGGACCGCGTCCATCAGGCGATCGTGGCATCAACGCGAAACTGAACATAAATTCGGCAGGTTGCCAGGAACCATGGAGTTCGGCAACCTTCCCCCCGTCTCCCAATGTACAGCGCGTTCGTGTCAGGGACTGATGACGCTTGAATGTGTTAGGCGAAACCGCCGTTGGCGCGCAGGACCTGGCCGTTCACCCAGGCGCCGTCGGTGTTGGCGAGAAATGTCACCACGTTTGCGATGTCTTCGGGCTGACCGAGTCGCTCCAGCGGTGGGAGTTTGCCCAACTGTTCGATCTGCGCATCAGTTTTGCCCTTGAGGAACAGTTCCGTCGCGACCGGGCCGGGCGCCACCGCATTGACGGTGATGTTTCGGCCGCGAAGCTCGTTGGCCAGCACGTGGACGAGCCCTTCGACGCCGGCTTTCGATGCGATGTACGCGCCGTACGTCGGGAACGACTTGGCAATGACGCTGGATGAGAATGCGATGATCCGTCCGCCGGCGGAAACATGTTTGGCTGCCTGGCTCAGGACGAGGAACGTGCCGCGGAGGTTGGTGGCGATGATCTTATCGAAGACCTCGAGATTGCCATCGGCGACGGATGAAAGTGACATGATGCCCGCTGTGTGCGCAACCACGTCAATTCGGCCGAAGGCGTTGATCGTCTCTTGAAAGAGTCCTTCCACATCGGCAGCGTCGGCAACATCTGCGCGGGCGACGATGACTCGTCCACCCGTGGCCTTGATCTCCTCGGCGACGGCGTGTGCCCGGTCGGCATTTGCGGCATAGTGCACGACCACGGCGAAACCGTCGCGTGCGAGCCTCATCGCGACCGCACGTCCGATGCCGCCGGAAGCACCTGTGACAAGGGCGATCCTGCGTGCAGCGGCGTCGGATATCTTCGGATCAGTCATGAGCGTTCTCCAATCAAGGCTGGACAAGTTCCCGTGATGTCATGCAAGATACACGCGCGGACCTGTTGTTGGACAACAGAATTCAGGAACCATCACGGGAAAAAGTTGGTTCTTACGTCGGTAATGACCACCGTGCTCGTGCGAGCCAGGAGCTTCTGATGACCGTCAAACGCATGGACAACGTGGGGATTGTGGTGGAAGACCTCGATTTGGTGATTGCGTTTTTTGCGGAGCTTGGCCTGACGCTCGAGGGGCGGACGGAGGTGGAGGGCGATTGGGCGGATGGCGTGACGGGGTTGCCCGGCATGCGGGTGGAGATCGCTATGATGAGCACGCCGGACGGCCATTCACGGCTGGAGCTGTCGCGCTTTCTCGCACCGGCCGTGGTGGCGGATCACCGCACCGCTCCGGTGAACGCGCTGGGCTATCTGCGTGTCATGTTCGCGGTGGAGGACATCGACGACACGCTTGCAAGGCTTCGCCAACACGGCGCAACGGTCGTGGGCGAGGTGGTGCGGTACAAGGATTTGTATCGACTCTGCTACATCCGCGGCCCCGAAGGCATCCTCATCGGCCTTGCTGAGGAACTCGGGTAGAAGCGTGTCTTGATTCGGTTCCGGGAGTGGCATTGTCCAGTGCCGCGACGAATTTGATGTTACTGCGATAAAGTGCGTGCGATGTGGAAGCGGATGGTGTTGTGGTTGTTTGTCATCAACCTTGGCGTCGCATTTGGCGCGGGGGTTTACGAGGCCAGGGTTGTTGTTCCTCAGTGGGCGGCCATGCCGCCATCGCAGTGGCCCAACACGGGAATTCTGTTCTGGGTCTACGTGACGACCGTTCCGCTGACGTTGCTGCGCTTGCAAGCATCGCGGCGGCGTGGTTGACGCGGGGCCCAATGCGTCCGTGGTATATCGCAGCGGTTGGCGTTGTGATCGTTGAGCGTGCGGCCACGTTCTCGTATTTCATCCGACGATGGTGCGATTAATGGGGGCGGAAGGTTTGAGTCACGATGATGTCAGCGCCACGCTTTCGCAGTGGCTACTCTTCAATCACGGCGTCACGTTCTCACGTTTGCCGGCTGGATGTTGGCATTGAAGGCGCTGTCTCTGTCCGCAGTGGCGGCGGGGCAGGCGACGAACGATTAAACGCGGATGTCTTGATGTGCAGTTCAGCCTTTCAGGTCTCACACGCTGCGGCGTTTGCACAGCAGGAGGCTGCCCAGTGCGATGAGAGCGAGAGAGGCGGGCTCGGGAACGGGGATATAGGTGTATTGGAGGCTGACGGTGCCGGGGCTTTGAAGGGCGTTGATCTGCGCGGAGGCGGCGTCGAGGTTGTCGAGCGTCAGTTCGAGCGACCAGGGCAGGTGGGGGGCGATCTGCAGTGCTTCGACATCGCCCGTGCCGATGAAGTCGGCCAGATCGACCAGTTCGGTGATGTCCAGCAGGGCGCGCGTGAGGGTGCCGCTACCTTGGGTGAGGTTGCTGGCGGGTGGTGCGCCGGCATCACCCGCGGCGATATAGGTGTCGAGCGCGGGGCCTTCGACGGCGAGAACGACGCTGGTGGAACTATCAGGCCGGTAAAGGACGCGGAAGACGATCCGGTCCTCGTGGGCGGCGCTGACGGAATGGTTGAATGCGGGATCGGTGACGTTGCCGGCCTGCACAGCGATGTCGTAGGAGTAATCGAAGTCGATGCTCAGTGCCACGCCGGTGAGCGTGCCGAGGCTCGGGTCGAACTTTTCGAGCCCGGTGAAGATGTTGCGGGCACTGGCCGGGACATACCAACCGCGGATATAGGTGTCGGTGTCCTGATAGGTGCGGGTGTTGCCGGTGGCCTCAACGGTCGAATCGACGGTGAGCGTGGCGGCGGAAGCGCCAGCGGCGGTGAACGCAACGGCAAGCGACCATGCAGCGGATCGAATCATCTTCCTCACTCCTTGAATCGGTGGGTGGGTGGCAATGCTTACTGCCTCCCGCGGTCAGCGCTGCATCGTCCGAAGTTGCAGATCGATTACGGGAGCGAAGATGAGAATAGCCCGCTGAGGGGAAGGTGCCAATACGTCGATTGGCGTAGAGCGGGAAAAAAGAGTGGAGGTCAGAGGCCGGCAGTCAGCGGTCAGCGAAAACCGTCGAAAGGTGGATACCAGACGATGATTGTTGTTCGCGATGCGTTGACGTACGGACGTACAGCGGTGGAGCGGACGAGCAACGCGCCCTCAACCGACCGGTGTCCTCGTCTGACCTCTGTCTTCCGTCCTCTGTCCGCCGCCTCAGATATCGTCGTCCGGATTGTCGGCGGCGGCGCTGGCGTCGTCGCCCGAGGCTTCGGTGGTGACGGGCGTTTCGCGCGGCGGCGGGGCGTTCTCGGCCACACCCTTCTTGATGGGCGTGAGCCACTCATCCACCTTTGTCGTCGGGCGGATCACTTCCTGACGCACCAGCTCCTTGCCCTCGAGGTCGAGCAGCAGGGCGGTGGGCAGACGGGCCACCTTGTACTGGTCCTGGATCTTCTCGCGCTCGGCCTTGACGGCTTCGTCAAGCTCGTTGCCACGGGGGTAATCCAGTTCGAGCAGGATGACGTTTTCCTTTGCCCACTCCTGGAACGCATCGTCGCGAAGCACCTTCTCCTCCAGCGCCTTGCTGGGAATGCTCCAGTCCTTGCCCACGAAAACGGCGAGAATGAGGCGGTTCTGCTCCCGGGCGGCGGAAAGGGCGGCGTTGTAGTCGTCGTACCGCTTGGCCATCTTCGCTTCGGCTTCCGCCTGGGCGATCCGCTGCGCTTCCATCGCCCGCTCGACGATGCCGTTGGCCATGTTCGTCCACGCCTCGGCGTTCTGACCGCCGTATCCGATGCGACCGACCTGCTTGCCCTGGCCGTCGGTAAAGACAACGGTGGGGTACCCCGTCACGTTGTAGCGACGCTTCAGTTCATCGTTCTGGCCTTTGACGGCGGGGGCCTGACGTTTGTTACGCGGGAAATCGACCTCCAGCAGCACGACCTTTTCCTTCGCCCACTCGCGGAAGGCCGGCTGCACGAACACGTTTCGCCGCATGTTGATGCAGTACGGGCACCAGTCGCTGCCGGTGAAGTACATGAGGATCGGCTTACCCGTCTCCTGCGCTTCCTTCTGCGCTGTATTGACCATTTGGTGCCAGCGGGCGTTCTGAGCCACGGCTGTGTCGGCAACGAGGATCGTGATGAGCAGCGCAGCAGTGGTGGAGAGGATTCGTATCATGATGTGTGCTCCGGAAACGGTCGAATGATACCCCACGATTCCTTAACACATGAGGGTAACGCACACCGGCGGTGGTTGCAATGGCAAAATGGACCGAGAGGGGCGAATTGCGGGATAGAAAACCTCGGGCGTGGTGTTCCCCGGGCTTTCAGGAGGAGGGGCAATATCCGCGGCAGGGCTCGAACCTGCAACCTTCGGCTCCGGAGGCCGACGCTCTATCCAATTGAGCTACGCGGACACGGATGTCAGGCTTGCGGCCTGCGACGTTGATTGTAGCAGGTCGCAAGGCGGATGGGAGGGGGCGTGGGCGGTGATCGCGGGCCTCACCGGGTCACGCTCGGTGCTCAATCCGGCCGAACGTTTCGGCTTTGCAGGTCGAACCAGCCCTTGTTGGGGTCATAGACGAACTTGAGCTGTCGGGCATCGAAGGCTTCGAACCAGTCGTCCCAGTCGATGAGGTCGAGGGCTTCGGGTTCGGCGAAGGGCGAGCCACCGATGCGGATGCGGTCGGGCTGGCCCGGGAGGCAGGCCGGCCAGTATCCGCTGGCTTCGCACCAGCTTCGGATCTGCGCGTGATTGATCGTTTCGTACACGGTCATGCCGGGTGAGTCCTTGACGTTGGGCCGGCTATTGTGCCGGAACGCGGGGGGAAGTGCAAAGGTGTGATGGGGATTGAAGTTGAGGCGTGATGGATAAAGCAAACGCCGGCGTGAGGCCTTGGTGGGGCCGCACGCCGGCGCTTAGAAGGAACGAAGAAAAAGGTCGCGGATCAGGCTCGGTCCGACTCCGCGCCAACGGGTGTGGCGGGAGGCGGCGAGGCGGGTTCAGCGACGAGCTGTTCAGCCTTGTAGCCGCCCTGCGACTTGAAGTAGAGCCACAGCCCGATGTACGCCACGAGCATGATCACGGGGAAGATCGACGCGGTGGACAGGGCGTTCTTCTTGGCGTCGTTCTGCACAGCCGTGATCTGCGCCTTGTCCGTTTCGGGCGCGGTCTTGAGCTTTTCCTGATCCAGTGCCTGGTACTTGCCCAGCACGCTCATTTTCTCTTCTCCGATGTAGGTGGCGTGCAGCGCGGTGTTGTTGGCCTTGTCGTAGGCGAGCAGTTCGGTGTCGACACGGCGGTCCTGAATGTTGCCCAGAAAGACCATGCCGACGCTCAGGCCGAGCATGCCGCAGCCGCCCACGGTGTTGAGGGTGAGCGCGCCGCCCTTGGGGTAGCGTTCGGCGACGATGCCGAGCATGGTGGGCCAGAAGAAGGATTTGCCGAAGCCGTAGATGGTTGCAGCGATGAAGATGAAGGCGAGGCCGGACGCGGCGGAGAAGGCGTTCAGACCGATGATCGCGAGGATGCAGCTCACGACGAGCAGCCCCAGCGGTGAGATACGGTGAACGATGGGGCCGGCAAAGCATCGCAGCACGGTCATGATGGCGGCGGTGTAGACGAGCACCCAGCCGGCGTTATAGCCCTCGGCGGTCATCTCTGGCTTCATCAGTTCGGTGATCCAACTGTCGATGCCCAGTTCGGTCGTCGCCAGCGGCAGCATGATGAGCAGCAGAAGGAAGTAAACAGGGCGTCCGAGCGAGCCGCAGTATGCGCCGAAGGCACCGGCGACAATCAGCGACGGCAGAAGCGACCAGAGGAAGCGGTTTTCGTTGAGGGTGTCGTCTTTAATGATGTCGCCGAATACCTGGAGGGCGATGAGGTACGTTGCGACAAACGCGCCAAGAGCACCGAAGTCCTTGAGCATGTCGCGGTAGGACACGCCCGCTGCGACACGTTCACTGATGGGGAACTTCGTTCCAAGGAGCATTGCTCCATAAACGGCAGTGGGCAGGAATGCGAGTGCGACCTTCCAGTGCCACAGGTAGCCCATACCGAAGTAACCCGCAACAATTTCCGAGGCACCGCTCGTTCCGGTGATGAGGCCCTCCCCCATGCTGATGCTGATGATGCCCGCGAGAACCATGCCTCCGGGCCAGCCGGCGTGCAGAATGTTGAGCCACTTGGTTTTTTCTTTGGGGTACATCGCGGCGACGACGGGGTTGATGTACGCCTCGACGGTGCCGTTGGACAGGGCGAAGAGGAAGGTGCCCCAGTAGAGCGTTGCGTAAGAATTGGCCATCAGGAGCATGACCGTGGAGACGACGTGGAGGAGGAAACCCACGAATGCGGCACGACCGTATCCCACTTTGTCGATGATGAGGGAGAACAGGAAGATGCTGAAGGCGAAAGGCCAGAAACCGACAGCGAGAATGTTGCCTTTCTGCGTTTCGTCGAGGTTGAACTGCAGCGCCAGTTCACCGAGGATTTGGGTTCGCACCACCATACCGAAAGCGCAGGTGATCAGGGCGATGAACGAGCCCCAGAAAATACGCGAGTCGTTCATCGAGCGACCGTTGGACAGGGAGGCGCTAGACATAGACAGTGTCCTTTTCTGTCGGACCCGAGCGGGTCGGATTGGAAGAGCGTCTTGCGGCCGAGGCGGAATCGCAGCGGCGGCAGTTTGTTCGACATCGAGAACCACGCGTCCGGATAGAAGCCGGAGACCCCGAAAGTTGCCGCTTAGTATGCGCCCCGCGGGGCGGCGCGTCCAGAGGCGGCGGCTGCGCGGGGATTTCAAACGCGTGGAAGGGCGGTGGTTACGCGTGGGGCTTATCGGATGTTGCGGTGCGGTTGGCGCCCTCACGGACTGGTATACTGGCCCGCATGCGCGATCGTTCCCAGCATCGTCCGGCCCATCGGCTTCTGGTCATCTGTCCCACCTGGGTGGGGGACACGGTGATGGCGATGCCGACGCTGCGGGCGCTGCGCGGGATCTATCCGCAGGCGCACATCACGGTGCTGGCGCGGGGCATGGTCAAGCCGGTGCTCGATGCCTGTCCGTGGATTGATCGCATCGCCACGATCCGCCCGCGCAGCAAGGATCGGCGTCAGCCGCGTGGGCGGCATGGCATGATCGCCGTGGCGCGACGGCTGGCGGCGGGACGATTCGACACGGCCGTCATCCTCCCCAACAGCTTCCGTTCAGCCCTGCTGGTACGCATGGCGAAGATCCCCCGGCGGGTGGGTTACGACCGGGATGGCCGGGGCTTTTTGCTCACCGATCGCCTGCTGCCGCGCCGCGAGGTGGGCAAGTACGTACCGGTTCCCACGCGCGACTACTACCTGGGGCTGGCGCGCTATCTCGGCGCGACCAATCCCGACCCGACGATGCGGTTGTTCACCCGGCCGGCGGATGATGCCCGCGCGGATGAGCTTCTGGCGCGGGGCGGGTACGACGTTGCGAGCGGCCGGCCACTGGTGCTGGTCAACCCCGGGGCGAACTATGGCGATGCGAAGATGTGGTTTCCCGACCGTTTCGCCGAAGTGGCAGATCGCTGCGTGCGCGAGCACGGCGCGGTGGCGGCGGTGACCGGGGCGCCCAACGAGCGGCGCATCATCGATGCCGTGCGTCAGGCCGCCCGCGAACCGATGATCGACCTCTCGGCGCTGGGGCTGAATCTGACGCTGCTCAAGAGCGTGCTCAAGCGAACGCGGCTGATGGTGACCAACGACACCGGGCCGCGTCATCTGGCGGCGGCGATGGACGTGCCGGTCGTCACCATCTTCGGGCCGACCGATCCGGCGTGGACGCAGATCGACTTCGCGATGGAACGACAGGTGCGGGTGGATGTGTTCTGCGGCCCGTGCCAGAAGAAAAAGTGCCCGCTCACCGGGACGCCCGATGAACTGGGCTGCATGAAGCAGGTGACGCCGCAGATGGTGTACGACGAGGCGGCGACGTTGCTGCAACTCAGTGGTGTCGCGCCGTGAACCGCGCGGACGATGTTGGCTTTGCCGTTTGCTTTTGGATGTTTGCATGAAGCTCGCCATCGTGATTGAACGGTTTCACCCGGCGGGTGGCGGCGCGGAGCGGTCCACGGCACAGATCGTCGAAGAGCTCACGCGACGAGGGCACACGGTGACGCTCATCACCGGCGCATCACCCGATGGCGTCGACCTGCACGGCGCGGCGGTGCGGCGACTGGCGAAGGAACACGCATCCGGACCGGTGCGACTGCTGCGGTTTGCCCGCTGGGCGCGCCAGCAGGTGCGCGACAAAGCTTTCGATGTGTCGCTCTCGGTCACCACAGCGGCGCCCGCCACCGTGATTCAGCCTCGCAGCGGCACCATGCGCGAGACGCTCGCACGCAATGTCGCGATGCGCGGCAGCGCTTCGGCACGATGGCGCAAGCAGGCGACGCTGCTCCTCTCACCCAAGCATCAACTGCTGCTGGCACTGGAACGCAAGACGCTGCGCGATCCGATGGTGCGGCGATTCGTGGCGGTGAGTCGCTACGGCGCGGATCAGCTTGCCGCCTATGACGTGCCGCTGGATCGCGTGGAAGTGATTCCCAACGCGGCGTCGATGCCCCGGCTGACGGACGAGGAGCGTCAGAAGGCACGGCAGGTGATTCGCGCTGGGTTCGATATTCCGCCGGATGAACCGGTGTATCTCTTCGTGGCACAGAACCCGCGGTTGAAGGGGGTGGACACGCTTCTGCGTGCGCTGCAGATGCTCAAGCACGATGGTGTGCCGGCGACGGTGCTACTCGTGGGTGTGCCGCGATATGGTGTGCATGCGCGAACGGTGGAACTGCAGGTGCGCGACCGGGTGCGCATCGTGGGGGCGAGCGGTCGCATGGCGGAGTTGTACGCGGCGTCGGATGTGACGGTGCTGCCCACGTGGTACGACCCGGCGAGCAAGGTGGTGATCGAGTCGCTGATGATGGGCGTGCCGGCGATCACGACGGCGTTCAACGGCGCGGCTGACTTTGTGGTCGGGGACGGCTTTGCGCCGCGCGGCTGGGTGATTGCCGACCCGCGCGATGCCGGGGCGCTGGCGGCGGCGATGCGCACGCTGGCGGACCCTGATGAACGGAAGCGGTGCGCCGATGCCACGGCAGGCCTCGCCCAAACGCTGAGCATGCAGCGGCACGTGGATCGGCTCGAAGCAGTGCTCCAGACGGCGGCCGAGCAGGTCGCGAACGACACCGAGGCATCCAACGAACATTCACCCGACGAACACGCGTAACGATCGTAACAACTCGGCGAAACGGTCAACGGCGTGACGTCGCGAACGTGACGGCAGTTTCAGAGGAGGGTTTGCGTCGCCCCCGGGCGTGTTCTACAGTTGATTCGGACATCCGTATCCTTGAAGGAGCTGTGGATTGGATGCTCATGTCGCACAGCCCGGGCTCGACGGTCGCCCCGCGCCGATGTTGTCCATCGTGATTCCCGCTCACAATGAAGCGGAAGCGATCGGGCAGGCGTTGACGTCGATCCGCGATTATGCGCTGGCGAAGCAGTGGCCCATCGAGGTGGTGGTGGTCGATGATGGCAGCCACGACGGCACAAGCGATCAGGCGATGCGCACCGATGCAGGGCCGCTGACCGTGCGGGTGATCCGCAACGAACGGAACCGCGGCAAAGCGGTGAGCGTGCGTCGCGGCATGCTGGAAGCGACGGGTGACCTGCGGCTTTTTTGCGATGCGGACATGTCCACGCCGATCGAACAACTGGATCGGCTGCTGCCCTGGATTGATCGCGGCTTCGAGGTGGTGATCGGTTCGCGCCGGGTGGCGGGTTCGGAACTGCGACCGCCGCAGCGCATGACCCGTCGCACGCTCGGCCGCATCTTCCGCCGCTTTCGCAGTTTCATCCTGCTGCACGACATTCGCGACACGCAATGCGGGTTCAAGCTTTTCACCCGTGAGGCGACGGAAGCGGCTTTTTCGCTGCAGCAGGTGGTGGGGCCCGCCTTCGACTGCGAGATTCTGGCGCTGGCGCGGGCGCGGGGGTTCCGCATCAAGGAAGTGGGTGTGCTCTGGCAGAACAACCCCGACAGCCGCATGCACCCGATGCGGGACGGGCTGGGGATGCTGTTGAGCCTTCTGCAGATTCGCCGTCGTGTTGTTCGCATGGGGCGGCAACCCATTTCGGCCCCGCCCCAGCCGCGACAGATGGAACGCAGCATCTGACCACATTTCCGGTTCGACCGGGCGGTTCGCTCCCGCTATGCTCGACACGTCATGGGTGGGACGACGGAACTGGAAATTTATCTGCCGTGGCTGGGGATGCTGCTTGGCGCGGTAAGCCTCTGGGCGGCGATGCGCGCCAACCGCAAACGCCGCATCATCGACGACACGCCCACCTGCAAAACCACCGGCGTGTTCATCGGGCTGGTCGAACTCAAAGGCGTGGCCGAAGCGGAGCAACCGATCGTCGGCTACCTCTCGCACAAGGCATGCGTCCACTACACCTGGAGCGTCGACGAACACTGGTCGCGGACGGTGACGGAAACGTACACCGACGCCGACGGCAAACGACAGACGCGCACCCGTCACGAGAGTGGATGGACAACGGTGGCGAGCGGCGGCGAAATGATTCCCTTCTACCTGCGCGATGCGCACGGCGCGATTCGTGTGGTGCCCACCGGTGCGAAGATCGAGCCGATCCGCACGTTTCAAAGGACGTGTCGGCCGTCCGATCCGCTTTACTACGAAAAGGGGCCGCTGCGTGCCGTGTCCGATTCCGATCATCGCCGGCAGTTCACGGAATATGGCATTCCGCTGCGGACGCGGCTGTATGTGATCGGTCAGGCGCGACAGCGGCGGGACATTGTCGCCGCCGAGATCGCCCGGGATCCGCACGCGCCGATGTTCCTCATCTCCACGCGCAACGAGCAGTCGGTCAGCACCCGATACGCCTTGAAGTACTGGTTGCTTTCATTACTGGCGGGCGTGCTGGTCGTCGGTGGTTGGGTGATCCCCTCGGCACAGACGAGCCTCGATGTGGCGGCCGTTCTGCTCCTTTCGCTCGCGGGGTTCAGCATCGTGTGGCTCGCCGCGTGGGTGTGGATGGCGTACAACAGCCTGGTGAGCATCCGCGAGCGCGTCGCACAGGCCTGGGCGCAGATCGATGTCGAACTCAAGCGAAGGCACGATCTCATTCCCGGGCTTGTCGAAGTGGTGACACAACTGCGTGACCACGAGCGTGAGGTGCAGACCATGGTGGCGCAACTGCGATCGCAGTTGCGCATCACCGCACCGGGAGATGCCGGAACTTCCCCGCGTGCCTTGAGTCAACCGCTGGCGGCGCTGGTCGAAGCGTACCCCGAACTGCAATCGCACGAACAGTTCACCCATTTGCAGCGTGAACTCGCCCGGACGGAGGACCGCATTTCGCTGGCGCGTTCCTACTTCAACGAGATGGCGAGCTACTACAATACCCGGCTCGCCGCTGTGCCCGATCGCTACGTTGCACGGCTGGCGGGAATGAAACGCCGGAAGCTGATGCACGCCGACGGCTTCGAACGTCAGCCCGTCGAACTGACGTTCGCCAACGCAGAACCTTGATGATTTGTTTTCAGCATGACGATTCAACCTTTCACATTGTCCGGTTCCGAGGGGCAGCCGCTCTTCGGCGATACGCATCTGCCATCCGGCACGCCGCGCGGCGTTCTGGTGATGTGTCACGGCTTCAAGGGCTACAAGGATTACGGCTTCATGCCGTACCTTGCCGAACATGCCGCGGCGCGCGGGCTCATCGCCCATCGCTTCAACTTCAGTCACAGCGGCATGACCAATCGCATCGAAACGTTCGAGCGGCCCGACCTTTTCGAACGCGACACATGGAGTCGACAGATCTTCGATGTGCAGATGGTCGCGCAGGCGGTGCGGGACGGCGTCATCCCGGGCGACAATCTGCCGATGGTCTGGTTCGGTCACAGTCGCGGCGGCATCGCGGTGCTGTTGGCGGCGTGGCGCACCTTTGCCGAGCATCCCGATCTTGCCCCCGCCGGGGTGATCTCAGCGGCTGCGCCGGACCGCGCCTGTTACCTCGATGAGCAGTCGCGGCAAACCCTGCGGGAACAGGGGTGGCTCGATTCACCCTCGACGCGCACCCGGCAGATGCTGCGTGTCGGCAGGGCATGGCTCGATGAAATCGAAGCGGATCCCGATGCGTTCGATCCGCTGCGCGCCGCCGCGGAACTGCCGTGCCCGTTGCACGTGGTTCACGGCGATCAGGACGCGACCATCGCCGTTGAAGCGGCGCATCGTTACGCCGAGGTGGCGGGCGACAAAGCGACGCTTCACATCATCGAGCGCGGCAACCACGTGTTCAACGGCCGTAACCCGTTACGTCGCGACACACCGCAGCCGCGCCAACTGCAGGAGATGGTCGAAAGCTGCCTCAATTTCGCGGTCCGGTGCGTGTGAGTGACGAAGCACCGCTGAGGCGCGCTGAAAGAGTCGGCGCATCGCTACCGCGTGATCCCGTTCATCGGGTTTTATCATCGTCCGCAGAACCGACTGCCTTACGCGGCGGTGGCGGCGGTGATCTTCTGAGCGGCATCGGTCAGGTCGGTGCCAACCTGCATGGTGGGGATGTCGCCCTTGGCGGCTTCCAGCAGTTCGCGGGCGGCTTCCACGTTGGTGCCTTCCAGTCGCACGACCAGCGGCACCTTGAAGCCCACTTCACGAGCGGCGGTGATGATCGCGCGGGCGATCGTGTCGCACTTGGCGATCCCGCCGAAGATGTTGACCAGCACGCCCTTGACATTGGCGTCGCTGAGGATGATGCGGAAGGCTTCGGTGACGGCTTCCTCCGAGGCACTGCCGCCGACGTCCAGGAAGTTCGCTGGCTCGCCGCCGTGCAGCTTGATGAGGTCCATCGTCGCCATCGCCAGGCCCGCGCCGTTGACGAGGCAGCCGATTGAGCCATCGAGCTTGATGTACGACAGACCGAACGTATGCGCCCGCGTTTCCGACTCGTCCAGTTCCGTCGGATCAGCCATGGCGGCGATGTCCTTGTGGCGGAACAGCGCGTTGTCATCGAAGTTAATCTTCGCATCGATGGCGAGCACCTGGCCGTCCGGGTGATCCTCCGATGCCGGCGTCACCACCAGCGGGTTGATCTCCGCGAGACTGGCATCAGTATCGAGGAAGAGCTTCGCCAGTGCGGTCATGACTTTGACAGCCTGGCCGACCTGCTTGCCCTTGAATCCGAGCTTGAACGCCACCTTGCGTGCCTGATACGGCAGCAGCCCCATCGCCGGGTCCAGCGGTTCGCGCACGATGGCATCGGGGTTGGTGGCGGCGACATGTTCGATTTCGACACCGCCCTCGGCGGAGGCGATCAGTACCGGTCGCGATGTCGCGCGGTCGACCGCCATGCCCAGGTAATATTCCTTTTCGATGTCCACGCCCGAAGCGACCAGCAGCTTGTGCACGGGCACGCCCTGCGGTCCGGTCTGCGGCGTGACCAGGGGCTTGCTGAGAATGGTCTTGGCGACCTCGCGTGCTTCCTCGGCCGACCTGACGAGCTTCACGCCGCCACCCTTGCCGCGGCCGCCGGCGAAGACCTGGGCTTTGACGACGGCGAGCGTCGCGCCCTGCTTGGCGAGATCGGTGTAGGCCTGGGCGGCCTGGTCGATGCTGTCCACCACAACAGCGGGCGGCACCGCCACGCCATACTTCTCGAGCAACTCCCGGGCCTGGTATTCGTGAATCTTCATTGTGGATGTTCCATCGCCAGCGTCAGCAAAATCGCGGAGCACACCTCGCTCCGCGTGAGATGACGGATGATAACGCCCGCATGGCGTGGGGGGAAACGAGGGGAGGGGATGGGAGTGGTGAAAGGAGTGCGATTGCCAATTGCCGATTGCCAATTGTGGGTGATTGGGCGGTTGTCGTCTGATCGCTGACCTTTGACCCTCCGGCCTCCGTCCCCCGGCTCCTGTCCTCCGTTCTGCCCGTATAAACGCAAAAATCCGAGCCTGCTGGCTGAAGAATGATCCAGCGCGGGTGGTCGGGGG
>CAZEFM010000044.1:0-29311 GCA_964511575.1 uncultured Phycisphaeraceae bacterium | reverse complement strand
TCACAACCGCCAGACGTTGGTGGCCCACGTCAGGCCGCCGCCGATGGCGATGAACAGCAGCAGGTCGCCCGGCTTCACCTTGCCCTGTTCCATCATTTCGTGCAGGCAGATGGGCACGCTGGCGGCTGAGGTGTTGCCGTAGCGGTCGATGTTGATCCACATCTTCTCCTCGGGCAGGCCCATGCGTTCACGTGCCGCCTGAAGGATGCGGATGTTTGACTGGTGCGGCACGACCATGGCGATGTCTTCGGCCGTCACCCCCGCTTTGCGCAGCGCCTCGTCGATCGCCTTGCCCAGCGTGCTGACGGCGAATTTGAAGACCTCGCGGCCGTTCATCTGAATCTTTTCAAACGTGCCGGAGAAGCCGTTGGCGTTTTCAGGCAGATCGCGTTTGTCGCGCGGGACGTAGATGTCGTGCCAGCCGTTGCCATCGGAATACATCGTCTGCACGATGGATCCCTGGGCGCGGTCGTCGCTGGCGGTGAGGATGGCCGCCCCCGCGCCGTCGCCGAAGAGGATGCACGTGGAGCGGTCGGTGTAGTCCGTGATTTTGCTGAGCGTCTCGACGCCGACCACCGCCACGGTGCGGGCGTGGCCGGACTGGATCATCGAGCTGGCGAGGTTCAGGGCGTAGACAAACCCGCTGCAGGCGGCACTGAGGTCAAACGCCCCGGCAGGTGTCGCGCCCAGGTCCGCCACCAGTCGTGCTGCCGTCGAGGGGCATGCCATCTCCGGCGTCATGGTGGCGCAGATCAGCGCATCGAGCTGTGCGGGCTCAACGCCGGCGTTCGCCATCGCCTGTTCTACCGCCTCCCGGGCGAGGTGACGGATGGTGACGCCTTCCTCGACCACGCGTCGGGTTTTGATGCCCGTGCGCTGGGTGATCCATTCATCGTTGGTGTCGACGAGCTTCGCCAGATCGTCGTTGGTGATGATGCGGGGCGGGACAGCCATGCCGGTGCCCGCGATGCGAACACCGATGCGTTGCGCCTGCAACGACGCGGATAGCGACCCAGGCGATTCGGACTCGGGTAAAGACGTTTGAGCCATGGGGAAAGGATAAAGTCCGAAGCGGTAAACGCAAGGAGGCGGTACAGTCACGGCCCTGAAGCGGGTGAGGCATTCACCTCGCAAGCAAGGCATGCTCAAGCGCCATACCGGCTCGAAGGCAGCTCCATCTGCTGCGTGGCACGGTTTCGCGATGACACGATCTTCCGGTGGCGTGCCATACCAACAGCAGCCGGACGCCGGCACCCGACCGAACACTTCTCCACTTTGCGCTTTGAATTTGAACTTTGAACGCGCCGACTCAGGCTTCGACGCCTTCCTCGGTGCCTTCGAGCTGCGACAGCGCATCGACGATCGCCTGGTTGACGTCGTGACGGGCGTAGTTCAGGGCGGCGTTGACGGCCGCGGTGATGGTGCGGGCCTCGCTGGAGCCGTGGCCGATGAGGCAGATGCCGTTGACACCCAGCAGCGGCGCGCCGCCATACTCGTGGTAGTCGTGCTTGGCGTAAATCTTCTTCACGACCGGCTCGAACTTCATCGCCAGTTCGGGGTCTTCCTCGAAGATTTCGTGGGCGATGGTCTTGAACAGCCCGGCCGCGAGCCCCTCGGCGAGCTTGAGCACGACGTTGCCGGTGAACCCCTCGGAGACGATGACGTCGGCCTTGCCGTTGAAGAGGTCGCGTCCTTCGACGTAGCCGACGTAGTTGAGCGTGTCGTCGCTCTTCATGAGGCGGGCTGTTTCACGGACGAGCGGCGTGCCCTTGCCTTCCTCGCCACCGATGGACAGCAGCGCCACGCGCGGGTCGGCGATGCCGATGACGCGCTGGGCGTAGACGCTGGCCATGTGGCCGTACTGATGCAGGTGGGTGGGTCGGGGCACGGGGTTGGCGCCGACGTCGCAGATGACGATCGGGCCGAAGAACGTGGGGATGGTGACCGCGATGCCCGGTCGGTGAACACCGGGGAGGCGTCGCATCGCCATCTGGGCGGCGGCGACACAGGCGCCGGTGTTACCCGCGCTGATGATCACATCGCAGCGTTTGTCACCCGCACGGCTCTTGCCCAGCTCCGCCATGCGAACAATCGAGCTGTCCGGCTTGGAGCGCAGGGCTCCGACCGGCTGCTCGTCCATCGCGATGACCTGGCTGGTCGCCTCGATTTCGATGCGCGGGTCAGACGAAAAGCCATACTCCGCCATGGCCTCACGAATGACGGCCTGGTCACCGATGAGCACCAGACGGTCCTCGTTGGACAGGAGCTTCAAAGCGTCCAGACTGCCCTTGAGGATCGCGTCCGGGGCGTTGTCACCGCCCATGACGTCGATGGCAATACGCACTATTCGTCCTTGGACAGCTTGAGCATCAGACCCTTACGGACATAGCCACACTCGCTGCAGGCTGCGTGAGGCAGCTTGGGGCTGCGACAATTGGGGCATTCCACCGCGTGACGCTTCTTCAGCGCCTGGTGTGAGCGACGGTTGCCGCCTTGGGCTCGGGTTTTGCGTTGGACAGGAAGCATAATCGTAACCTTCAGTAAACCGACGACTTCGGCTCCACCGGCATACCGGGCCGGAACACCGGACCAAACGCCCGTGGCATGAGTCTTTTTGGGGAACCTACCCCCGTGAGGCGGGACCAGGGCCCCACCCCGGCGGACGCCGCCGCCAAAAAGGGTGCTAGACAGTAATCCACGAACGCCGGAGCGTCAAGTGGAGGAGATTGGCATATTGCCAATTGGCGATCTTGAAGATTGCCAATTGCCAATTGCCGCGCGTTCGCGAGGTTACGGTGTTTGCCGTAACCGTTCGGGCCGCATCAGGGGGTAAAACCCGAGCAACACCCCCGATCAACGGCCAATTGGCACTTGGCAATCGGCAATCGCCCCCCCTTCTCTCACCCGCCGACCTTCAGGGCTGGCAGGCGCATGATTTCCTCGATGCTCGTGATGCCTTCACGGAGTTTGTCGGTCACGTCGGCGAGGAGGCTGCGGTGGCCGTCCGCCAGGACGTGCTGGCGGATGGTGCGTTCATCGGTGTTGTTGAGGATGAGTTCGTAGTCGCTGTCATCGAGCTTCCAGACCTCGAAGACGCCGGTTCGGCCGCGGTATCCGGTGCCGCTGCACTCATCGCAGCCGACGGGCTGATAGCTGTGGCTGGGCGCTTTGCCGCCGAGTGCTTCGAGCCAGGTTTTGTGGGTTTTGGGCAGTGCCTTCTTTCGCTTGCAGTTGGGGCAGAGCACGCGCACCAGCCGCTGCGCGACGATGACCGACACGTTGACGGCGATTTCGTCGTTGCGCAGCCCCCAGTTGCGAAGGGCCGTAACCGCCCCGGCGGCATCCGGGCTGTGCAGGGTCGACAGCAGCACGCGCCCGCCGATGGAAGCGTCGATCGCCGCCCGCGCCGATTCCGGGTCGCGAATCTCGCCCAGCATGAGGTAGTCGGTGTCCAGCCGCAGCATCGTGCGCAGGCCCTGGGCGAAGGTGAGGTTGTGCTTGCGGTCGACCTGCACCTGACACACGCCGTCGATCTGATACTCGACGGGATCTTCGATGGTGACAATCGAACGGGAGCGGAGTTTCAGCTCGTGCAGCAGGGCGTAGAGCGTGGTGGTTTTGCCGCTGCCGGTCGGGCCGACGACCAGAAACGTGCCGCTGACGCTGCTGAGCCAGTCTTCGATGTGTTTGCGGTCGGCATCGACCATGCCCAGGTCGCCCAGGCGGTGTTCGACGCGTTCGGGGTCGAGAATGCGGATGGACAGCTTCTCGCCGTTGATGCACGGCATGTCGCTGAGCCGCAGGTGGACCAGGCGATCGTCGACATCGAACGTCCAGCGTGCTTCCTTGGGGGTGAAGACGGCGCCGGGGTCGAGATCGGCCCACGTTTTGAACTGGTTGATGAGGCGTCGCGCCTGTCCGTGGGTGAGCAGGGCCGCATCGTAGAGTTCGCCGTCGATGCGCATGCGGACGCGGAACCCGCCGGACTGCGGGTCGATGTGGATGTCGGTGGCGCGTTCGCGGAACGCATCCATGAGCAGTTCCTGGGCAAGGCGGGGCGGCTCGCCTTCCTCGAGTCGCTCGACCGGTGCGGTGTGGCTGCGCGACAGCTCGGCGAGCAGCAGTTGAGTGAAGTGCTCGTGAATGCGACGGGTGGAGATGGACACGAGATTGGTGTCCGCGTCGCCGTTACGCTTCCGCGATGCGCTCGCTGTCGTCATGATGAAGCCTCACATGCCCCGGTCGCGCGTTTCGCGACGCAACCCGACGTGAGCTGCGTGAAGGGAAACAGGACCGGCTCACAGGATCGAAGTCTTATTATGATGGGCGACGGCGACGAAGCAGGCCACGATGCCGGCCCTGGAGCATACCACACAATGAAACGCGACCATTCTACCACTTGCCTCAACCTTCCGTTCAACCGCCTGGCGACGGCGCTGCTGTGCGCGGCCGCCACGCTGACGGGATGTACCAGCGACCCCTCCGCCGACCAGCGGCATGGCGACGCCCGCCCCACCGCCAACACCCGACCCACCAACGAACAGGAAAGCCGGTTCTTCGGCACACCCCGGCAGGTCACCTTCGACGGCCGCAACGGCGAGGGCTATTTCGCCGCCGACGGCAGCGCGATCATCTTTCAGTCCATTCGCGGCGACTTCCCCTTCTATCAGATCTACACCCGCCGATGCGATCCGCCCTTCTCCCCCGACCCCCACGCCCCGGACGTCATGGTCTCCACGGGGCACGGCCGCACCACCTGTGCGTACTTCCATCCATCGGGCAAAAAGATCATCTACGCCAGCAGCCATCTCGATCCGAATCGCGATGAGGAGGTGAAAAAGGAACGCGCCCGGCTGGAGGAACTGCGCACCAACCCCCACGCCCGGCGATCCTATAGCTGGGACTTCGACCCGCACATGGACATCTTCGAGGCGGACCCCGACGGCTCGAACCTGCGACGGCTCACCGATGCCCCGGGATACGATGCCGAGGGCGCCTATTCACCCGACGGGTCGAAAATCGTCTTCTGCTCGCTGCGCGACGGCACGGGGGGCGACATCTACGTGATGAACAGCGACGGCTCGAACGTGAAGCGGCTGACGGAGCACGCGGGCTATGCCGGCGGGCCGTTCTTCTCCCCCGATGGCAAGCGGATCATTTATCGCGCGGAGGTCCAGGGCAAGCCGGAGCTGCTGCAGATCTTTGTCATGGATGCCGACGGCGGCAACCAGCGGCAACTCACGGACAACGACGCGGTCAACTTCGGCCCCTACTGGCACCCCGACAGCAAACACATCATCTTCGCCACGAGCCTGCACGGCCACCGCAACTACGAGCTGTACCTCATGAACGTGGACACCGGCTCGATGGAGCGGGTGACGTTCGTCGAAGGCGCGGATGTGCTGCCGGTCTTCAGCCCCGACGGCTCAAAGCTGATGTGGACCAGCACCGCGAGAAACCACCAGGGCGTGGCGGAAAGCCAACTCTTCATCGCGGATTGGGTGTGGGAGGATGGGCGTGAGGGATTTAGGAGTGATTATGGGATAATCGGGTGGAGTGGTGAGTTGTATCTAAAAAGATCACTAATCACTAATCACTGATCACTGATCACTGATCACGAGCCACCACCCTCCCCGTGGCGTCCAGTTTTCCTGAATGCGGTTGGGCTCGGGGGTTTCGCCGCGCTGGATGTTATCGGGGTTGAACGGGCCGAGGGTGAAGAGCCAGACGAGCAGCAGCACCATCGCCACGAGGAAGAGGATGACGAGCTTGCCGCGGATATTGGAGCGGCGTTTGCCCGTGGCGTCGTGAATCTGCGCCTGGGACTGTTGGCGGCCCGATTCCTTCATCTGAGCGTACTTCGCCTCCATCTCGGCGGCACGCAGTTCGTCCTTCTCGCCCCCGGCGCGGGTCAGGGCGCCGTAATAGCCGTTGCCGTCCCGTTTTGCCAGGACATAAAAGATGCGGCCTTCCTCATCGCGGACGGCTCGGCCGACATCCTGATCGCGGACCTTCACGGGTCGGCCGCTGTACGGACTGCTGACGATAATCCCCATTGAACAGGCAACTCCTTGCGTCGAATCGAAGCGCGATTATGGCATCCCCCCGCGGGGTTGTCGACAATCCGCCGCTACTGAACTCTGGGGAGGGTAGACACTAAACCCCGGGGATAGCGATCCCCGGGGGGGAGAGCCGCTCCCATCCCGCCCACGTGAATCCCGCCGTCGATGCGGGTAGGATAATGTCCTGCTCACCGTCGCGTCGCATCCGGGGCGACGCATCCACTGCCGACCCGCTCCCACCCCCACGGAGGCGCCACTGATGAAATGGTTTGCCGCGCTGGTTCTGCTTCTCATCGCCGCGATGGGCGTCGCCCTCATGGTCGCCAAGCCGTCACAACGCGAAGCCGATCTGGTCTTCATCTCCAGCGATGACCTGCACAACCTCGACCCGCAGCGCAGCAGTTGGATGGTCGACTTCCGGGTGCTCACCTGCCTCTACGACACCCTGCTGCTGCAGAAGATCGACGATGACACGCTGGAGCCGGGCATCGCCGAGCGGTGGGAGATCAGCGACGATCACAAGACGTACACCTTCCACCTGCGCGACGCCAAGTGGTCCAACGGCGACCCGGTGCGGGCACAGGATTTCGTCTACGGCTGGCGTCGGGCGCTTTTGCCGGACTTCGCCGCCGACTACACCACCATGCTCTTCACCATTCAGGGGGCTGAGGAGTTCTTCAACTGGCGGACGGCACAACTGGGCGAATACCTCAAGCTGCCCGATTCCGAGAAGACCGCGGAACAGGCGCAGGCGTTCTACGACGAAGCGCTGGCGAAGTTTGATGAACTCGTCGGCATCGAGACGCCGGACGACAAAACGCTGGTGGTTCATCTGGTGCATCCGACGGCGTACTTCCTGGAACTGGTGTCGTTCATGACGTTCTCGCCGGTGCATGGGGAAAGCATCGAGCAATTCGTGACGATTTCGCCCTCGACGGGTATGCTCAATCAGGACGCCGCCTACTTTCAGCCGGGCAACCTTGTGAACAACGGCCCGTACGTGATGAAACGCCGCCGTCCGAAGCGCGACCTCCTGCTCGTCGCCAACGCGCATTACTGGAACCGCGAGGGGATGCAGAACGAAAGCGTGCTGATCAAGGTGATCAGCGACACGCTCACGGCCATGACGGTGTATGGCAACGGTGCGGCGGACTGGTACCCCGATGTGAAGTCGGTGGAGCGTACAGCGGCGGAACTGAAGGCGTCGGGTCGGGAGGACCTGCACGTTTATCCCTCGTGCGGGACGTACTTCTTCATCTTCAACTGTCAGGACACGCTGCCGGACGGGTCGAAGAACCCGTTCGCCGATCCGCGCGTGCGTCGTGCGCTGTCGATGGCGATCGACCGCGAGACGATCGTGAAGCAGGTGACGATGCTGGACCAGCCGATTGCGTACACGCTGACGCCGCCGAACGTGTTTGAGGGTTGGGAGCCGCCGGTGGACGCGGGGGTGACGTACGATCCGGAGGCGGCGCGGGCGCTGCTTGCGGAGGCGGGTTATCCCAATGGGGAGGGCATGCCTCGGCTGAAGCTGCTGTACAACTCCGATGGCGGGCACAGCGCGATCTCGCAGCAACTGAAGAACGCGTGGGAACGTGAATTGAACGTCCACGTGGAGCTGGACAGCCGTGACGCGAAGCTCTTCGGCCAGGAGCGTCGCAGCCACAACTTCGCCATCGCGCGGGGCAACTGGTTCGGCGATTACCGCGACCCGACGACGTTCCTGCAGATGTTCCACTCGCAGGACGGCAACAACGACGGCAAGTACGCCAACAGCGAATACGATGCGCTGCTCGCCGCCGCCGCCCGGGAGGCTGACCCTGCCGCCCGGCTCAAGATTCTGCAGGATGCCGAACGCCTGCTGATGCAGGAGCAGCCGATCGCGCCGGTGTTCCACTACGTCGATCTGGAGCTGTTCGATGCGAATCGGGTGAAGAACGTGAATCCGAATCCGATGAAGAACCGCCGCATCGATCAGATCAAGGTGGTGAAGCCCGAAGCCGAAGTGGCCGCCGGGTGATACGGGACGATGCGTCGTCGCGGCAGCAACGCGGCGAATGATTGGAATGCGACTATCCATGCGACGCGACATGAGCAGTGTGATTCAACGACTGATGTACCCGCACTGGGTGATGGGGTGGGTGGTGGCGCTGACGCTGTCGCTCAGTTCAACCGCATGGGGGCAGGACGACGCCCAACGGGTGTTCGACAGCCTGTACGGCTCGCGCGTGCAGCAGGCGATGCGCACCGGGACCACGGCTGACGACGTGGCGCTGGCGCGGGAACTGCTGGAGGCGGCGCGCACCTCAACGGGCACGCCGAAGCTGCTGGCGATCCTGTGCGAGCAGGCGTACGCCTTGGGCAGCCGTGACCGGGAAGGCATTGCCGTGGCGGATGAGGCGATGCAGGTGCTGGCGACGGCGGCGCCGCAGCGGCGCGGTTACGCGCTGCTGCAACGGGCCAACCTTTATCACGCGCGGTTCAGTTCCGCCCGTGGCGCGGATCGCAACCTTGCGGGGGAACGCGCGATCGAACTGCTGCTGGAGCTGGCGGAACTGGAAAGCCGCGAGACGTTCAGCCTCGATCAGTCGCTCGATGCCGCGCCGACGGGGCTGGAGAACACCGGTGGCGAGGTGGCGCATCTGCGGCGGGCGATGAGCGTCGCGATGGCGATCCGTTCGCACAACATGGACATCATCAAGTCGCGTCTCGATGCTGCCAGTCAGCGAGAGCGTGCCGCCCGACAGGCGCAGATTCTTCAACGCCGCTTCGAAGCGGACAGCACCAACCGCGCGGTGCAACTGGAACTGGTGCGCACGCTGGTGATGGAGTTGGACAATCCGACGCACGCGGCGCGGTACAGCGCCGGCATCGATGAGCCGTGGCGCACCAACGTGCGGCTGGCGGCAGGCGACCGCAAGGCGCTGAGCCTGGCGCAATGCGAGTCGCTGGCGGACTGGTACATGGCACTGGCGGATCAGGCATCGCCCGGTGCGAAGCTCGCCCTTCTGGTGCGGGCACGCGACTACTGCGACCTCATGCTCAACTACCCGCAGGCAAGCGAACTGACCAAACAGAAAGCGCGCCTCTCGCTGCGCACGCTTGAGGATCGCATCGGCGAACTGTCCGGCGGCCGGCACTGGGTCGATGTGCTCCGCCACGTCGCCGTCGACAAGCATGCCGTACGCGGCGAATGGGCGCGGCAGGGCAATGTACTTCGCGGTGGACAGCCCCGGGGCGAAGCGGCGCTCATCGCGGTGCCCGCCCGCCCGGAAGGCAGCTACCAGATCGAAGTCCGCTTCACCCGTCGTGCCGGTAACGATGTGCTCATCTTCGGCCTACCCGCCGGCGACAGCATGGTCACCGCCTACATCGATCTGGACAAGCAGTCGGGCTTCGGCTGGATCGACAAAAAACGCATGCCCGACGGCCCCGCCCATTACGATCAGCCGCTCGTGGTCAACGGGCAGGAGCACAGCGTCGTCGCCGATGTCACGGTGCGCGGCAAGGATGTGCAGCTTCGACTCTCGTTCGACGGCAGGCAGATCGTCAGTTGGCAGGGCAGGACCGATCAGTTGTCGATCCATGGCGGACACGTCACGCCGCTGGATCCATCCTTCTCCGTCGGGGTTCGCGGCCAGTACGACATCACCGCGCTGCGGGTGCAGATGAAGGACGGCGAGTTGAAGCTGCTGAACTGACGCGGCTTCGCGCGTGTTGATTGCATGGCCACGACTTTCGCCAAGCCGGCCGATTTGCCCGTGTTTCCACCGCACCGCGACCCGTCGGGGGATTGCCTGCTGCGTCGCGTGCTGGTGGATGAGCCGTGGCGGCAGGAGATCGCCTGGCCTGACGGATTCGCCGGCGGCATCGCCCATCGGCTGGACAACGCCACCAGCGGGGCGATCGTCGCGGCCGACACGCTCGAAGAACTGAAGCAACTGCGCCAATGGTTCGGTGAGCACCGCCTCGTCAAAACGTATCGCCTGCTCGCCGCCCGCGAGGTGCCCTGGCCTCACAACACCTGTGACAAGCCGCTGGCGCACCACCCCACGAAGAAAAGCATCATGGTCGTGCAGCGCGGCCGAGCCACCGCCCATCGCGGCAAGTGGTATCCCGCCACCACGCGCTTTCACCGACTCACCCATCGCCTCGTGGAAGTGACGATGCGCGGCGGGGTGATGCACCAGATCCGCGCTCACGCGGCGTTCCTCGGCATTCCCATTCAGGGCGATCACCGCTACGGCGGCGGACGCAACACCGACCCCGCCAGCCCTACGTTTTTCCTGCACCACCTGAGCATCAAAGGCCCCAACAACTTCCACACCGCCCCCGTGCCGCTCCCCCCCTGGGCACGAACGGACAACGACTGACCCATGCGCGCAACATCGGGCGCAAAAATAAAGCCCGGGGATGGCGATCCCCGGGCCTTCAACCCGTTGAGGTTCTACTTCACAAACAACGCGCCTTACCGCAGATAATCCCCTTCCAGCGATTCGCGGATCTTCTGCAGCGCCTTGTTCTGAATCTGACGCACGCGCTCCTTCGTCACGCCGATGATCTTGCCGACCTGTTCCAGCGTCATCGGTGTCGCATCGGGCTGCTCCTTCTGCTTCTGGCCCAACGCGAAGCGGTGCTCGATCACTTCCTGCTCGATGTCCGTGAGTTCCGCGCGGTTTTCGTTGATGATCTTGCGAATCTCATCGACGCACGCGTCCTCATGGTCCTCGCGCTTGCGCTCCATGTAGTCCGACTTCTCCAGCTTCGGATCGAAGTCGGTCGGGAAGAGCTGACGGTACTTGCTGTGCTTCACGCCAAGACGGCTGAACGCCTTGAGGATGGCACGGCAGGCGTAGGTCGAGAACTTGAAGCCTCGAGCCGCGTCAAACTTGTCCACGGCACGCAGAAGCGCCATATTGCCTTCCGACACCAGGTCGGCGAAGTCCAGGTCACCCATGCGGGTGCGCTTCGCCATCGCCAGCACCAGCGCGAGGTTGGTCTGCGCGATCTGATCGCGAAACGCCTCGGCCCGGCGGTGCCAGTGCAACAGGTCACGGGCGACTTCCGGCTTGATCGGCGCATCGCCGTTCTCGCGGATCTGTCCCGCCAGCTCGCACACCATGAAGCGGCAGTAGTTGAACTGCAGGAACAGCGCCCGTTCCTCCGCGGCCGTCAACAGCACCGCCCCCACGCTCTGCCCCAGCGAACGCGAATCGCTCGCGTTCTCCATGAGCGGGTGGTACCAGCTCGTGTCGGGCTTGGCGATCGGCGGCGCTTCATCGAACAGCTTGCGCTGGGCATCCGGCTCACGGAAGTGCTCGCTGTCCACGTAATCGCACTTGTCTTCCAAAATCTGACGAATCGTCGCCTGGTCGCGCGGCGAAAGCTGACGCATCGAATCCTCGAGCGTCACCCGGTGGCGCCGCTGCGCCTGTTCCATCGGCGATTCCACATCATGCAGCAGTTGTTTCATGGCTGCTCTACCTTTCTGGAGGTTGAAGTTCAGGCGTCGCGGCCCGTCCTCTTTTCCTGGTTACCCGTCGTGGGGTATGCCTCCGATACGTGTCCTTGTTTCAGCACGCCGAGACCAAATCCGTCGCCGAATCACGGCTTCGACGGCCTGACTCTTCCAATTTGCCCAGTGGAACCCCCTACCCTCACGTAGCAAGCGCCACCCGGCACACAAACCTGCAAACATCATGCCAAGAAACGGATCCCCCGATCGAACTGGCCCGAAAATCGTTCAAAGGGCCCCAAACCTTTGCCCACACACCACCTGGAGCAAATCCCGCCCATTCGCACCCGAGTTCTTGACCCACCCTGATCGCTCGTCTAACATCCTCAACTCAGTAAACCTGTGTGTGGGGGAATTTGTTCCACTTTTTTGTCCGCCGAGCTTTTTTTGCTGTGTCGCGCCCGGCGGCGGGGTCCACACACCGTTCAACACCCAGGAAGGAGCCCGTCATGGCCTTTTCGCTGCCCGATCTGCCCTACCCGTCCGATTCGCTCGAGCCCGTCATCGATGCGCAGACCATGCAGATCCACCACGGCAAGCACCACAACGCCTACGTCACCAACCTCAACAAGGCGCTGGAAGCTCACCCCGCACTGCAGAGCAAGACGCTGGAGCAGTTGCTGGGCGACCTCAACGCCGTGCCCGAGGACATTCGCACCGCCGTCCGCAACAATGGCGGTGGGCACTACAACCACAGCCTCTTTTGGCCGATTCTGGCAGCCCCGGGCAAGGGCGGCGGGGGCGAGCCGGACGGCGACCTCGCCAAGGCGATCAACGCCGCGTTCGGCTCGTTCGACGGCTTCAAGGAGAAGTTCGCCAACGCCGCCGCCACGCGGTTCGGCTCCGGTTGGGCCTGGCTGTGCGTCATGCCGGATAACACCGTCAGCGTCTGCTCCACGCCCAACCAGGACTCGCCGATCATGCGTGGCTTCGTCGAGTGCGACGGAACGCCTATTTTAGGCCTGGATGTCTGGGAACACGCGTACTATCTGAAATATCAGAACCGTCGCCCCGATTACATCAAGGCGTTCTGGGATATTGTCAACTGGGAACAGGTCGCGAAGAACTACGCCGCCGCGCGAAGCTGAATCGCGACGGTTGAAAGACAAAAGCAAGGCAGGGTGTCGGGTAACGGCACCCTGCTTTTTTAATGCGCGGGTCGAGGGGGGGGAATTCGAATCACGAAGTCCGAATGACGAACCAAATTCAAAACTTGAAAATCCAAGCCTCGGGCTTCGAGCTTCGGCATTCCTTAGTCATTCGTCATTCGACTTTCGACGTTCCCTCTCGATTCTTGCAATCTTTTGGGCACCTTTTATGTTGGTTCCCTGAAGTGCGTGGCCGAGGGTCGCGTCGTTCGATTTTCGTTACTCGTTTGGTGAGTTTTCGGTGAGCCACGCGCCGCAGCCCTGCGACACCCTGCTTTCCGCCGAGTTTGCCCCCGGTTATGAGCCGCGATGGCACGTTCGCGCACTTGTGACGGGACATCTTGCCGTCGCGCTGCTCGTCATCACATGGATATGGCCGACAACCCGGCAGGGCTGGGATTGGGTCGACGCCAACATGTTCTACCTGCTCAACGGCTCGCTGAAGCTGGGCAGCCTGTGGCAGACGAACTGGGCGATCAGCAACCTGCGTGTGTTCGACACGTTCGCCGGGCTCATCATGCTGGCGCTGCTGACACATTACATCGCCGCGGGACGGCAGCGGCCCATCGTCGATCGCATCGCCTCGGCGGTGTTCATCGGCATCTACCTGGCGGTCGTGATCGTCTTCACCCGCGAGTTGCTTTTCGCCGGCGTCGGACGGCTCAGCCCCTCACAGGAACTGGTGCCCTTTTACGACCTGCGCGAACTCGTGCCGTGGGCCGAGAAGGCGAAGGTTTCGTCCTCCACCAGCTTTCCCGGCGATCACGCGGTCGTCACGCTGACCTTCACCGGCATGTTCGGCTACTTCGCCGGTTGGCGGTACGGGTGCGTCGCTGTGGGGCTCACGTTCTGGTTCGTCCTGCCGCGACTCATCGGCGGGGCGCACTGGTTCACCGACATCCTCGTGGGGTCGGTGAGCATCGCGACTGTCGCGCTGCTCTGGGCGCTGGCGACGCCGTTGCACCATCACGCCCGCCGCTGGATCGGTCACGCGGTTGTGCGACTCGTGCCGCAACGCTTCGGCGAAGCGATGGCGCGGCAGTCCGTCTGACAGGGGCACTTCAGGTGCGGGCAACGGGGTCACGCGTTTGCCGAAACGTCAGCGCCCCGCGTTCGTGGCCGCAGGCGCGGCAGGCGTAGGTGCAGTGACGTGCCGGGCGGCGGTGGCGGTGATACTCGCGGCCGCAACTCGGGCAGGCGGCGCGCCACGTCCCCGCGGGCATCGCCGCCTTGTCGCAGCACCGCTCCGGCTTCGCGCCGATGCGGCGGCAGACTTCCTTCCACACCGGCCCGTGCCCCGCGTCAAACCCCGCCAGCGCATGGGCAATCTCGTGCAGCACCGTGTCACGCACCAGCTCCTCATCGTTCGCACGAACGAACGGCAGCGACAGCTCGATTCGCCGCTCATGATGCACGCACAACCCCAGCGCCCGCTTGCGATGGTTGAAGCGAAACGCCCACCGCTGCAGCCCATGCTCGTCCATCAGCCGCCGCGCCAGCGAAGATGCCGCCCAGAGATCCATGACCGGTACGATAGCAGAATGGCGAATGTCTAATGACGAAGCTCGAATGTCGATCCTGGAACTTGATTCGTCATTCGCATTAACGTCGACTTCCCCCCACTCACTCCGCTTTTTCGGCGACGGGTTCGTCGAGCTTTTCCGGTGCGGGTTGGGGTTGCGCGCCGGGATCGTCGAGGTAGACCTCATCGGTTTCCGTGCCGTCGGCGGAGCGTCGCAGGAGCAGGTAGATCCACGTGTGGGCGCAGAAGTAGTAGCTGATGGCGAACGCCGCGAGCAGGCCGATGAGCAGGTAGACCCAGACGGCCACGAGCCCCGCCGCCGCCACACCGCTCATGCCCAGTTGCGACCAGTCGACCGAGCCATACAGCTCGCCGATCTGCGGCTCGGGGAGGATGACATCGAACCGGTTGCGGCCATCGGGCGTGGTCGCCATCACCGCCATGTGGACGAAGAAGCGCGTGACCTTGAGCGTGAGGAAGGCGATGCCCGCGAGGATGAGGTAGAGGATCGCACCGTAGACGAGCGCGGTGATGGTGTAGAACGCCCAGTGCCAGAATCGGCCGAACACGTAATTGCCCGACCGGCTCAGGGCATCGAAGCTGTCGGTGCCTTCCACCGCAATGGCGGGGTAGAAAAGCCCCGCGCCGATCGCGACGAACACCAGCGCCATCGCCACCAGGAACCCCACCAGCAGCAGCGCTCCGAACGCGACCCCCTCGCGGATATCCAGAAACGCCACGTTGAAGAGCAGCCCCACCACCGCCACCGCAAGGCCACCCAACCCGGCGATCAACAGCGGGATCCACGGCGTGAGGAAGAACCAGAACCACCGCTGTCGGGCGAAGCGCAGCGCTTCGCCGGCCGGGCCCGGCTCCTGTCGCGTCGCGTGCAGCGCGGCCATGCGGCTGATCGCGCCGCCAAAGAGCGACCACAGCACCATCGCAAAGAGGCACCAGATCCCCAGAAAAATCGGATGCCGCGCCAGCAGCCAGCCCGGCAGCACGATCGCCAGATCACGCAGCGCGCCCAGCACCGTGTCGGACGCCACCGGCTGCGCCCCCGCCAACTGGCTGAAGCCGAAATCCAGCGCGATCGCCGCCGACACCATCCGCTCGAACGCATCAAGTTTGTACTGCAGCGCACTGGAGAAGATGCCGCGGGGCTCCAGCGCCGTGATCCCCGCCAACTGTTCCTGCTGGCGGCGGAAAAGCTGTGCCCGACGCTGTTCGTACTCCTCCCGTGTGAGGCTCGGCTGGACGACGGGTTCCACACCGGCGCGACGTTCACGTTCCTGCAGCTCCGCATCGCGCTGCGAGGCGTGATACTGCGATTCCAGCCGTTCAAGTTGCGAACGGTGGTGCGCGGCGATCGCCTCGCGCGCCCGGCGGTACTGGTCGCGTGTTCCGGCGATGTCGTCCCATGTCGCTTCGCCTTCCAGCGGCACGCCCATCACCGCGGCACGAAAACGCGTCTGGCTCGACGATGCGGTGCGGCTTAGCCACGCGTCGAAGTCGCTGCGCGTCTCGCGCGCGTACGCCTCGATCTCGCCCGGCAGCACGCGCGGCCCGCTCACCGCGTCCATCAGCCCCCCGCCGATCCACAGCAACGCCATCAGCAGCAGCGCCAGCAGCAGCTTGCCCGGCGGCCAGATCGCCATCCGAAACGCCTCGAACAGACGCAGGAAGGGAAATGTCGCTGTCCAGTCGATCTGTTCGAGTCTCATCCGTGCGAATCCTTCGACACTGATTCAACAGGCGATTGCAATGGAATCGAATAGGAAGAACGCCATCCAGGGCGCAGCTCATGTCGGACGGACATCCCCAACGTTCGCGGCCGAGGCGTGCATCCGCGCCGCCGCTCCCCTCACGCCACCCCGCCCCACTTCATCGCGCGTGCCGTTGTGCGGTCAACTGTTGACCGCAGCCTCATCGTCAATGGTGCGCGGGTCGGTGTCCGATTCGATGGCAGCCACCTTGTTCACCCGCCGGGCATGACGACCGCCTTCAAACGGCGTGTTCAGCCACGCCGCCACGATCCGGTCCACCACCCGTCCGCCGAGCATGTCCGCCGGCAGACACAGCACGTTGGCGTCGTTGTGGCGACGGCTCAGGTCCGCGCCCACCTCATCAAACACCAACGCCGCACGCACGCCGTCCACCTTGTTGGCGGCGATGCTCATGCCGATCCCCGTGCCGCAGATCAGAATGCCGTAGTCGGCCTTGCCCTCCGCCACCGCGCGTGCGACCGGCCAGGCGCGGTCCGGGTAGTCGCACGTCTCACCGTTGTGATCCGCACTCGTTTCCAGCACCTCGTGCCCCTGCTCCGCCAGCGTCGCGCAAAGATGGCGATACACCTCAATCCCACGGTGGTCAGCCCCCAATGCAATTCTCATGGCTGTTGCTCTTTCAACCGTTGTTGCAGACGGCGACGAATCATCTCCGCCGCACGCTGATAGGCCGTCGGTCCCGAGCCCATCGGATCGTCGATGTCGCGGTTCGGGTCCAGCAGCATCGCCTTCGACGCCGCCGACGGAACGATATCCAGAACCGCTCGCAAATGATCCTGCGTCATGCAGTAAATCACATCCGCCTCGTGGATCATCTCCGGCGTGATCGGACGCGAACGATGACGCGACAGGTCCACATCCTGCTTGCGCATCGCTTCGACCGCTTCACTCGTCGCCGGAGCCCCGCTGGCGGCGAACACCCCCGCCGACATCACGCGGATCCCCGCAGCCTCCAGATCCTCCACCGCGATCCCCCGCTGTTCCGCCAGCAGCTTCGCCGCGATCGCCTCAGCCATCGGCGAACGGCACGTGTTGCCGCTGCACACGAACAACGCCGTCCATCGCAAAAGCTTGCGAATGAAACGCTCATCGTAGACGCCCGGACGAACCACCGTCACCTTCCGACTCACCCCCGAACCTTCCACCCGAACAATCGTCGAAGGCTTGGCGTAACGGCTGCGCCCGCCATCCACGATCAGGTCCACCTTGTCGCCGATCGACGCGGCGGCGTCCTGCGCATCGTAAGGCGGCGTTTCGCCCCGCCGATTGGCGCTCGACGCCACCACCGGGTCGGCGATCGCGCCGAGAATCTGCTGCGCCAGCGGATGATCCGGGCACCGCAGGCCGATCGTGTTATTGAAGTACAGCCGCGAACGCGCATCGTTGGGCAGGTTCAGGCTCTTGAGCCGCTGCTCGATGATGTCGTCGCTCACATCGACCACCAGCGTCACCGGGCCGGGAAACAGCTTGGCGAGGATGCGCTGCATCATCGCGCTGGAGGTGTCGATGTAGCGTTCCGCCGATGCGGGATCGGGCATGTGCACGGTGAAGGGCTGATTTTCGGGCCGGTCCTTGAGCGTGCGCAGCGCGTTGAGGCCGCGCGGGCTCGCCACCGACGCCCCCACGCCGTACACCGTCTCCGTGGGAAACACCACAAGCCCGCCGCTCATCAGCACTTGAGCAGCCTGCCGCGCCGTTTCCTGCGCCTGATCCACATCACCTTCCTGGACGGTTGTTACCTGCATGAGTCGACGCATTATACGACCCCGGACCGATCATGATAACCGCCCACACCCAACCCCCGCAGGATTGCGCCAGCCACTGCACAAAAGCTCCGTTAACCCAGAACCCGGGGATAGCCATCCCCGGGCTTTAGAAGAGGAAGCCGCGTTTGATCAGATAAACCGCGCCGCCCTGCTTCACGTGATCGGCGATGTACCCCACCACGTTCATCTGGTGGCTGCGGTCGCGAATCGGATCCATCTTCGGGCGGGCGGCCCAGACGGGGCTCGACGGCTTCAGTTTCGTCTCCGACAGCGCAAACGACGCGTGCTTGCGCGCCCGGCCGGTGAAGTGACGCGGTGCCGGGTCGCGGCCATCCTGCAGCGTGCTCTTTTCATAACGTGCCAGTTCATCCGCGCTCAGCGGCGGAAAGCGTGCCGCGAGATGGAAATGATTGGACATGATCGCCAGTGCCAGCACCTGGACATGGTCCTCCGCCAGCTTGTCGATCATCGCGCGACAGATGACGCGTCGCTGCTCGGCGCTCAGTTCGACCGGCGGGTAGCGCAGCGATGCCTTTGTACGTTCGAAGATCGGCGCGAAGACGCCGGGCGGCGGTGGATGACGGTAATCGCCTTCGATGTGCTCGCGGTGCTGAAACGTGCGAAAACCGCGCGGATCGCCCCGCAGCCACGTCCCGTAGGTGCTGCCCACCGCGTGGTACCAGTTGTTCCACGCATGGAGATTGCGTCCACCACCCATCGATGATCCCCCTTTATAAAGCCCGGGGATGGCTATCCCCGGGTTGCCTTACTCCTCCGCGGGTTCGACCTGCGTCACCACCGCGCGGAGGTAGCTGTCGAGGTATTCCTCCGTGAAGAGGTCGACCACTTCCTCCGTCAGCTCGTGGTTCATGCCCCAGATGCAGCAGCGCAGGTCGACGAACTCCTTGTCGAGCTGAATCACCATCTGGTTCTCGCGGATCATCGCGGCGGGAAGTTTGTCGGCGAAATAAGCGCTCAGCGCGTTGACACCCGGGCCACCCACACTGATCACCGGCCGCTTCTGCAGCATCGGCTGATTCAAATACCACACATCGCAACACACCAGCGGAAACAGCCGGATGTTCAGCGACGGGTCGTGACGCTCCAGCCAATGACGGATGCGACCCTGCAGCGCGTAGGCCAGCGGCCGATCCGCCATTTCGGCACGCAGGTGCGCCCCCACCACGATCAACAGCAGATGCGACGCGTCCGCCTTCTCCGTTGGTTTCATCTCATCAGGCATGGCACGCGTTCATCTTCAAAAGGTCCGACATCGCGGCGTCGCTCACACCCCGCCCATCAACACCGCCAGCAAACCCTTCTGCGCATGCAGCCGGTTGTGCGCCTGCGGGAAGACGCGACTTTGCGGGCCGTCGAGCACCTCATCGGTAATCTCCCAGCCGCGATATGCCGGCAGACAGTGCAGCACGATCGCGTGCGACGGCGCGGCGTTGAGCAACTGCTGATTGATCTGATAAGGCTCAAACACCTTGCGGCGCTGGTCCTTTTCATCCTCCTGCCCCATCGA
Organism: uncultured Phycisphaeraceae bacterium; assembly: GCA_964511575.1. Lineage (GTDB taxonomy): Bacteria > Planctomycetota > Phycisphaerae > Phycisphaerales > Phycisphaeraceae > CALKHT01. Next base: position 9,983 of record CAZEFM010000044.1, on the reverse strand, counting down.
CACCCACGTGTCGGTGTAGATCACATCGGCGTAACGCACCGCCTGCACCGGGTCGTGGCACGTCTCGAAGTTCATGTTCGGCACCTGCGACATGATGCGGTCGATGAACGGCTGCTCCAGTTCATACCCGGGCGGCGCGGCGAGGTTGAAGTTGAGGCCCAGGCGGCCACAGATCGTCGCCAGCGACCGCGCCACGTTGTTGCCGTCGCCCACATACGCCACGGTTTTGCCCGCGAGGTTGTCCCGGCCGAACGCATCGATGATCGTCATCACATCCGCGAGCGCCTGGCACGGGTGGGAGTGGTCGCTCAGCGCGTTGATGACGGGCACCTGCGCGTGTTCCGCCAGTCGCAGCAGGTTGTCGTGGGCATAGACGCGGGCGCAGATGCCGTGCACCATGCCTTCGAGCACACGCGCGACATCCGAGGGGCTTTCGCGGCTGCCCAGCCCGACCGATCCGCCGGGCATGCCGATCGCGTTGCCGCCCAGTTCGAGCATCGCCTGTTCGAAGCTGACCCACGTGCGCAGCGACGGCTTTTCGAAGATCATCACCAGCGATTTGCCCGCCAGAACCGGGGCGTTGGCTTTGCCCGCCTGCCGTTCGTCGCGCAGCTTGAACGCCACGTCCAGCACATGCTCGAGCCAGACCGGGCTGTGGTCGGCAATGGAAATAAAATGCTTGGATAAATCGAAATTCATGGGGTGAACTCGGTTTGGGCGATGGAAGAACGCTTCACACGCACCGACTCAGGACGCGTCGGTGGTCGTCGGCCCGAAGAATCCAGGCCGCACAAGCCGAACGGCTTGCGGTATACAGGCGGTCGCATGCAAGAGGTCGCTCCGCATGGCGGGCATTCTAAGGTGAGCGACCCCCGCTGGCGAGCCGTCGTCCCGCCGCCCTCACACCACCGCGTGCCACGGCGCGGCGGCAAAACCAGGTGGACGGCCAAATCGCGCAAACGTAAAGTGTCGTTGTCCCACAAGGAGCCACGGCGTGTTTTCTCAGACGGCAGAATATGCCCTTCGGGCGATCGTGTGCCTCGCGCAGAACAGCGACACCTCACTCACCACCCAGCAGATTGCCGAGATGACACGCGTGCCTCCGGGTTACCTGTCCAAGGTGCTCCAGTCGCTGGCGCGGGCGAAGCTGGTGTCATCGCAGCGCGGCATCGGCGGCGGATTCACCCTGCTCAAGGAGCCCGATGAGGTGAGCATCCTCGATGTGCTGGACATCGTCGACCCGATTCGCCGCATCAAGACGTGCCCGCTGGGGCTCAAGTCGCACGGCACGCACCTGTGCCCGCTGCACCGCCGCATCGATGACGCCACCGCCATGCTCCAGAAAGCCTTCGCCGAAACATCGATCGCCGACCTGCTGCGCGAGCCGTCACGCAGCACACCGCTCTGCGAAATGACGGTGAAAGGCGCGAGGGCCTAGAGATGGGGGGTTGAAAGGCAAGGGCCATGGGCCACGGGCGAAGGGTCAGATGCAACACACCCCAGGCCCCAGACCCTCGAACTAGACCCCAAGCCGTTAATCTGGGCGATTTCTTGCATTTTCTTGCTGCGGGCCTTTATCATGCGCCCTCCTTTCACCGGAAGGGGGAATGCACATGAAACGAGGCGTTGTCGCGGCCTTTTCGATGATCGAACTGCTCATCGTCATCGCCATCATCGCGGTGCTGTTGGCGCTGCTGCTGCCTGCGCTGGGACGCATGCGTGACACCGCCCGAACCACCACCTGTGCCAGCGGGTTGCGGCAGTGGGGGCTGGCTTCGCTCATGTATCGCAACGATCACGATCAGCACCTGCCGCGTGAAGGCGCAATCAACAGCCCCGACATGACCGATGCGTGGTACAACGCGCTGCCGCATTACGTCAACGCGCGCGACTACGCTTCGCACTACCGCGGCGAATCGCTCGACGACAGCGAAGGCTTCCCCAACGAATGGATCTGGCACTGCCCCACACGCATCGCCAACGATCGCAAACACTCATCCTCAGGCAAGAACGCCTTCCACTACGGCATGAACGCGCTGCTCAACGGCACCAACACCTACGGCCCCAACCTCGGCGAAGCCCCACGGCCCCTCCACCACGTCAACACCCGACACATCGATGACCCGACGCACACCATCCTCCTCGCTGAAGCGGTCAATCAACCAGCCATCAGCCCCGCGAGCAACTCGACCAACCCGCAATACGTGCAGCTCGACCGCACCCGCCATCAGGGCAGCACCAATCTCCTCTTCATCGACGGCCGCACCGCGCTGGTCAGCGAAGCTGACATCCCCGAACCGACGCAACACGGCAACATCTGGCGCAGTGACAACCCACCGTTGATCTGGGGGCCGTTCGGAAGGTGAACGCTGCACCGCAAATGGATCAAGCGCGGTTAAAAAAATCCGCAATTCACATGAACTGCCATTCGCGGTGATACATCACGTGGCCCCAGAGCAGCAGGTTGACCATGGCGTGCGACCAGATGACGGGCCCGAGGCCAAGGTGGCGGGTGCGGTTGAGCATGATGCACCAGGTGACGCCGCACACGATCGCGCCGGGCCAGTCGGCCATGGTGTGCACCAGCGCGAACACCGCCGACGACGCCGCCACGCCGAACACGCTCAACGCGCCCAGTGGTGTGTGTTCGAACTGCGGGCCGAACACCGGCTCCATCTGCGTCGCGCGCGTGCCCAGCTTCGTGTGGATCAGCCAGTCGCCGATCAACGGCATGTCGCAAAGCACCTGCATCACGCCGATGCCCGTCGTCCGCGCACTGCTGAGGCTGCGCAGCAGCAGTGACCGGTTGAACGTCTCCTCGATCATCGGCACCGCGGTGCACATCGCCACCAGATGCGCCACCGAGGCCGTCCACAACAGCGCCACATTCGTACCATCATCGAGCTTCTCAAAGTAGCCCGGCTCCGATGGTGCCAGCGACGGCAACAGCGCCACCGTCCCCTTGTTCAGGTAAATCCACGCCCCGGTCAGAAACAGCGACACCGGCACCACCGACCAGTGAAACTTCCAGTTCAGTTCCGGCACCAGTCGCCGCCACCGCCAGATGAGGTAACACACCGCAACGGTCTGCACGATCTTCGCCGGCACATACGCCGCCGCCTGCCAGTCGCGCGCATACAGCGCCACCGTCAGAAAGATCATGTACACAAACCAAGGCCCCACCCGCGGATGCCACGCATGCTGCCCCGCCCAGGCATCAAGCCCCGAAGCCGAAGAACCCGTCGCAGGTGGTGTGGAGTTGGACATTGTTCAATTGCGGATTGCAGATTGCGGTTTTAATTTGATTGCCGATTGCCAGTTGACTGACAACCGACCTCTGTCTTCCGTCGTCCGTCCTCTGTCTCCCCCTCAAGCCTCACCCCTCGCCCCTCGCGTCTCTTACAATACCACCATGCCTTCTCCCGCGCTTCACTACGCCTGCCTTGAGCCACAGGCGTTGCTTGCGCAGTGTCGGCTCACCACCACGCGACGGGGCGGGCCCGGCGGACAGCATCGCAACAAGGTCGAAACGGCCGTCGTCCTCGAACACGAACCCACCGGCATCACCGCCCAGGCGGCGGAGCGACCAGCGCGACAACCGCGCCGCGGCCCTCTTTCGGCTGCGCATCGAGCTCGCCCTGAACTGGCGGCATCCTCTTCTATCGTCCGATCCCACCGGCGAGCCCAGCGACACATGGCGCAGGCGCGTTCGGGCCGGCCGACTCAGCATCAACCCCACCCACGATGACTTCCCCGCCCTGCTCGCCGAAGCGCTCGATCGTCTTGCCGCCGTGGACGACGACCCCGCCCGCGCCGCCGCCTCGCTGAACATTTCCACCAGCCAGTTCATCCGCTTCCTCAAGGAAGAACCCCGGGCGCTGGAGCAGGTCAACGCCCGCCGCGCCGCCCGGCAGATGCATCGGCTGCGATGACGACGTCCGATAGCCCTGTGGACAAACCGTTGCCCAGCTTCCCCACCCGGCGTGACACTTCTGCCGATACAGGGACAAATGCATCACATGCGTCAACATTGTTGCCTTGACCCGGTGTGCTCCTATACTCGATTTCGCGGAGTGTTCGCGTTGCAGCATCGCCACGGAGTGTCGGCATGGCAGTGAGACTGGGCGTTGTGGGTGTCGGCGGCATCGGACAGGTCCATCTGGACGCCGCACGCGATGCGGGCGTTCCCGTCGTCGCCGTCGCCGACATCAACGAGGTCGCCGCCAGGCAGACCGCATCCGACCGCAACATCCCCGAGGCGTTCGGTGATCCGCAAAAGCTTTTCGAATCCTCCGCCGTCGACGCCGTCGTCATCGCCACCCCCAACGCGTTCCACGCCAGCCTCACCATTGCCGCCCTCAAGGCAGGCAAGGATGTGCTCGTGGAAAAGCCCATGGCGCTCACCCTCGCCGAGTGCGATGAGATGATCGCCATCGCCCAGGCCAACCAGCGCATCCTGCAGGTCGGCTTCGTCAACCGCTTCACCAAAGTCGCCAACACCGCCCGCGCTTACGTCGACGCCGGCCGACTCGGCAACATCTACCACGCCAAGGCCAACTACTACCGTCGACGCGGCATCCCGGGCCTGGGCACCTGGTTCACCACCAAGGCATTGTCAGGCGGCGGGCCGCTCATCGACCTGGGCGTCCACATCGTCGACCTCATCATGCACCTCATGCACTTCCCGCGCGTCACCCGTGTCAGCGGCAAGGTCTACGCCAACTTCGGCAACCGCATGAAGAACTACCTTTACGAAGAAATGTGGGCCGGCCCCCCGCGCTACGAAGGCGTCTGCGACGTCGAGGACTCCGCCCACGGCTTCATCCGATTCGAAAACGGCGCGACACTCGAAATCAACACCGCCTGGGCAGGCAACTTCCCCGAAAACTCCGTGAGCAACCTCATCGGACTCTTCGGCGACAAGGGCGGCATGACCTTCCAGCTCAACGGCAAGGAACTGCGCATCGCCACCGAGGACAGCGGCCACAACGTCGACATCGTCCCCGCCCTCCGCGCAGGCGGCACCTTCGACGCACAGGTCAAAGCCTTCGCCGAATCCTGCGCCAACCGCACCCCACCCTTCGCCACCGCCGAGCAGGGCCGATACGTCCAACAAATCATCAACGCCCTCTACGAATCCAGCGAACGCGACCGCGAAATCGAACTGTGACCAACCATCTCCCACAACTGAAAATTGCCAATTGATTACTGCTTATTGATTATTCCCCCTCCCCTCCCCTCCCCATTCGCGGTTCCTCTCCCCCCTCCTAACCCGCCCTCTCGTTTCAACCGAAGAGTAAAGTGAGCACGGTTCACCCTGCGCGCAACTTTACCCATCTTCTCCAATCCGCACAGGCACACCGGTTACCGGGCCTTTTTTTCTCACACGGTTAATGTGCCCGCGCGCCGCGTCGATCTCGCCATTAGCAGGCGGACGTTCATCAGGCGTCACGCCAACCAACAGAACATCCATTGCAGGAGTTTTCCGTGTCACAGCCCATCCGTATCGGCGAGATTCTCATCGAGCAAGGCGTCCTGTCCGAGCAGCAGGTCTTCGAAATCCTTCAGGCGCAGAAGCACGAACAACTGCCCTTCGGCGTCCTGGCGGAACGCATGTACGATGTCACCGTCGAAACCATCGAAAACGCATGGGTCGAACAGTACTTCCGATTCACAGGCCCCATCGACCTGAGCGAACAGCACGTCGATGCCGATGCCCTGCGACTGATCAACCGCAGGCAGGCCTGGCAGTTCGAAATGGTGCCCCTGCACTTTGAACCCACCGGTGAACTGCTCGTCGCCGCGTCGCGTTCGCGCCTCGCGCGGGCCGTCACCTTCGCCGCCAATCGTCTGGCGCCCGTCGTCTACTTCCGCGTCGCCGAGTCCGATGAGCTGCGCACCTTCCTCGAAGAGCACTACCCCATGCCCCAGATCACCGCCGAGATCTTCAAACGCGCCCGCAGTCTCGGCGAACAACATCCTCCCGCCGCGTGAGGATTAACCACGGAGAGCACCGAGGGCACAGAGGGGGAAATAATCAATAAGCAATAATCAATTTGCAGTTGGCAATTGTCATGAGCCACTCCGCCGATGCCAATGGATGATCGCTTATCAGTTATTGATCCCCCTGCCTTGCTCCGTGCTCTCTGTGTTCTCTGTGGTTCAAAAAATCGCGCAGGATCGCCGCCGCGGCGAGTGCATCACGCAGCGCCTTTTTCTGGCCGTGCGTCAGGCCTGATCGGCTCATTTGTTCATCGGCGGCGAAGCTTGTCAGACGTTCATCCATGAAATGCACGGGGCGTTTGAACCGCGCTTCAAGTTGCCTGCCCAGTGCGCGGGCCGCCTTCGCCGCGGGCCCTTCCGAATCGTCCATGTTCAACGGCAGGCCCAGCACCAGCGCATCGGGCTCGTGCTCGCGAATCGCCCGGCCGATCGCCTGCAACCGAACCTCCGCATGGCCCGTCTGAATCACCCCAGCCGGACTCACCAGCATCGACACATCATCCCCCACCGCCAACCCCGTCCGCTTCGCACCAAGATCAATCGCAAGATAACGCATGAGGGAGAGGGCCTCGGACCCAAGACATCAGACACATCGGCGTGGTCGCTTCAGCGAACCACGGGCGTAATAATGTCGAATGAAACGAATGCCTAATCACAAATCACAAATCACGAATACCTAATACTTAATCACTACTCACTACTCACCACCCCACCCCCCTCGCGCATCGCGTTGCGCAGCGCGTGCCATGCCAGTGTGGCGCACTTCACCCGGATCGGAAACTGACGCACCCCCGCCAGCACCGCCAGTTGCTCCGCCTGTTCATCGGGCGGATCCATCGACGGATCATCCGCCGTCAAGAGCGCATGAAACCAGTCGAAGAGGTGTTCCGCATCCGCCATCGCTCTGCCGCGCACCGCCTGCGTCATGATCGACGCCGACGCCATGCAGATCGCACACCCCTTGCCCTGAAAGCTCACCTCGCGCAGCACATCCTCGCCGCGCTTCACATACACCGTCACGCGGTCGCCGCAGAACGGGTTGAACCCCTCCGCCTGGGCATCGGCATCCTCCATCACGTGGAAGTGGCGCGGGCGACGGCTGTGATCGATGATCACCTCGCGATACAGTTCCTCAAGGCCGTCACTCATCGAAACATCTCCACCGCGCGACGAACACCGCGCACCAGCGCATCCACCTCGTCCAACGTGTTGTACATCGCCATCGACGCCCGCGCCGTCGCAGGCACGCCGAACCGATCCATCACCGGCTGCGCACAGTGATGGCCCGCGCGAATCGCCACACCTTCCGCATCCAGAATCGTTCCCAGATCGTGCGGATGCACATCCTCCACCACGAACGACACCACCGGCGCCTTCTCCGCCGCCGTGCCGATGATCCGCAACCCCTCGATCTGCGACAGCTCGCGCATCGCATGCGCCAGAAGCGCCTGCTCGTGCGCCACGATTGCCTCCAGCCCCACCGTCTCCAGAAAATCCACCGCAGCGCCGAGACCGATCGCCCCGGCAATGTCAGGCGTGCCCGCTTCAAACCGACCCGGCGGCGCGCGGAACGTCGAACCGGCGAACGTCACCTGCTCGATCATCTCGCCCCCGCCGTGATACGGCGGCATCGCCGCGAGCATCTCCCGTCGGCCGATCAGCACGCCGATCCCCGTCGGGCCGTACATCTTGTGCCCCGAAATCGCATAGAAATCGCAATCCAGGTCCTGCACATCGATCCGCGCGTGCGGCGCTGCCTGCGCGCCATCCACCAGCACCGCCGCCCCGGCCGCGTGCGCCATCGCCGCAATCCGCTTCACCGGGTTCACCGTCCCCAACGCGTTGGACATGTGCGTCACCGCCACCAGCCGCGTGCGATCGTTCAACAGCGTCGACAGCTCATCAACGCGCAGCTCCCCACGATCGTCCATCGGCAGCACCCGAAGCGTCGCGCCGCTCCGCTCACAAAGCAACTGCCACGGCACAATGTTCGAGTGATGCTCCATCTCGCTGACGATGATCTCATCGCCCGCGCCCACGCGCCACTGCCCGAACGACTGCGCCACGAGGTTGATCGCCTCCGTTGCGCCGCGCACAAACACCACCTCCGCCACATCGCGCGCGTTGACGAACCGCGCCACCTTCGCGCGTGCCGCTTCGTAAGCCTCCGTCGCTTCCTCGCTCAACCGATGCGGACTGCGATGCACGTTCGCGTTGCACGTAACGTAATAACGCTGCATCGCCTCGAGCACCATGCCCGGCTTCTGCGTCGTCGCCGCGTTGTCCAGGTACGCCAACGGCTTGCCCCGCACCTGCCGCCGCAATATCGCAAACGCCTCACGCCACGCCACCACCGAATCCGATTTGCCCGTCAATACTTCCATTCAACAATTGTATGCAGAAATGCCCCCCACTTTTCCCCTCTCCACCCCTCAAGTCTCACGCCTCAAGTCTCACCCCTCACCTCACCCGCATCGACGCCTCACGCTTCGCCGTCACCCCCGTCGCCAGATCCGTCACCGCAAGCGTCACCGTCGCGCTTTCCACCCCCGCGAACACATCGCCCGGCAGCGCCATCTCCAACGTGTAATGCGTCCCCATGAACCCGCTGCGATACGACGCCTCAAACTCACCCGGCTCAAACGTCCGCTCCAACAGCACCCGCGGCGCAGCGCCAGGCTCAAGCGACACCACCTGCACCGCCGCCCGTGCCGCGATCGGCATGAACCGCCCCTCCTGATCCAGCGTGTGCACGTACAGCCGAAGCGTGTCGTCCACGCCGTCGCCATCCGTGTCCAGAAACCCGCTGTACCGATCCAGCCGCACCGCCACGAACCGCGGCAGCTTCCCCCGCTCGCCCGGCTCAAGCGCCGCGCCCTGACTCAACTGCTGCTCCAGCGCATCGATCTCCGCCACCCGCAACGCAATATCCCGCTCCAGCCGCGCCACCTGCTCCGCCAGTTCGCGGTTCTCCTGCCGAAGCTCCCGCAGCACCTCATCCCCCTCCCGCGTCCCCCCGATCCGAGCCCCGCGCGGACACCCCCCCAGCAGGCCGCCCAACACGACCAGCACCACCACCCGACGCACAAATTGCCAACTGCCAATCGCCAATGGACCTGCCGATTCAATTGCAAATTGCAAATTGCTTATTGATTACTGATTATTGATTGCCCCCTTCCCCCTCACTCCTCCTCCCCTTCCCGCTCGTGACCCGCCGACAGGCTGTCCGGCACGTGCTCCAGCACACGGTCCGCCACCCCGTACTCCACCGCTTCCTCCGCATCCAGCCACTTGTCGCGCTCACAGTCCCGCGCGATCGTGTCAAAATCCTTACCCGTGTGATGCATCATCAGCCGATACATCCGCTCACGCGTCCGCAGCATCTCCTTCGCCTGAATCCCCAGATCCGTCGCAGGCCCCTGCATCCCCCCAATCAAAGGCTGATGCAGCAGAATCCTGCCGTTCGGAAGCATGTGACGCTTACCCTTCGCCCCCGCCATCATCAGCATCGAACCCATCGACGCCGCCAAACCAATGCAGTACGTCGCCACATCGCAGCGAATGAACTGCATCGTGTCGTAAATCCCCATCCCCGCCGTCACCGAACCGCCCGGCGAGTTGATGTAAAAGTGAATGTCCGCCTTCGGGTCCTCGTTCGACAGAAACAACAACTGCGCCACAATCAGATTCGCCGAATCGTCCGTCACCGGACCGCCCAGAAAAATAATCCGATCCTTCAGCAACCGCGAGTAAATGTCATACGCCCGCTCGCCTCGGCCACTCTTCTCAATCACCATCGGAATCAACTGCATAAACGCGATCCTTCTTCTATGGAACCAATGCTTCGGCCGGATTGTAGCACCCCCAACGCCCCACCGCGACAATTTCCCCAAAACCACTAACCCCCCTCGGCGTGGTCGCTTCAGCGAACCACGAGCCCCCCAACCCCCCCTCGGCGTGGTCGCTTCAGCGAACCACGG
>CAZEFM010000043.1:0-29724 GCA_964511575.1 uncultured Phycisphaeraceae bacterium | reverse complement strand
CAACAACAACAACAACAACAACAACCGTCCGCCACGTCCCCCGTGCAGGAGCCCGCGCCATGACGATGCGATACCCCCTTCTGGCGGCGCTTCTCGCGATGCTGCTTGTCGCTTCGCCCGTATGGGCGCAGGACGATGCGCCAAGGCCGCTCTCCCCCGCAGAACTGCTCGACAATCTCGACTTCGAGCAGCGTCTTGGCGCGCAGGTGCCGCATGAAGCGATGTTCGTGGACGAGGCCGGCCGAACGGTTCGCCTGGGCGATTATTTCGGCCGCAAACGTCCGGTGGTGCTCGCGCTGGTCTACTTCGAATGCCCGATGCTGTGCACGCAGGTGCTCAACGGGTTGATCGATGGCATCGACAACCTCGCGTTCAATCCCGGCAGCGAGTACGACATCGTCCTTATCAGCATCAGCCCGACGGAAACACCCGACCTCGCCGCGGAAAAGAAGCTCAACTATTTGGAGATGTTCGGCCGGCCCAGCACCATCGACGGCTGGCACTTTCTCACGGGTGAGAAGAAGGCGATCGATGCCGTCGCCGACGCGGTGGGCTATCGCTATCGCTACAACCCGGGAACGGGGGAGTACGCCCATCCCAGCGGCATCATGGTGCTCACGCCGCGCGGCGAGGTGTCGCGCTACTTCTATGGCATCACCTACTCTACACGCGATATGCGACTGGCGCTCGTCGAGGCCGCCGAGGAAAAGATCGGATCGCCCGTCGACAAACTGCTGCTCTTCTGCTTCACCTACGACCCTGCCACCGGCAAGTACTCGCTGGCGATTCTGAACGTGGTGCGTGCCGGCGGCGTCACGACGCTATTGGCGCTCGTCGGCTTCATCGGCGTGTCGCTTTCGCGCGAACGGCGACGACGCAAACAACAGTCCAGCGTGATGAACCAACCCCCGCTTTCCTGAAAGGCCGCCGCCTGTCATGTGGGACTTTCCGCTCTTTCCTGAAGCCGCCTCCTCCGTCGCCGATCGCGTCGATGCGCTGTACATCGTCATGACGGTATTCTTCGGCTTCATTTCGCTGCTGATCGCGGTGCTGCTGGTCTGGTTCGCCATCAAGTATCACCGTTCCAAGCGCACCGATCACACGCCGCTGCACGGAAAGACGTGGAAACTCGAAATCATGTTCATCGCCGTGCCGCTGCTCATTGCGCTGGTGATCTTTTTCTGGTCGACGCGGGTGTTCTTCGACATTCAGCGCGCCCCGCCCGACACCATGGACATCTACGTGATCGGCAAGCAGTGGATGTGGCAGATGCAGCATCCCGGCGGGCAGCGCGAGATCAACACGCTGCACGTGCCGGTGAACCAGCCTGTTCGCCTGGTGATGACCTCGCAGGATGTGATCCACTCCTATTTCATCCCTGCGTTCCGCGTGAAGCAGGACGTGCTGCCCGGCCGATTCACGACAATGTGGTTCACCGCGACGAAGCCGGGGCGATATCACCTCTTCTGCGCGGAGTACTGCGGGGCCGATCATGCGCGGATGATCGGCCAGATCATCGTGATGGAGGAACGCGACTACCAGGCGTGGCTCAGCCCCGGGTCGGGTGTTCAGGCGGCGGGCGCCATGACGCCGCGCGGCGGACGATCCATGGCGCAGGGCGGTGAGCAGCTTTTCATGGAGCTGGGTTGCAACGCCTGCCACGTACCGGGCGATGCCACCCGCGCGCCGCGATTGGAGGGACTGTTCGGCCGGGAAGTGCGACTCGCCAACAATCAGTTCGCCGTGGCGGATGAGCATTACATTCGCGAGTCGATTCTCTTCCCCAATGCGCGCCTCGTCGCCGGATATCCCCAGCCATCGCTCATGCCCGCGTTCGCTGATCGCATCAACGAAGAACAACTCAACGAATTGATTGAATACATCAAATCACTCACGCCCGAGACGGAGGGAGCAGCCCAGCCATGAGTCTCGCCCCGCTGTCAATGCGCAAACCCGACTACCTCAGCGTGCACAACACGCTGCGATCGTGGCTGCTGACCAAGGACCACAAACGCATCGGCATTCTCTTTCTGATCTCGCTGACCCTGTTCTTCTTCATCGGCGGGTTCGCCGCGGTGCTCATGCGCATGGAGCTCATGACGCCCCACGCCGACGTCATCAACAAGGAAACGTACAACCGGCTGTTCACGATTCACGGCGTGATCATGATCTTCTTCTTCCTCGTGCCGTCGATCCCCGCGGTGCTGGGCAACTTCCTGATCCCGATTATGATCGGCGCGCGCGACATGGCGTTCCCGCGCCTCAACCTGGCGAGCTGGTACCTCTACATGATCGGCGGCACCATCGCGATGATCTCCATCGTCTACGGCGGCGCGGACACCGGCTGGACCTTCTATACCCCCTACAGCAGTGTCTACTCCAACTCCGCGGTGCTCACCATGGCGGTCGGCGTCTTCGTCACCGGCTTCTCCTCGATTCTCACGGGCATCAACTTCATCGTCACCACCCACACCATGCGCGCCCCGGGCATGACATGGTTTCGCCTGCCGCTGTTCGTCTGGTCGCATTACGCCACCGCGCTGATCATGGTGCTGGGCACGCCCGTGCTGGCGGTGGCGGTGCTGATGGTGGCGGTGGAACGATTGGGCGTGGGCATCTTCGACCCGGCATTGGGCGGCGACCCGATCCTCTTTCAGCACCTGTTCTGGTTCTATTCCCACCCCGCGGTGTACATCATGGTGCTGCCCGCGTTTGGTGTGATCAGCGAACTGGTGACGTGCTTTTCGCGGAAGCGGATCTTCGGCTACACGTTCGTCGCCGCCGCCAGCCTCGCCATTGCGGTGCTCGGCTTCCTCGTGTGGGGGCATCACATGTTCGTGTCGGGCCAAAGCGCCTACGCAGGCATGGTTTTTTCCGTGATCAGCTTCACCGTCGCCATTCCCAGTGCGATCAAGGTGATCAACTGGACCGCCACGATCTATAAAGGCCGCGTCTGGCTCGCCACACCGATGCTCTACGCCTTCGGGTTCATCGGCCTCTTCACCATCGGCGGGGTCACCGGCCTCTTTCTCGCCGCCATGGCGATCGATGTCCACGTGCACGACACCTACTTCGTCGTCGCCCACTTCCACTACATCATGGTCGGCGGCGCGGTGATGGCGTACCTCGGGGGCATCCACTTCTGGTGGCCCAAACTCACCGGGCGCATGTACCCCGAAGGCTGGGGCATCTTCTCCGCCATCCTCATCTTCGTCGGGTTCAACCTCACGTTTTTCCCCCAGTTTCTCGTCGGTTATCTCGGCATGCCGCGACGGTATCACATCTACCCTGAGGAGTACCAGGTGCTCAACGTGATGTCGACGGCCGGAGCGTCGATTCTCGGTCTGGGTTATCTCTTTCCCTTCACGTACCTGTTGTGGTCGCTGCGTCGCGGGCCGCGTGCCGAGGCCAACCCGTGGGATGCAACGGGGCTGGAGTGGCAGACCACTTCGCCGCCGCCAACGTTCAACTTCGAGGAAACCCCGATCGTGACGGAGGAGGCGTACGCCTATGAACTGGTGTCGCAGGAAGACGACCTCCACGGTGCCGCCAACCCGACCGAGGGTGAACTCCCCGGGTCGGGCAACCTCCCGCGGGAGGACAAGCCATGAGCAGTGAATCGTCCGTCCTGGCGCACCATTTCGATGACCTGGAACAGCAGCACGAGGCGGCGAACCTCGGCATGTGGGCGTTCCTTGTGACCGAGCTGCTTTTCTTCGGCGGGTTGTTCACCGGTTACATCGTCTACCGCTGGCGCACCCCGCTCGCCTTCGAGGAAGCGAGCAGGCACCTGGATCTGTGGCTGGGCACGATCAACACGGGTGTGCTGTTGGTGAGCAGTCTCACGATGGCGCTGGCGGTGCATGCCGCTCAACTGGTGCATCGCAAGGCGGCGACGGTGTTCCTGCTGGTAACCATCGCGCTGGGAACGACGTTCCTGGCGATCAAGGCGACGGAGTACGCGCATAAGTTCGCGCAGGGCATCTATCCGGGCACGGTCGATGCGATTCACGTTCCGCCGGAGCTTGCCGCCGCGGGCGTCCAGCCACACAACGTGGCGCTCTTCTATTCGTTCTACTTCACCATGAGCGGGTTGCACGCTGTGCACATGATCATCGGCATCGGCATTCTGCTGTGGCTGGCGATCAGCACGTGGCGGGGGAACTCGCTCGGCCCGGCGGCGACACGCGTGGAGATGACCGGCCTGTACTGGCACTTCGTCGACATCGTCTGGATCTTCCTCTTCCCCCTGTTCTACCTGATAGGTCTGACATGAGCACGCATGTGGTCCCCACCAGAATCTACTTCCGAGTGTTTGCGGCGTTGATGGTGCTCTTCGTGCTCACCGTGGCGGTGGCGTTCGTCGACTTCAAGCACCTGATGCCGTTCCCCGGCGGCGGGGTGATCAACGACATCGTCGCCATGATCATCGCCTTCAGCAAAGCGGCGATCGTCGTTCTGTTTTTCATGCACGTGCGGTACAGCAGCCGCCTCACGTGGATGTTCGCCGCCGCGGGATTGATCTGGTTCGCCATCCTCATCAGCCTGACGTTAAGCGACTACTTCACCCGCCATTGGTTGTGATTCCTTCGATGATGCAAACCGTTTCCCGAAGCATGGCACGTTCGTCGCGACCTCGGGCAATCCATTAGCCGAGTTCCAGAGATTCCGCGGATGGCCGGGGATTTGCGCCCTCACTATGGTTACGTGCACCTTCAAAAGGAGATTGAGTCACATGGGTTACCGTATGTCGCCATCCTGGACGAGCCAATCCGCTCAAACCGAAGCATTGCCCGATCGCGCTCGGGATATCGAAGCAGCGCCGCGCTTCCGCGTGGAACGCCTGCTTGAACAGGATGATCGCCCGGAGCAGTTGGATCGGCGTCGCTTTGACGATGAGCAGCCATCGTTCGATGGATTCCAGGCTCGCTGGTGGGGGTTGAAATTCTGAGGGTGAGTTCTGAAGTGCGCCACGGGACCTGAAAAGGCCCGGTGGCGCTTTGTTGTCCCCGATCATCGCAAGAAGTAGCAGCCATGCACGGTTTTATTTTCGCCACCGGCATTGAGAACAGCTACCCGACGATCGAAGGGGGCATTCGCGTTGACGAGATGGACAAGTGCGGTCACTACGCCCGCTGGCGTGAGGACCTGCAGCTTGTTTATGAACTTCGGCTGCACTACCTGCGCTGGGGGCCCGCGCTGTATCGCACCCATCTTGGGCCGGGCCGATATGACTGGGCGTGGGTGGATGAAGTGCTGCCCGAAATGCAACGGCTGCAGATCGAGCCGATCATCGACCTTTTGCACTTCGGCCTGCCCGATTGGCTGGGCAACTTCCAGAACGAGGATTTCCCCGACTATTTCGCCGAATATGCGGCCGCGTTCGCGCAGCGCTACCCGCACATCAAGTACTGGACGCCGATCAACGAGATTCTGATCACCGCGTTGTTTTCGGCGCGGTACGGCTGGTGGAACGAGCGGCTGCAGAGCGACGCGGCGTTCGTGCGGGCGACGCTGAACCTGTGCCGGGCCAATCTGCTCGCCATGCGGGCGATTCTGCGCTACGTGCCCGATGCGATTTTCGTGCAAAGCGAATCGAGCGAATACGTGCACGCTTCGCAGCCGAACCTTCTGCCACAGGCCGACTTTCTGAACGAACGACGATTTCTGCCGCTTGATCTGACGTATCGCCAGACCATCAGTTCGCAGATGTATCGCTACCTCATCGAGCACGGCATGCGCGAGGAGGAGTATCTCTTCTTTCTCAACCAGGATTACAAGTTCCGCTGCATTCTGGGAACCGATTACTACGTAACGAACGAGCATTTGCTCAAACCCGATGGCAGCACGTGCGCCTCGGGTGAGTTCTTCGGTTACTACGCGATCACACGGCAGTATTACGAGCGGTACGGCCTGCCCATCATGCACACGGAAACGAACATCCGCGAAGACCAGGGCGCGGCGCAATGGCTGTGGAAGCAGTGGGCGTGCATGTTGCTGCTGCGCCGCGAGGGTGTGCCGATCGTCGGCTTCACGTGGTACAGCCTCACGGACCAGAAGGACTGGGACACCGCATTACGCGAGGACAACCACAACGTGAACCCCGTGGGGCTGTTCGACCTGGATCGCAACATCCGCGAAGTCGGGCGACATTATCAGCGACTGATCAACGAATGGCGCGCTGTGCTGCCGACCGGATCGTCGGCATTGATGTTGGTTTAGGCGACGCAGACGACGGCGCGGCATCAGGATAAGCACGATGATTGCGACGCAGGAGTGGACGCAGCCCGAAACGAATCGCGGATATCCGCGACCGATGCTGCAGCGTGCCGAGTGGACGAACCTGAACGGCATCTGGGATTTCGCCATTGATCCGCAGGCGACGTGGACCTCGCCGCAGCAGGTGAACTGGAACGCGCGCATCCGCGTGCCGTTCGCGCCGGAAACGGTGGCAAGCGGCATCAACGACCAGAGTTTCTATGAAGCGGTGTGGTATCGGCGGACGTTTGAAGCGCCGCGGTTGTCGGAGGGCGAGCGTCTGTTGCTGCACTTCGGTGCGGTGGACCACAGCGCCAAGGTGTATGTGAACGACTGCTGCGTGGCCCACCATGAGGGTGGATACACGCCCTTCGAATGCGACATCACGGATGCGCTTCGTCCGGGTGGTGAACAGACGATCATCGTTCGCGCGTATGACGATCCGCACGATCTGGCAAAGCCACGCGGCAAACAGGATTGGGAGCTGGAGCCCCATTCGATCTGGTACCCGCGCACCACCGGCATTTGGCAGACGGTGTGGATGGAGCGCGTACCCGCAACGCACATCGCTCGCATTCGCTGGACGCCGAACGTCGAGCACTGGGAAATCGCCTTCGAAGCGATTATCGAAGGCGAACAACGGTCGCTGCTCAACGTGCACGTGCGACTGCACATGGGCAACTACGTTATCGCTGATGACAAGTACCTCGTCACGGCGAACGAGGTGCACCGTTCGATCAAGCTGTCGGATCCGGGCATCGATGACTACCGCAACAAGTTGTTGTGGAATCCCTCCACCCCCACGCTGCTGAACGCCGAGATCGAGCTGCGCGACCAGTCGGGCAGAATCATTGACGCGGTGAAGAGCTACACCGCGCTGCGGTCGATCGGCGTGCAGGGTGATCGCTTCATGCTCAACAACCGGCCTTACTACCTGCGCATGGTCCTCGATCAGGGCTACTGGGATGACACCGGCCTCAGCGCGCCGAGCGACGATGCCATTCGGCGCGATGTCGAGTTGATCAAACGCATGGGGTTCAACGGCGCGCGACGTCACCAGCAGTTGTCCGACCCGCGCTGGCTTTACTGGGCAGATCGTCTGGGGTTGGTTGTCTGGGAGGAGATGCCCAGCGCTTATCGCTTCACGCGCAAGTCGGTGCATCGGCTCATTCACGAATGGATCGAAGCGTTGGAGCGCGACATGAGCCATCCGTGCATCATCGCGTGGGTGCCGCTCAACGAATCGTGGGGTGTGCCCAATCTGCCCGATCGACCGCCACAGCGCCATCACGTGCAGGCGCTTTACCACATGACGCGCACGCTCGACCCGACGCGGCCGGTGATCGGCAACGATGGATGGGAGGCCGTCGCCACCGACATCATCGGCATCCACGATTACGATGATGAACTGGGCAGACTCATCGAACGCTACGGCAGCGATGAAAACCTCACACGCCTCTTCAAACGTGAACGCCCCGGGGGGCGGCTGCTCACCCTCAACGAAGCGCCCGATGAGCACCCGATCATGCTCACGGAGTTCGGCGGGATCGCGCTTTCCGATGAGGCGTCCAAGACGTGGGGTTACTCCGAGGCGGAGGACCTCAAGGAGTTCGCCCGCCGTTACACCGAACTGATGAACGTGGTGCGGCAACTGCCCGCCATCACCGGGTTCTGTTACACGCAGTTTGCTGACACGTATCAGGAGATCAACGGGCTGTTGTTCAGCGATCGCACGCCCAAGTTCCCGCTGGAAGAAATCGCGCTGGCGACCGGCGGAGCGCAGGTGCAGGCCGACCGCCAACTGGAACTGCAATGGCGTGAGCGCATGATGAGCCTGCAACGCTACCGTTACTTTGTTCCCGAGGAAGACCACAAGACCCACCCCGCCCCGTGATGCTCTCACGTCGTTGCGTGGTGACGCCTCCCAAGGCAAGGAGTTGCCATGCCCCAGGGATCCCACCCTTCGGATCGCACCGCCGCGTCCGCTGCTGCAACCACCGGTGCGATATCGCGACACACGCTGCATACAGCAGCAACACCGCAGCGCACGACCGATCGATCATTGGACAACGTCTTTCAGTCGTTCTGGATGGGCGGGTTTGAATCGGCGTGCCACATCAACAGCGCGCGCTGTCGACTGGACATGATCGCGGTGACACACCACGACCGCTGCGCGGATGAAGATTATGCCCTGTTACGTTCGATGAACATGCTCACTGCGCGCGACGGCGTGCGATGGCACCTCGTGGAGCAGACGCCGGGCGTGTACGATTTTTCGTCGCTCGACCCGATGCTTCATGCGGCACGACGGCATGGTGTTCAGGTGATCTGGAACCTGTGCCACTACGGCTGGCCCGACGATCTGGACCTGTTTTCGCCGCAGTTTCCCGAACGTTTCGCCCGTTTTGCCCAAGCCGCTGCACGGCACATTCGCCAACACAGCGAACTGACGCCTGTGTTCGCGCCGGTGAACGAAATCTCCTTCTTCGCCTGGGCCATCTCCACCGGCGGGTACATGTACCCGTACACGCTGGGGCGCGGCGAGGAGATCAAACGACAACTGGTGCGTGCGGTGATCGAAGCGTGCGATGCCATTCGCACCGACATGCCCGATGCACGCTTCGTGCAGCCCGACCCGATCATTCGCGTCGTTCCGCCCCGCGATCGACCCGATCTTGCTCAGCCGGCCGCGGAACAACACGAAGCACAGTTCCACGCGTGGGACATGCTCGCTGGACGACGCGCTCCCGAACTGGGCGGCGATGAACGATACCTCGACATCATCGGCATCAACTATTACCACAGCAACCAGTTCGAACATCCCGATGTGCGTCTGCGATGGGAAGATTCGCCGCGTGATGATCGCTTCGTTCCGTTCAGCGACATGGTGGCGGAGGTTTACGAGCGATATCATCGGCCGATCATCATTTCCGAAACGAGCCACTTCGGTGTCGGTCGAGCGGCGTGGCTGCGCGAGATGGCGCAGGAGGTGAAGATCATCTGCGAGCGCGGCATTCCGCTGCTGGGTGTGTGCCTTTACCCGATCGTCGATCGTCCCGACTGGGAGGATTTCAATCACTGGCACAACAGCGGGCTGTGGGACCTTGTGTCGGATGGCAACGGCTGCTTCAGGCGTGTGCTGCACGAGGAGTATGCGCAGGAGCTTCGCCGTGCGCAGGATTTGCTTGCTGCGTGTGGTCGTCGTTGATGATCGCGGGGTTTCCCCCCGGTACGTGGATCATCGCGCGCCGAGCGCGCAGCCGCATTCGGTCAGAACCGAATTTCCCCTTACGCCTTTGCCGCACTGTTGGACCGGGGCACTCCGGATGGCATTTCAAGGCCGCCGCCCGGTTCCGCCCCTCACGGCGAGCGCATAACCTTAGTTGAGTCGTGACCCGGGGTTAAGGACGCCCCGGGGGCCGCGTGCTTTCACCCGAACGTTCCTCACGAACGACTTTGCGGCTCCATTCGACCTACCACTTTGGGCGCTGTGCCTGTTATCTGGAGCGGAGTTATGACAGAACCGATCGTTGTGCTTTCGCACCTGCGTTGGGACTTTGTATATCAGCGCCCGCAGCAATTGCTTTCGCGATTGGCGAAGGACCGCAAAGTACTTTTCATTGAAGAACCCATGCGCGATGCCAGCGCAGCGCCCCACTGGGTGACGAGCGCGCCTGAAAAGAACATCACGGTGTATCGGCCGCACACGCCCGTGGATGCCCCGCCCCATTTCGGCGATCAGCAGTTGTCCATCATTCAGTCGCTCATACCGGAGCTGATCGAACGTGAATCGTTGACGGATTACGTGCTGTGGTTCTACACGCCGATGGCGCTGCCGTTGGTTAATGCGCTGAAGCCGCGCGCCATCGTGTACGACTGCATGGATGAGTTGTCCGCGTTCAAGGGCGCGCCGTCCAACATGCTGGCGCGTGAGGCGGAACTGCTGCAACGCGCCGATGTGGTGTTCACCGGCGGGCCGAGCCTCTACCGCTCCAAGGAAAAGCGGCATCCCAACGTCCACTGCTTTCCCAGCAGTGTGGACGCGATGCACTTCGGCCAGGCGCGCGACCCGAACAACGAGGCGGACGCGCTGCGCGGTATCGCCCGACCGCGACTGGGGTTCTTCGGCGTCATCGATGAACGTTTCGACATCGACATTCTGGACGCCATGAGCGGCGCCCGACCCGAATGGCAGCTCATGATGGTCGGGCCCGTGGTGAAGATCGATCCGCAATCGCTGCCGAAGCGACCTAACATCCACTACTTCGGCCAACAGCAGTACGCGGACCTGCCGCGCCACCTGGCGGGGTGGGATGTCTGCCTGCTGCCTTTTGCGCGCAACGAATCGACGCGTTTCATCAGCCCGACCAAAACGCTCGAATACATGGCGGCACGCAAACCCATCGTCAGCACGCCCATCACCGATGTGGCGGAGCCGTACGGCCACATCGTTTACCTCGGTGACAATCCCGACACGTTCATCGCCGCGTGCGACGCCGCACTGCAGGCTTCCGCTGAAGAAAACGAGCGCCGCTTCACCGCGATGGATCAGGTGTTGGCGCGTACCAGTTGGGACACCACCGCGCGCATGATGAGCAGCGAAATTGAACGCGTGCTTCACACAGGACCGCGCAACGGCCGCACCACCAAACGCAGCGCCGCGTCATCGCGAACACCCGCCACCGCAACCAACGGCACCGCCCGCACCGGCAACGGTTCCGTCGTCGTCATCGGCGCGGGACCCACCGGGCTGAGCGCGACCTATCACCTTGGCAGCGATGCCGTGCTGCTCGAACGCAACGCGCAGGTGGGCGGCTGGTGTCGCTCGTTCCTGCGCGGCGGGTTCACGTTCGACATGGCCGGCCACATCATGTTCTCCAAGGATCCGTACGTTCACGAGATGTACAAAACCCTGCTGGGCGACAACGTGCACTGGCAGGACCGCGAAGCGTGGATCTACAGCAAAAACGTCTACACGCGCTATCCGTTTCAGGGCTGTCTCTATGGCCTGCCCGCCGACGTCATCACCGAATGCATCGTCGGCGCCATCGAAGCGCGGTTCGGCTCGCTCAAGAAACGTGAGGAACTCGAAGACAACGTCGCCAAGGCGGCCGCCAACAACCACAACGGCAACGGCGACTCCACCAAACGCGACAACGCCTCATCGACGAAAACGACCAGCGGCTATCGCATCAATCCGACGGCCGTGCGAATGACCAGCGAAACCAGCACCTGGTCCCGCAACGGCGCGGGCAACGGCAACGGTAAACCCGGCAACGGCAACGGCGTTAAACACGACAACGGCCGCACCTGCAGCACCGGCGACATCGAAGACTGCTGCGCCGATGGCATCCTCGAATCCGAAGTCGCCATGAGCGAACCTTCCCGCGAAGGCAACGGCCACAACGGCAGCGCCGCATCCGATGCGCCGAAGAATTTCGAGGAGTTCATCTACAAGGTGTGGGGCAAGGGCATCGCCAAACACTTTGCCATCCCCTACAACCGCAAGCTCTGGGCGGTGCCGCTCACGCAGATGGAAACGAGCTGGCTGGGCGGGCGCGTGCCCATGCCCGACCTCGAAGACATGGTGCGCTACGCGTTGCAGCCGGCCGCCAAACCCATGGGGCCCAACGCGCGGTTCGGCTACCCTTTGCGCGGCGGGTTCCAGGCGCTGATGGATGGCTTCCTGCCATACGTGCAGGATCGGCTGCAACTCAACGCTTCGGTGCGTCGCGTTTCACCCGCCGCACGCACCGTTACCCTCACCGATGGTCGCACCTACAACTACGATGTGCTCATCAGCACGATGCCGCTGCCGCACCTGATCCGCGCCATCGGCGACGAAGCGCCCGCCGCGGTACACGAAGCCGTGTCGCACCTGCGGTACGTCTCGGTCCGCTGCGTGAACATCGGCGTCGGACGTGAAAACCTCACCGAGAAACATTGGATCTACTACCCCGAAGACACCGTCTTCCACCGCATCTTCGTGCAGGGCAACGCCAGCCCGCATTGCAATCCGCCCGGCGGATTCGGCCTGACGTGCGAAATCACCTACTCGCCGGACAAGCCGCTGCCGTGCGATGGCGATGAACTCATCGACCGTTGCATTCGCGACTGCCACAAGGTCGGCATGTTCACGCCGGACGATCCGGTGTGGGAGGCGTTCGAGGTCGACCTGCCGCACGCTTATGTCGTGTACGACCACGACCGCGCCCGCAACGTGAAGATCATCCGCGACTGGCTGCGCAAGCAGGACATTCTGCTCGCCGGCCGATACAGCGAGTGGGAGTACTACAACTCCGACCACGCCTTCGTCGCCGGTCGCAACGCCGCCCAACAGGCGAAGGCGATTCTGCGGGAACGTGCCGAGGCAGTGAAGATGTAGGGGAGAGAGGCACGAAGAGACGGAGGCATGGCGGGGGACGGTGATGAAGCGACGCGACTTGTCGCGTTCCCGGCGAAATTCCTTCCATCCTTCCCCACATCGCCGCGCGGGTTCCTATATTATCGCCGCATGCCGTCGGCGAACGACAACCCCGTGCCCGCTTCGCCCCCGCGGAAGGTGCTATTGATCCGCCCCACCGCGTTGGGCGATGTCGCGCGCACCGTGCCGGTTCTCGTCAGCCTTCGCCGCGCCTGGCCCAATGCACGCATCGACTGGCTCGTCAACGACTCGTTCGCCGATGTCGTGCGCCACCACCCCGCCCTCACCGGCATCGTGCCCTTCCCCCGCAAGCGCTTTTCGGCCGCGTTCACCCGCCCGGCCGGCCTCCGCGAGATGGTTCAATGGGCGCAGCGGTTGCGCACCGAGCGCTACGATGTCGTCTTCGACCTGCAGGGACTGGCGCGTTCGGGCTTCTTCACGTGGCTCACCCGCGCCGAACAGCGCATCGGGTTCGCCGATGCACGCGAGTTGGGCTGGCTCGGATACAACCGCCGCTACCGCGCGCCCGCCAATCTGCACACCGTCGACCACATGCTCGCCCTCGTCGCCGCCCACGGCATCACGCCGCAACACGACATGCGGCTCTACGTTGGCCCCGACGATGCCCAATGGTGCGACACCTACCTGCGCGAGCAGCACATCGGCGAGGCGCCCTACGCCGTCATCGCCCCCACCGCGCGATGGCTGTGCAAGTGCTGGCCCATCGAACGCTACGGCGACACCATGCAGCAACTGCTCGATGACGGCCGCATCAACCACCTGCTCGTCCTCGCCTCGCCCGATGAGCAAAAGCAGATCGCCCCGCTGCGGCAACGCTTCGCCGATCAACCCGCCGTTGCGTTTCCCGCCACCCGTGTCGGCCAGCTCATGGCGCTGCTCAGCCGGGCAGCGCTCGTGCTGTGCAACGACTCGGCCGCACTGCACATCGCCGTCGGCTTCGACCGCCCCGTCGTTGCCCTGTTCGGCCCGACCGACCCCGCCAAAGTCGGCCCCTACCGACGCGACGATGCCGTCATCCAACCCGACAACATCCAACCCGACGACATGGCGGACTACCGCGCCCGCGGCAACGATCAATCCCTCATCAGCCGCATCACCGTCGATACCGTCTGGCGGAAGATCGCATCCACACTCGCCTCATCGCATTCGTAATTGCGTGACGCATCGGTTCCATGACCGCGCGTTTTCGTTACGATTGCGGACGATCGGCTGAACCATCGCCCACTTCCCTCGTGACCGCTCGGCCGATCCGACCGCTGCAACGGGGCCCGCATTGAACGAGCATCGCACCGATCACGACCTCATCGCCGCCGCCAATCAGGGCGACGCCGCCGCATTCGATGCGCTCTATCAGCGCTACCGCGACTGGGTCATCGCGCTGGCGCTGCGCTTCACCGGCGACCGCGACCTCGCTCTCGATGTCACGCAGGACACCTTCCTCTACGTGCTGGGCAAGTTTCCCGGCTTCGTGCTCACCGCCCGCTTCAAAACGTTTCTCTACCCCGTTGTGCGCAACCTCTCGATCACCGCCAGGGGCAGATCCCGCCGCTTCGCCAACCCCGCCACCCGCGGTAACGACGACTCCGGCGCTGACCTCTTCGCCCAACTGCCCGCCCCCGCCGAAACGTCCTCCGACCTCAGCGACCTCGCGGCCGTGCTGGCGGAACTGTCGGACGACCACCGCGAGACCGTGCTGCTTCGCTTTGTGGAAGATCTTTCCCTTGAAGAAGTTGCGCAGGCGATGGACGTGCCCCTGGGCACCGTCAAAAGTCGCCTGCATCACGCTTTGGGCAGGCTCCGCCGCGACCCGCGCATTAAAAAATATTTCGAGCAGTGAACCTTTCCACCCCCTCGCCTGCTTCACCTTCTGGAACGAGCCATGACAGCGGACAGCAAACATCCCGACGATGCGACGCCCGGCAACATCCCCCCGCATTCCGGGGACGGGGCGATGGGCGGCGTCACGAACGACGCTTCCGAGCGATTGCCCGAAGCGCTCGCGCGTGATCTGCAAACCCTGTACGCGCCACGGCTGATCGCAGCGCCGCAGATGGATGAACGCATCCGCGCCGAGGCGCAGCGTCGCTTCGCCGCCATCGCTGAAAAGCAGCAGTGCGACTCCATTGCTGCACGTTCACGCCGTGTCTGGGTCTGGCGGTTGTCCACCGTTGGCGGAGTCGCCGCTGCCGTTGCGTTCGCCGTGCTGCTGCGTCTGAGCACGACCACGATGCAGCCAAACATCGACACGGCGCAACCGATCGCGCAAGGCGACATCGACGGCTCGGGCCGTATCGATATCGTCGATGCTTTCACGCTCGCGCGACGGATCGATGCCGGCTCATCGCTCGACGCCGCATGGGACATCAACGCCGATGGCGTCATCGATCAGCGCGATGTCGATGCCATCGCTCATCAGGCGGTGCAGCTTCCCGACAACACGGGGGCATCATCATGATCCATTGGTTCCGCCGAACATCGCGTCTCTTCGCTGTGCTTGCGGTGCCAGCCGCACTGCTGCTCGCCACCGTCACCTGGTCATTCACCACGCAGGCGCAGCCGCTTGACGACGCAGCCGTCGCGCCGCAGCCGCAACGCTTCGCCACCATCGACCTCATCATCGACACGGGCGATGCCCCGCTTGCCGCCTGGCAGATCGACCTGCGCGATGCACGTGGCAGTGCGGCGATCGTCGGCATCGAAGGCGGTGAACATCCCGCCTTCGCCGAGCCGCCCTACTACGACCCGCGTGCGATGATGCGCAACCGCATCGTGCTCGCCGCGTACAACACCGCCGATGCCGCCGCCCTGCCGCAAGGTCGCACCCGCATCGCCACGCTGCACCTGCAGATCACCGGCAACGCCGAGCCCGATTGGCAACTCGAACTCATCACCGCCGTCGACCACCAGGGCCAACCGATCACCGCTGAAATTACGTACGAATAAGGGGACCGCACATGCACCAGTCGCAAAAGCCAAACAACACCGCGCGCGTGGCGATGCTGATCGCAACCGCATGGCGTCATCGATGCGCAACGCTGTTGTTGCTGGCGTGTGCCATCGTGGCCGTGGGACTCGCCGCGTGTACATCAAACTCCTTCTACATGCCCGCAGACGAACCAGCCGTCGGCCTCACACCAAACACGGGCCTCACACCAAACACGGGAACGCCCTTGCCCGCTCCAGTGATTCAGCCACGCTCCCATGCCCCCGCCGACGACACCCCCATCGTCGGCGAAGAACTCTGGGTGATCGCACGCCCCGATGACCACCACGCGGCCACACGCGCTGCCCATCACGATGACGCCCCCGGCAGCGGCGCCATGCTCGCCGTCCCCGTTGGCGCCCCTGAAAACACCACCCCCGTCCCCATGCCGCTCAAACACACCGATGTCCACGCCGACATCCTCGGTTACATCGCCTCCGTCAACGTCACCCAACAGTTCCACAACCCCTACAACGAAAAGATCGAAGCCGTCTACGTCTTCCCCCTGCCTCACGACGCAGCCGTCAACGACTTCATCATGACCGTCGGCAACCGTCGCATTCGCGGCATCATCCGCCCGCGCGCCGAAGCCGAACGCATCTACCTCGATGCCCGCAGCCGCGGTCACGTCGCATCACTGCTCACGCAGGAACGGCCCAACATCTTCACGCAGAAGGTCGCCAACATCGAGCCGGGCAAACAGATCGACGTCAACATCCGCTACTTCCATACCCTCGCGTATGACGACGGCTGGTACGAGTTCGCCTTTCCCATGGTGGTCGGCCCGCGCTACAACCCGCCGCACACCACCGACGGCATCGGCGCGGTCGCTCGCGGCGCGCTCGGCCGATCCAACCAATCCACCGAAGTCCAATACCTCCGCCCCAACGAACGCAGCGGCCACGACATCAACGTCACCGTCAAAGTCGATGCGGGCGTCGAACTCGAAGACATCCAGACCCTGCACCATCGCCTCACCCATCAACGCGAAGGCCACATCACCACCTTCGCCCTCGCGCCGGAGGACCGCCTGCCCAACAAGGACCTGGTGCTGCGCTACCGTGTGGCGGGCGAAACCATTCGCTCCAACCTCGTCACCTACCGTGCGGACGATGGCGACAGCTACTTCACCCTCATGCTCTATCCCCCGGCGGAACTCGCAACGCATCACCGCCGGCCCATGGAGATGGTCTTTGTGCTCGATTGCTCCGGCAGCATGAACGGCCAACCGATGCAGCAAGCCAAAGCCGCCATCCGCCACGCCCTCCGCCGCCTGCAGCCCAACGACACCTTCCAGATCATCCGCTTCTCTTCCAACGCCACCCAACTCAGCAATCGCCCACTGTCCGCCACCGGCGAGAACATCCATCGCGCCCTCGATTACCTCAACCGGCTCAACAGCGAGGGCGGCACCAACATGATCTACGGCATCCACGCCGCGCTCGATTTCCCCTACGACCACGCCATCGAACGCCAGCGCATCGTCACCTTCCTCACCGACGGCTACATCGGCAACGAAGCCGAAATCCTCCACGCCATCCAACGCAAGCTCGGCCCGGCACGCATCTTCAGCTTCGGCGTGGGCACCAGCACCAACCGCTACCTGCTCGATCAGATGGCACGTGTCGGAAACGGCGCGGTGGCCCACCTGTCCACCCACGACAATGCCGCCGCCATCATGGAAGCCTTCTTCCAGCGCGTCAGCCATCCCGCCATGACCGACATCCGCATCGACTTCGGCACCGCCAATGTCCACGATGTCTACCCCGCGCGCATCAACGACCTGTTCGTCGGGCGGCCACTCGTGCTCACCGGTCGCATCGCGGGCGAACTGCCGCAACACATCCGCGTCATCGGAAACGCCGCCGGTGAACCGATCTCGATCGACCTGCCCGTCGACAACCTGCAGCGTGAATCGCACCGGGCCGTCCGCACCATCTGGGCGCGGCACAAGATCGCCGACCTCACCGCCCGCGCCGTTGCCGCAGGACGCGATGACCAATTCGCGCCGCACATTCAGCGTGTCGCACTCGAAAACAACCTCATGAGCGCCTACACCGCCTTCCTCGCCGTCGATGCCAGCCGCATCACCGAAGGCTCGCACGGCACCACCGTCAACGTCGCCGTCCCCGTCCCCGATGGCGTCCGCTACGACACCACCGTCAACGAATAAACCCACAACGCCACGACACCAAACGTTCCCTATGAAGCGACGCGACTTGTCGCGTTACCGATCCCGCGCGCACACGCGCACCATCACCACAACCTCCACCCGGGAGTACTCACCATGCGATGCATCCTCCTGCTCACCCTTGCCGCCCTCTTCACCGGTTGCGCCAGCTACGCCACGCCCGGCCGACCCGCCGACATGGCGCTCTTCGGTGCCAGCGAAAACGACCGCGAACAACTCACCGATGTCTCCATCCGCGCCAAACTCACCCGCAAGCCGTTGGCGCAGTTCCCCGCCGCCATCGCCGTCGTCCACGTCCAGGGCAGCGGCTACCGCGCACGCAACGCCACGACCTACGGCCACGGCGCATACACCGTCGTCACCTCACGCGAAAGCGAAACCGAACAACACCTGCAGCGACTCACCCAACTCCCCCTCGTCAGCGCCGTCGCGCCCGTCAATCGGCTGCTGTTGCCCGCGCATCTGCAAAGCGATCGCGAACTGCGAAGCGCCGCCGCCTCGCTCCACGCCGACATCACGCTCGTCTACACGCTCGACACCACCTTCCGCATCGGCGACATGGACAGCCCCGTCGACGTCATCACGCTCGGCTTCCTCCCAAGCAAACGCGCCTACGTCACCACCACCGCTTCCGCGGCGTTCCTCGACACACGCAACGGCTACGTCTATGGCGTCGCGGAGGCCACCGCAACACACAGCCAGATGGCCAACAACTGGACCAGCGAACAGGCCGTCGATCAAAGCCGACAACAGGCCGAATCAAAAGCCATGGAAAAGCTGATCGACGAAATCGAAAAGACCTGGAGCAACATCATCCGGCAACAAACGTGAGGCAGGAGGCACAAAGGGTTCCCATGAAGCGACGCGACTTGTCGCGTTCCCCTCACTCACCCCTCACCCCTAACCACTAACCCCTCACTCCCCCACCACCGGCGCCTCGCTGAACACGATGCCGTTGCGTTGCAGGAGCGTGCCGATCGACCGGTAGAACTGTGCCACAGCCGTGTTGTAGTTCGTCAGCGCCTGGATCTCTTCGATCTCGAACCGCGCCAGCGCTTCCTGCCGACGCAGCTTCAGGTCGATGAACTCCGGCGTCAGCGCCACACCCGCTTCCTCCTGCGCCAGGATGGCTCGCAGGTTGTCCGCCGCCGCGCGTCGCGCCGCACGTGCCGCACCGATCAGCTCATACGCCGCCGTCAACTGACGCAGCGAATCCTTCACCTCCAGCACCACCGCCTGACCGATACGCTGGTAGTTGATCACAGTCGCCTGACGCTCGAGCTGGAATCGACGGTACTGCGCTTCCGGCCCGCGGTTGCCGATCGGCACCTCGAACTGCGCACTGATCACGTAATCGATGAAGTCGCCTTCAAACACTTCGCGGTACGCTTCGCCGGTCGTGTTGCCCAGCCCGCTGTAGCGCAGCGTCGCCGCCAGGTTCAGGTCCGGCAACCGCTGGTTGTCCGCCACGCGAAGCCGAATCGACGCATCCGAAATCGCCAGCAACGCACGCTGCATCTCCGGCCGCTGCTGCAGCGCCGTCGTCACCGCGTCCAGCACGCTGAACTCCATCGGCATGTCCGCCGGCGCATCGCCCGGCAACAGCAACGCCTCGCCCGACACCGGCAGATCCGGGTCGTTGATCAACTGCTTCAACTGGTCCGATGCCAGACGCACCCGCTGACGCGCCTGAATCACATCGAAGCGACGCTGCTCCACGAAGCTGCTCGCCTCAGTGATCGACACCACCGGCACGTCCAGGTCACGACGACGGATCAGAATGTCCCGGTCCGCCATCGTCCGCTCGAGCAACCGCAACTGAATCAGCAACTGCTGCCGGGCAAGGTAAAGATTCCAGTACGCCTGCTCCGTCTGCGCGATGATGTCCAGCATCGTCTGTCGCAGCGTCTGCACATCGGCCGCGCGTGCGTTGCGCGTCAGAAACACTTCCGAAAGCGTCACATCCGAACCGAAGTTGCGAAGCAACGGCTGCACGATGTTGATCGAGAGGTTCGCCGTGTCGAACGTGTTGATCGTCGTCGCCGACGGCTCGCGGTACACCCGGCCCGCCTGCGTTTCCACCGAAATCTGACCGCCCGTCGACATCACCTTGCGGATGCCCGTGGAAAACGTCGTCGACCGCTCGCGCGTGTCCCCGCCGAACCCCGCGAACAACCCCGGCACACCCGGCTGATCCAGCCGCACGTGATCGAAGTTCGCAAAGAACACCGCGTCGAACACCGCCTCCGCCTGAACGATCTGCGCTTCGCTGATCGCCGGCTGCATCCGCGCCAACTGAATGTCCAGATTGTTCCGCGCCGCCTTCTGAAGCACCTGCTGCAGCGTCACCGTCACCACCGGCGTCTGCACATCGCCCAGCAGGTCGGGCCCAAGGTCCAGTTGCGCATCCTGATACGCCTGCGGGCCGCTCACCTCGTCCAGTCGATCGATCAGCCCCTCCTCACGCAGCGACTGCTCCACCGGGCTCGGGGCGCGGCCAAGCTCGATCACCGGACCCGCCGCCACCGCCTCCAGATACCGACGATGCGACTGCACCAACTCGCGACGAAGCGCTTCCTGCGTCGTCTTCTCCAACGGGCTCGCACAGCCGATCAGCCCGGCCGTCACCCCAATCCCCGACCACAGCAACACCGATTGTGCGCGACGCGCCACCTTCTTCATCGGGCATACCCCTGTCTTCTGCGTGTTCCGCCGCCCCGCGCATCACCCTCAAAACCCATGCGGGCGACCACGAAGCCAAGCCGCCCGAATATAGTCGAATCGCCGGATCGAAGCGAGAAACCGGGCGCAGCTTGGAAAATTTGGTGATGGGGTGAGGTGTGAGGGTGGTTTAGGTGGGCGCGCGTTTCGATTGTGCGACTTCGAAGTGGTTCTTCTCACCACGCGTGTTGATTTTCGCATTTTAGACGGGTATCATTCAAGTTGTCCAGTCCCGAACCCCGCCGGAGTGCGGAAATGTCACCTCGTGTCACCCCCCCCGCCCCAACAGAGCAGGCTGAGCCAAAGGACGAAGGACAGCGATCGGATGCCGGAACGCAGTAACACCATATGTCATCCGTATTTAGATCAAATCCGAAATCCGCAATCCGAAATCTGCAATCAAAAGACCATGTCGTCTTTGTCGTGGGGGTGACATCGTGATTTTTCGACATAAACCAATAACCTACAACCCGTTACGCCAAAACCGCCAAGGTCGAGGGGGAGGGGGGACGACATTCTAAAGCTGGGGATAGCTATCCCCGGGCTTGAACCTCACCATTCGGCCCTCACCACATCGCCACATCGCCAAATCACCCCATCACCGCTAGAATGCCCTTCTCTGCCCGCTGATCGGCGGGCCACGACTGCAGGAGATTGCCATGGCTCGACCGATGACGATGACCGAGAAGATCATTGCCGCCCACGCCGGCCGCAGTGACGTTCAGCCCGGTGAAAACGTGTGGGTGAACGTTGATATCCTCCTCACCCACGATGTGTGCGGACCGGGCACCATCGGCATCTTCCACGAGCAGTTCGGCCGCGACGCCAAAGTGTGGGACCGCGACCGCGTCGTCATCGTGCCCGACCACTACATCTTCACCGCTGAAGAGAAGTGTCACCGTAACATCCAGATCCTGCGCGACTTCGTGCGCGAGCAGGGGCTCAAGTACTACTACGACCCCGACTTCGTCAAGAACGAGCCGGGCATGCCCTCGCCTTACAAGGATCCGACCAAGACCAGCTACAAGGGTGTGTGCCACAAGGCGCTGCCGGAGGAAGGCCACGTCCGCCCCGGGGAGATCCTCCTCGGCACCGACAGCCACACCTGCACCGCCGGCGCCTTCGGTCAGATCGCCACGGGGGTGGGCAACACCGATGCCGCGTTCGTGCTCGGCACCGGTCGCACCTGGCTCAAGGTGCCCCCCACCATGAAGTTCACCTTCCATGGCGAGATCCCCCCCTACCTCACCGCCAAGGACCTCATCCTCGCGGTGATCGGCGACATCACCGTGTCCGGCGGCACGTACAAGTCCATGTACTTCGCCGGCGAAGGCATTCGCTCGCTCACCCTCGAAGACCGCATGACCCTCACCAACATGGTCATCGAAGCGGGCGGGAAGAACGGCGTGTGCGATGTCGATGAAAAGACCGAGGCGTACGTCCGCGCCCGCTCCAACGTGAAGGAGTGGACCGTTTATCGCGATGACCCCGGCGCGGAGTACTGCTATGAGGCGGAGTTCGACCTGGGCACGCTCGAACCGCTCGTCGCCAAGCCGCACAGCCCCGACAACCGCGACACGGCTTACAACTGCCGCGAGGTGAAGCTCGACCGCGCGTACGTGGGGTCGTGCACCGGTGGGAAGATCACCGACATGATCTTCGTCGCGGCCGTGCTCGAAGGAAAGCAGGTCAAGATTCCCACCTTCGTGGTGCCCGGCTCCACCGAGGTGCACGCGGACATGCTGCGCCTCAACGTCAAGGGCGAGCCGAAGGCGAACGGCGAAAAGAGCATCTACGAGGTGCTGCAGGACGCCGGCTGCCAGATCGGTGCATCGAGCTGTGCCGCGTGCCTGGGCGGACCGAAGGACACGTTCGGCCGCATCAACGAGCCGCAGAACTGCATCAGCACGACCAACCGCAACTTCCCCGGCCGCATGGGCCACAAGGACGCCGGCGTCTACCTCGCCAGCCCCCTGACCGTCGCCGCCAGCGCCCTGACCGGCCACATCACCGACCCCCGAGAATTCGTCGCCGAACCCATCGCCACGGGCACGGCCGGGACGGTGTGAGAACAGGTCAGCAATACGGTTGTACGGAACAGTCGCCGGCAATGCCCCGCGGAACTGTTGTGATGACATCGACTAGACACGTCTCGCGGTGATCGCGGGACTGATGACATACGACCGATCGAATACCAGTGCTGCCAGCGGTTCGCATTCACGCTCCCAGTACTCACCATTCCACCAGAGCGGCCGCCCCGATGGTAGTGATGAGACACCGACGCCATGATTTCGAACCACATCAGCATAGGCATTCATCAACGGTTCGGGGCCATCGGCCAGCAGACCGTGCCCACCCTCGAGCAGTGAGCCGAGCGTACCCGGCCCGCGGTTGAAAAAGTGCATGCAATCAAACCAGTCCTCCACGATGGAACGGTGTGCTTCAATCAACTGATACGCCAGGGCTGAAACATTTTTTGCTTTACCTGAGAAATGCAACTGCGCAGGTGGAGCATTGAAGGGCAGCAACACGGGATGGTCACCCGTTTCGAAACACAGATCGTAAAACGTTCGATCGCAGATACGAACGTCGCGCACGTCCTCACAATCAATCACCCATCGCTGACCTGATTGACAGGAAAACTCGATACCAAGAGCCACCGCTGAATTCTTCCACTGAACCGACTCCAGCACGACAAAGTTTCCCTCCTCCTCAAAATCATATGACTGGATCTGGTCGATCAGCGATCTCAATTGCTCGTCCATATGACCTCCGACATGTGTGCCGACTGACATGAACGTACACAACGTCTTAACAGACCGACGAAACATCTGCCCCGCCGCTCGCCACCAGTTCATCCATACTCGACCGACATGGCATTTCAACAGTGCGGTACCGGCTGGGCAACCGTGGGCGGAAATGTTGTGCAAGCACTTGTCCAGGGTGAGGTTCGGACTCAGGTGGCAGGATCGATTTGGCCGCTGAGGTCGACGAAGGAGGCTTTCATGGCTAGCACCTCAAAGTGTACATGTGAACTGTACACATCGGATCGGCGGGGCAATGGTTTATTGACCCCACGCTCGTCCAGCCTCAGCAGACCAACCCGCGGGCGTCGATGGGGACGGGTTCGTAGTGGGTGTCGTGGTGTTTGAGCCAGACGGTGGTGTGGAGGTTGACGGCCGGGCAGACGTGGACGGGGATGATGTGCAGGCGTTCGCCGAGTGCGGGTTGGCGGGAGCAGGCGGTGATGTCGATTTCGCCGTGTTCCTCGCTGACGCGGACGATTCGCGCTTCGGGCAGCCCGACGACGCGGCCGAGCCCTTCGAAGGCTGGGTTGAAGGTGTGGCGTTCGGGGGTGAGCGACTTGCTGCCGGCGTCGACGACGACCTTGCCGGGCACGGCGTTGCTGACGACGGTGGCGACGATGGTCGCGGCACATTGCGCTTCGGTGCAGACGCCGCACGCCACGCTGTTCACATCGTTGAAGATGTAGGTTCCCGGGCGGATTTCGGTTTGCGAGGGGGTGTGGTGGGAGTATGGGGCACTGGGGGTGGATCCGCCGGAGACGACCGTCGGTTGAAGGCCGGCACGTTTCCAGGTGGCGATCACTTCCTGGAGGAAGTGTTCGATTTTGACCATGTCAGCGATGACCATCTCGGGGTCGCCCCTGACGTGGCCGGGGTAGAAGCAGATGCCGTCAAGCCGCAGGTTTCGGGCCCGTTCGACATGTTGGGCGATGGCGAGGCTCTGCTCGGCGGTCTGCACGCCGGTGCGTTCGAAGCCGGCGTCGAGTTCGACGAGGATGCCCAGCGTGGCGTTGTGCTGCTGAGCCGCCTGGGCGAGGGCATCGGCGGCCTGAATCGAGTCGATCGCGACGCGCACGGCAGCCTCACGCGCCAGTTGGGCGGTGCGGGTGGCGCGGTAGGGATCCAGGGCGGGATAGGCGATGAGCAGATCGTCGCAGACGTTGCGCATCACCTCGGCTTCACCGACCTTGGCGACGGTGAGGCCCACCGCGCCGTGGTTCAACTGCATCTGTGCCATCGACTGCAGTTTGTGCGTTTTGGTGTGGGGCCTCAGTTGCAGGTTGTGCTTCCGGGCGTAGTCGGCCATGCGCCGGACGTTGTCCTCCACCACGGCGAGGTCGATGACCATGGCGGGCGTGGGGATGCGCATCAGATTGTCGACGGGTTCACACCCGGCCGTGGTCACGGAGGTGGAGGCGTGCTGGGATGAAGAGATGCGACTCATCGCAAATGTTCCTGCAGGTGAGCGACCGCGACGGCGGTCGACGGGCCGCGAAAGATCGGACTTACGGTCATTTGAACCGTATCGTATCGCGGCGGCGAACGGGTTGCACCGATTCACGACGGTCCCATCGCTGTTGCGACGGCTCGAGGGCAGGCGGGAGGAGGGAGAAGCGATTCTTTGCCCCGGTGGGGGCTCCGCTTTATCATCTTTGCCTGATCTTTTCATTAGGGGCGCACTGTTGAAATGCAATCTCGGTCGAGCGTGGATGAGCGGGTGGACGGCGGCGGTGCTGCTCGTATGCCTTCTGGCGGTGCCGGCGGCGGGGCAGGAGCGGTATCGGCTGGACGATGAGTCCTACGACTGGGAGAAGCAGACGGAGTACGACCCGCAGACGCCTCAGGGCAAGTTGCAGACGATCCGCCGCACGCTGGCGCAGGGTCAGGCCAAGGAAGCGGAAAAGCTGGCGGGGCAATGGATTGAGCGCTACCCGAACCACCCTGATGTGGTCGAGGCCTACTTCCTTCGGGGCGATGCGCTTCGGGCGCGGGGCAAGCATTACGAGTCGCTTTTCGACTATGAGCACGTGATTCGCCGTTACCCGGCCTCAGAACTGTACATGACGGCACTGGAGCGGGAGTATGAGATCGCCCGCCTGTATGCCGGGGGGCTGCGTCGCCACCTTTGGGGGATGCGGCTGATCAAGACGGATGCGGAGGCGGAGGAACTGTTCATCCTTATTCAGGAGCGTGCCCCCGGCAGCAACCTGGGTGAGCGGGCGAACATCGCGCTGGGGGATTTCTACTTTGAGCGCGGACGGATGACGGAGGCGGCGGATGCCTACGACGCGTTTTTGGTGAACTACCCGCAGAGTCGCGGCCGGGAACGCGCGATGCTGCGGTTGATTCAGGCGAACCTGGCGTCGTTCAAGGGGCCTCGTTTCGACCCGACGGGGCTGGTGGATGCGGGGGAACGGATCAAGATGTACGCCCGGGAGTTTCCCGCTGCTGCGGAGCGGATCGGCGCGGAGGCGCTGCTGATGCGCATCGAGGAGTCGCTCGCCGCCAAGGCGCTGGCGAGCGCCCGGTGGTACGACGAAACGGGCCAGCGGGTCAGTGCCATCTATATGTACCGTCGCACGGTGCGGGACTATCCGCAGAGTGCCGCCGCCCAGCAGGCGATCGAGCGGCTCAACGAATGGGGCGTGGAGGTGATCGCCCCGGATGAAGCGAACGCGCCGAAGGATGCGCCCCCTGTCGAGTTCGACGGGGATGTGGACCTTGAGCTGCCCGACGCGACGGAGGAGGCGACGCCTTGAACCATCGAAGCGCAACAACGTTGGCGGCCTGGGGGTTGCTCGTGCTGGGTGGGTTGCTCGGCGGGTGCGGCTACGGCCATCGCGAGCTGTTCCCACAGGATGTGCGGACGGTGGCGGTGCCGATCGCCGAGAACCGCAACCCGCAGCTTTACCGGGATGTGGAGTTCGAGCTGACGGAGGCGGTGATCAAGGAGATCGAGCTTCGCACGCCTTATAAGGTTGTGCGGGGCGAGGTGGCGGACACGCGGCTGGGTCTGACGGTGGTGAACGTGGAGCAGTCGCTGATGAGCCGTCGCCGTCCGGGCGGGGTGCCTCAGGAGCTGGAAGTGACGGTGGCGGTGGACTTTGAGTGGAAGAACCTGCGCTCGCCTCAGCAGGTGATCCGGGACGGGAAGGGTTTCGCCGCCGTGGGCCGGTACATTCCCAGCCGTCCGATCGCCGAGCCGTTTGAGATCGCGCGGCGCGAAGCGGTGCAGTCGCTGGCGCGGGACATTGTTGATGAAATGCGAGCGGAGTGGTGAAGAGGAGGACATAGGTCGGAAGACGGAGGCCGGAGTCGTCTTTGATCTTCGGCGTCTGATCGCTGGCCTCTGACGTCGAGCCTCGGGCATCAGATTTCTTCTTACCCCGGGGTGAACATTTCCCCGGATGCTGGCATAGAATGAGCTACATCTGTCGCCGGGGTGGCGATGGAGTTTTCCGCGCAGGGGTACGACGAGGCTGTGGTCGGGCGAAAAAGCAGGCCCGGCCGTTTCGAGGCCCCGAACTTGCCGATAAGATGGGATGGGTTCCCCTTGCGCCTAGAATAAGGCGTCCTGGCATGTTGCCTTGCGCCGTTTCAACATTTGAGGATTGCTGATGCCCGAACAGAACAAGCCGCGAACCAGGCGTTCGGACGACGACCGGTCGCCTGGTCGTGACGGCTCCAAAAAGCAGAACGAACAACCGCGTGGCGGTGACGGGAAGTCGCCCCGCAACGGTCCGCCCAACATGATGGGTCGCGGCCTGTGGGGATGGGCGCTGCTGGCGATGCTTCTGGTGGCGCTGTTGCTGCTGCTTACCCAGGCGAACCAGCGGCACAAGGAAATCCCGATCAGCAACTTCATCCAGTACGCCGCCGCCAAGGATTTCGACGGCACCATCATCGTCGAGGACCAGCGGCTTCGCGGCACGCTCAAGGATGAAACCACGGCTATTCCGATCGACCCGAGCTGGCAGAAGCCTTACCGCGTCGAAGCCAGCATCAGCCCGGAAACGAAGGAGTACTGGGTCAACCGTCTGGATGCGGTGGGCTGGACCGATGTGCAGGAGAAGCCCGGCGGGTCGATCCTGTTGCCCATCTTCCTGACGTGGGGGCCGTTCATCGTCATCGCTTTGTTGATCTACTTCTTCGTGTTCCGATCGATCCGCAACGCGGGCGGCGGGCCGGGCATGCTCGGTTCCTTCGGCCGATCGCGGCACCGCGTGACCAACAAGGAACATTCGAACGTCACGCTGGACGACGTGGCGGGCATCGACGAAGCGCGCGAGGAAGTGAGCGAGATCGTCGAGTTCCTGAAGAACCCCAAGAAGTTCCAGCGGCTGGGCGGTCGTGTGCCGCGCGGCGTGCTGCTCATCGGTGAACCGGGCTGCGGCAAGACGCTGCTCGCCAAGGCGGTTGCCGGTGAAGCGGACGTGCCGTTCTTCTCGATCAGCGGTTCGGACTTTGTGGAGATGTTCGTCGGCGTGGGCGCCAGCCGCGTGCGTGACCTGTTCAAGCAGGCGAAGGACAACGCGCCGTGCATCATCTTTCTGGACGAAATCGACGCGGTGGGTCGCCGTCGCGGCAGCGGGTTTTCCTCGGGCGGCCACGATGAACGCGAGCAGACGCTCAACGCGATCCTCGTGGAGATGGACGGCTTCGAGACGTCGGACCAGGTGATCGTGATGGCGGCGACGAACCGCTCGGACGTGCTGGACCCGGCGTTGACGCGTCCCGGCCGATTCGATCGACAGATCCACGTGCCGCTGCCGGACCTGGAAGGCCGCATCGAGATTCTGAAGGTGCACAGCCGTCGCATCAAGATGAGTCCGAACGTGGACCTGGTGCGTCTGGCGCGGGGCACGCCGATGTTCTCCGGTGCGGATCTGGCGGCGATCATCAATGAAGCGGCGATCGGCGCGACACTGCTGGGCAAGGACTTTGTCGAGCAGGAAGATCTGGAAGAAGCGCGTGACAAGGTCAAATGGGGCCGGGCACGCAAGAGCCACCGCATCGAGGAAGATGAGAAGAAGGTGATCGCCTATCACGAGGCTGGTCACGCGGTGGTGACGTACTTCGACCCGGATGCGGAGCCGCTGCACAAGGTGACGATCATCCCGCGTGGTCAGGCGCTGGGCGTGACGTTCATGCTGCCGGAGAAGGACCGTCACATCTGGCAGCGCAAGGCGCTGTTGGCGCAGTTGCGTGTGACGTTCGGCGGACGAATCGCTGAGGAAATGTTCTGCGGCGATATCTCCAGCGGCGCGGCGATGGACATCCGTCAGGCCAGCCAGATCGCACGGGCGATGGTGACGCAGTACGGCATGAGCGAGAAGCTGGGCTTCCTGCTCTACGGCTTGGACGAGTCGCGCAACCCGTGGGAGCAGCCGGACAAGCTCTTCAGCGATGAGACCGCACGGATCATCGACGAGGAGATCAAGGCGCTGGTCGACAAGACGTACAACGAAGCGCGGAACCTGCTCACCGAGCACCGCGATGCGCTGGAACGTCTGGCCCAGGCGCTGCTGCGTTACGAGACGCTCACCCGCGATGAGGTCGACAAGGTCATGCAGGGCAAGCCGCTGCACAAGCAGACAGTGACGGACCTGCTCAAGACCGAAAAGGAAAAAACCATCGCCCCCACCCGGGCGGAAGACGATGGCCTGGCGCCCGGCGGCGTGATGCCCTCCCCTGCGTAAGAGCGATTCGATCATCAACACGTTTTCGCAAACCCGCGGCCACCACCGCGGGTTTGTTTTTTGTTGTCGACCCGTGGAATGCTATCATTCTGATTCCCTGCCGATTTGACCGTGTCGCATGCCGACGCCACACTTTATTTCTCGCAAGACACTTCCCCGTGCCTGGCGCGTGGGTTCATCATCGATACGAGGGAAATTCACATGGCCCGAACTGATGCGTACGCTCCGACTCCCGCTGACAAATTCACCTTCGGGCTCTGGACCGTGGGCAACCCGGGACGCGATCCGTTCGGCGAACCAACACGTGCCAAGCTATCGCCCGCTGAAATCGTCGATCTGCTGGGCGAAGTGGGCGGCGTGTACGGCGTCAACTTCCACGACAACGATCTGATCCCGATCGATGCCACGCCCGCTGAAGCGGACCAGATCAAGCGCGACTTCCGCAAGGCGCTGCGTCGCAACAAGCTTCGTGTGGTGATGGCGACGACGAACCTCTTCAGCGATCCGGTGTTCAAGGATGGCGCGTTCACCAGCAACGATGCGGATGTGCGTGCTTATGCCATTCAGAAGACGATGCGGGCGATGCAACTCGGCGCGGAGTTCGGCGCGAAGATCTACGT
>CAZEFM010000042.1:0-30392 GCA_964511575.1 uncultured Phycisphaeraceae bacterium | reverse complement strand
AAGAAAGCGAGAATTAATTGTGGATGTCCCCTTTTCTTTCCTGGTCTAATTCGGAAGCGACGCGGGACTTTATATCATTACACAAGCGCGGATCCCAACCTAATTGCCACGCAAGGTCTGAGACCGGGTGCTTCGGGAAAAGTATTCACAACACCAGATGGTACGCTAAGCCCACTGCAGGCGCAAATCGATCTGGCCCTCCCTCCGAATCGCGGATTAGCTGAGCATTTGCTTGCAATCGATATCGACACGCTTGTCAGAAACGGCATTGACATTCCCGAATGCCAAACCGTTGGGCGAATGTACAATATGCCAGGAGGCGGAATTGAAGTTGTATTTCCCGAAGCAATTCCTGCTGAGGCAATCAAAGTTGTAAGGTAATATATGTCGAAGGAAGATGTAGATATGGCATTCGGAACGATTCTCAGCGATCCAGGATCGGAGAAGTCTGGTGAATATCTCAGTGCACGTATCGTCGCGGTGGCGCGAAATATGATCGCACGGGATCGAGAGGCCGTTATAGCAATAATGAGAAGCTGGTTGCGACAGCGCAAGTTGCCCCACACACTACTCGCAGTCGATGTTGCCAAGGAGCTTCGTCTTCGTGAACTTACTGAAGAGCTTGTCAACCTACGCGATGCAATATCTACGGGAGAATGGCGAAAACCTTATTACGTGGCGTGGGTGGATGCGGCCTTGGCTCAGCTGAAGGGCTAACCCGTTACGAAACGGAGCTATAACCAAACCTGTGGATGACCAAATGAAGAAGGCAGCGTACCTTGGGTGTCTGTCACACCGGATGTGGTCCACATGTTGGCACAGTGAGTCGCGGCCACCCCTCGGAGCCGGTTCAGATTGTCGGGCACTGTGATGTGGTCCACAAGCGGGTACATGGGGAAGCGACCACCCGTCGGGGATTCGGCGACCATTCCGTCAACCGCAGCCAAATACAACAGACCGGATTGCGGCTCATCGGCACCGGAGCCGTGCGTGAGGCAGACGGCGGTTTTGGTCTGATGGGCGGTGAATGGGCGTTTGGGGCCCCAGGGATGGCGATCCCCGAGCTTTAGGGTGGGAACGGTGTGGGAGCACCTGCCGTTTTGTCTTCGTGCCTTTGTGCCTTCATACCTCCATGCCTCTTTGCCTTTGTGCCTCTGTACCGCCCTTTCCTGCCTCCCTGCCGTTCCGACATGCGGGCGGGGGCGTTGGCCGCTAAAATCGCCCGGCTATGAGTGAATCCACCGAGAATCGGCCGTCGTACAAGAGCACGCTCAACCTGCCGCGCACCGGGTTTGCCATGAAGGCGAACCTGGTTCAGAACGAGCCCGCCTCGCTCAAGCGCTGGCAGCAGATGGGTCTGTACGGCAAGCTGCGTGAACTGGGTCGGTCCCGCAGGCCCTACGTTTTTCACGATGGCCCGCCTTACGCCAACGGTTCGATCCACCTGGGGCACCTGCTGAACAAGGTGCTCAAGGACATCGTCGTCCGCAGCCGGACCATGCTGGGGTTCGATGTGCCATACGTCCCGGGCTGGGACTGCCACGGCCTGCCGATCGAGCACAAGGTGGTGCAGGAGTTGGGCGAGAAGGCGCGGGAGATGGAACCGATCCAGATTCGCCGCAAGTGTAAGGCGTCGGTGGAGAAGTTCGTCAAGCTGCAGGCGACGCAGATGCAGCGGCTGCTCACCGTGGGCGACTACGACAACCCGTACCTGACCATGCTGCCGGATTACGAGGCGGCGGAGCTGGAGGTTTTCGCCGACCTGGTGGAGCGTGGCATCGTGTATCGCGGCCTCAAGCCGGTGCACTGGTCGATCGCCAACCGCACGGCGCTTGCGGATGCGGAGCTGGAGTATTACGAGCGGGAGGATACGAGCGTTTATGTGATGTTCGAGGTGGCGGGTTCACCCGCTTCGTCGGCGGGCTTCACGCATCTGATGATCTGGACGACCACGCCGTGGACGCTGCCCGCCAACCTCGCGGTGGCGGTGAACGAGCGGTACGACTACGGCGTGTACGATCTGGGTGATGGGCGGCGGGTGGTCATCGCTGCGGAACTCGCGCCCAAGGTGCTTGCCGCGCGGAATGTTGAGCACGTGGAACCCGTCGCCATCGTGCGTGGTTCGGAGCTGCTGGGCGTCACCTACATGCACCCCTTCATCGAGCGGACCGGTCGCGTCGTCGCTGCGGAATATGTGACGCTCGAGGACGGCACGGGGCTGGTGCACACCGCGCCGGGGCACGGCGTGGAGGACTACCAGACCGGCCTGCGCGAGGGGCTGGAGATCTACTGCCCCGTTCGTGATGATGGCACCTTCGACGACACCGCGCCGCAGTGGCTGCGCGGCGTCGATGTCTGGACCGCCAACGATAAGGTGGTCGAGCACCTGCGGCAGAGCGGCCACCTCTTCCACGACCACAAGTTCCTGCACAGCTATCCGCACGACTGGCGCGGCAAATCGCCCGTCATCTTCCGGGCCACCGATCAATGGTTCATCGGCGTCGACAAACCGTTCGAATGCGATGGGCAAACGGCATCGCTGCGCCAACGCGCCATCGCGGCGGTTGAAAAGGATGTGACGTTCTATCCCGGCTGGGGACGCAACCGGTTGCGCGGCATGCTGGAGACGCGGCCGGACTGGTGCATCTCGCGGCAGCGTTCCTGGGGCGTGCCGATTCCCGCGTTCTATCCGCCGGAGGGTGTCGAGGGCGATGTGCTGCTCACGCCGGCGTCCGTCCGCGCGGTCGCCAAACTGTTCGGCGAAAAAGGCAGCGATGTCTGGTTCCTCGCCCAGCCGCACGATCTGCTGCAGTACTATGACGCCGAGGCTGATCCGCACGCTCCCGAGTGGATCAAATCCGCGATCCGCGATCCGCAATCCGCCATCCGCAAGGGCGCGGACACGCTCGATGTGTGGGTCGACTCGGGCTCCTCGTGGAACGCTGTGGTGCGACGTCGCTTCGGCAGGGATGCGGTGCCCACCGACCTGTACGTGGAAGGCTCCGATCAGCACCGCGGCTGGTTTCAGTCGTCGCTGCTGCTCGCCATCGGCGCAACGGCCAAGCCGCCCTTCAAGGCGATCCTCACCCACGGCTTCATGGTCGACCGCGATGGCAAGAAGATGTCCAAGAGTCTGGGCAATGCGCTGGAGGTCGAGGAACTGCTCAAGGACTTCGGCGCGGATGTCTGCCGCTGGTGGGTGTCGTCGCTGAACACCGACAACGACATCAAGGTTGACCTCGATTACTTCAAGGTGGCTGGCGAAGAGTACCGCAAGGTGCGCAACACGCTGCGCTACCTGCTGAGCAATCTGTCGGACTTCGATGTATCGGCCAATCGTTACACGTTCACCGAAGCCGACGCGACGAGCATCGATGCGTGGGCGATGGGCGCGTTGAACACGCTCATCCAAACGGTGCGCCATGCCTACGACAGCTTCGCCTTCCGCAAGGCGCACGAGGCGATCTTCGATTTCTGCAACGACACGCTGTCGGCCACGTACCTTGCGGCCACCAAGGATCGCCTCTACTGCGATGCGCCGGACAGCCCCCGTCGACGCCGCACACAAACGGCCCTGTACGACATCGCTCATGCGTTGATGCGGCTGGTCGCGCCCATCCTGCCGCACACGGCTGATGAGGCGTTCCGCGCGCTGCTGGGTGATGACGATGCGTGCGTGCATCTTGAACTGCTGCCGGAGGCGAGCGATCTTGCCGTGAGCGAACGTTGGTCGAAGATCATCGAACAGCGCGATACGTGGCTCAAGGCGATCGAAGAGGCACGGCAGTCGCTGGGGATCGACAACCCGCTGGATTGCGGGCTCATCCTCGCGCGATCGGCTGAGCTCGAGCCGTTCGACCCCGTCGACCTGGCGGACCTGTGCGGCATCAGTCGCGTGACGTTGGAGGATGGCGATGGCGGGCCGCGCGTGGTGGATCTGCGGAACGAGCCGCGCTGCGAACGTTCCTGGAAACGTGATGGCACGGTGAAGCAGCGCAGCGATGGCGGCATGCTCACCGACCGCGACGCCGCCGCCCTCAACCTCCAATAACCCACCGAAACCCCACCATACAGTGATGGGGTTTGTCAACGTGGCAAGGTTGAACGGAACCGACGCTTGCGTTCTTGCTCAACCGCGATCCCCGGCCGGTCGATAGCACGAAGGTGCGCCGTTGTCGCACCCGAGGCACGGGGATCATGGATGTTCAGATCAGCGAGATTCGGCCGGAGGAGTTGCCGCAGGTGCGTCAGCTCTTCGCCCAGCGCGATGTTGCCGAAGTGATCGGCCCGCCGATGAGCCTCACGCTTGTGGCACGGCACGGTGATGCGATCGTCGCCGCCATCGTCTGCATGCGCGGCGAGGATGGTTATCACTGCCGTCACGCCGTGGCCGAACAGTGCGACGATACGGGCGTGGTCAAATCGCTGGTCGACAAAGCGTTGCTCAAGCTCAACAGCCACCGCATCCACAAATGCCGCATCCAGATGGATGAGGCGTTCTTCGGGCACGTGCGATGGACGACCGACAGCGTCCCCGCTGCCTCCGCGGAACCGCAAGCCGTCGAGCCCGACGCGGAGGAGGCCGCCCCCGCCAGCGCGGTCGAGCCGCCCGCCCCTGTTGCCGATGAACAGCGCACAGGCGTGCCGGCGGCCGTGCCCGACCGGTGAGGTGTTGCGTCCGGTCATCGCCTCAACCATGCCGCGGAGACGGTGCGCGCAAAATTGTTTCGTTTTTACCTCAAGCCGCCCCGCGCGCGCGACGATACACACCATGTGATGTCGCGTTCAGGC
This sequence comes from uncultured Phycisphaeraceae bacterium, assembly GCA_964511575.1. GTDB lineage: Bacteria > Planctomycetota > Phycisphaerae > Phycisphaerales > Phycisphaeraceae > CALKHT01. The sequence continues at coordinate 25,601 of CAZEFM010000042.1, read as the reverse complement.
AACAATGAGCCCACCACGCCGTCGCCCCACAGCGACGCTGCGCTTCCCGCGCGCCTGCGCGACGCCCAAACGCCCGATAAGCCGAACACCGAAGCGCTGGCACACGAACTGGCCAACCTGCTCGATGGCAGCCTCCGGCATCTGGGGCTGGCGATCTCCACCCTGCGCGAACCCGTCCACGCCGATGAAACCAGCGAAGACCTGCTCAGCCGACTGGAAATGGCGAACACGGCCATGAAGCACATGGCGACGCTGATCCATCGCTGGATGAAACAGCCGCAAACGCCCGGCTCGCTCTTCCAGCAGTCCCATACCATCGGTCAGGCGATCGAACACGCGGTGAGTCTCATGGCGCCGGCCGCGGCGATGCGTGGCATCGATGTGCGCATCACCGTCCAGCGTGACGCCGCCGCCCTTCCCGCCGGGCCGATCTACCCCATCATCGCCAACGCGCTGCGCAACAGCATTCAGGCGATGGAACGCCCCACCCGCGGCACACCTCGCACCATCGACATCGCCGTGCGACTCGAACGCGATGATGTGATCCTCACCGTGCGCGACACCGGCGAAGGCATCGACGACAGCCTCACCGATGATGCCGGACGATTCCGATTCGGCCACACCACCAAAACCGACGGCCACGGCGTGGGCCTGCAACTGTCGCGCGAAATCGCCAAGTCGCTCGGCGGGGAACTCACCCTCGCCAACCATCGCGACGGCGGCGCGCTGCTCACCCTCCGCTGGCCCGCAACCCAAACGACGTAACACACCTCCATGCCATGCCTCAGCAACCGCGCATCCTGATTGTCGATGACGACCTGATCGTTGCCGAATCGCTCGCCCAGTTCCTCGCCACGCAGGGCTTCTCCTGCGCCACCGCCGGCGACGGCAACGAAGCGCTCGCCATGCTCGCCGCGACCAACGGCAACGGGCAAACGCCCTTCGGCGTCGTCATCACCGACCTCAACATGCCACGCTGCGACGGCATGGAACTGCTCAAGCAGATCAAGAAGCAGGGACACGCCGTCGTCGTCATCGTCATCACCGGGTACGGCAAAATTGAAACGGCGGTGGAAGCGGTGCGGCTTGGCGCGGCCGACTACCTCACCAAACCAATCGTCGACGACGAGCTGCGTCTGGCGGTGAGCAAGGCCGCCCAGCAGCACGCCCTGCTCGCCGAGAACCAGACGCTCAAACATCAACTGCACGAACGGTTCGGCCTCGACAACATCGTCGGCGCTGACTACCGCATGCAGAAGATCTACGACCTGGTGGAAGCCGTCGCCGCCAGCCCCACCACCGTGCTCATCGAAGGTGCCAGCGGCACGGGCAAGACGATGATCGCCCGCGCGATCCACGAGCGCAGCCCCCGTCGCAGCGGACCGTTCGTCACTTTCGCCTGCGGGTCCATTCCCGAAACGCTGCTGGAAAGCGAGTTGTTCGGCCACGTCAAAGGCGCGTTCACCGGTGCGGACTACGACAAGCCGGGCAAGTGTCTCGCGGCGGACGGCGGCACGCTCTTCATCGACGAGATCAACAGCGCCACGCCCGCGCTGCAGTTGAAGCTGCTGCGCGTGCTGCAGGAAAAAGCGTTCGAACCGGTCGGCTCATCGCAGACGAAACAGGTGGATGTGCGCTTCGTGCTGGCGACCAACCAGAGCCTGTCGCAACTGGTGACGGAAGGCAAATTCCGCGAAGACCTCTACTATCGCATCAACGTGGTGAACATTCATCTGCCGCCGTTGAGTGAACGGGCCGGTGACGTGCCGCTGCTGGCGGAGCACTTCCTGGGCAAGTACTGCAAGACGTTGAACAAGGATCGGCGACTGAGTGACGAGGCGATGCAGGCGTTGCGGCGCTACACCTGGCCGGGCAACGTGCGCGAACTGGAGAACGCGATCGAACGGGCGGTGGTACTCAGTCGCTCGCCGCTCATTCAGGTGGAGGACCTGCCCGACTCGGTGCGCGAGGGCACAGGCCTTCGCGTCGCCACTGCCTCCGCCGCCGCATCATCGCCCGCACCGGGGATGATCGCCGTGCCGGCGTTGGCGCAGGGCTGGCAGCCGACGCCGCTCGCCGTGGCACTGGAGGAGCCGGAGAAGCAGATCATCCTCGCCGCGCTCAAGGCCAACGACTGGAACCGCCAGTCCACCGCGCGCGACCTGGACATCAACCGCACCACGCTCTACAAGAAGATGAAGCACTACGGCATCGACAACTGAGCCCCGCCCCACGCCGCTCCTTCAATCCGCAGTCGAAATCCCCGCCCGCTTCCACTTGACGCCTCACCCCCCTCATCTACCATGGCCAGCCTACGGAGGGGGGTGTCCCTTCCGATGCGTCGTTCACCGCATGCGAGTTGAACCATGAGTGATTGGCAGGATGCGCTCAGGAGCCTGACTGATGCGCTGCAGTTGTCACCCGACAACGTCCCCTTGCGCGCCCACATCGGCACACTGATGCTCAAACGCGGCATGCTCGACGAGGCCCAGACCCTCTACCGGCAGGGACTGGAACTCGCACCCGAAAGTGAAGAACTCAAGCTCGGCCTGGCGCAATGCTTCTACCAGCAGGGCAAGCACTCGGCCGCGATCGTCATCGTCGAGGAACTCGGAACGAAGCCCACCGCCAAACCCGCGGTACACTTGCTGCACGCGAAGCTGCTTCTGAAAAGCGGACAGATCGATCGTGCCGCGCGTGCTTATCGCCGGGCTGTGCAGATGGACCCGCAGCTTGCGGATGACGAACTGGCCGAACTGCTGAACATCAACCCCGACGACGATGGCACCGACGACACCGACTGGGACCGCGAGGAGGTGGACGAGTTTGGTCGGGTGCGCGCATTTGCCGACGATGGTCCCGTGCCGCGTGGCGAGATCGAAATTGAAAAACCAAAGGTGAACTTCGCCGATGTGGGCGGCATGGAGAAGGTGAAGCAGGAGATTCGCCTCAAAATCATCGAGCCGCTGAATCATCCCGAGTTGTACAAGGCGTACGGCAAAGCGATCGGCGGAGGCATTCTGATGTACGGCCCGCCGGGGTGCGGCAAGACGCATCTCGCGCGGGCGACGGCTGGTGAAGTCAAGGCCGCGTTCATCTCCGTGGGCATTCACGATGTGCTGGAGATGTGGATCGGCAGCAGCGAGCAGCGTCTGCACGCCATCTTCGAGCAGGCGCGACGGCAGACGCCGTGCGTGCTTTTCTTCGATGAGGTCGATGCGTTGGGCGCCAGCCGAACCGACATGCGGCAAAGCGCCGGCCGACAACTCATCAACCAGTTTCTCGCGGAACTCGACGGGGTGAACGCTTCGAATGAAGGCGTGCTCATTCTCGCCGCCACCAATGCGCCGTGGCATCTGGACAGCGCGTTTCGTCGCCCGGGACGATTCGACCGCATCATCTTCGCCCCACCGCCGGACACACCTGCCCGTGCGGCGATTCTGCAGGTGCTGCTGCGCGGCAAGCCGCTCAACGATGTCGACTACCAGGCGGTGGCGGGCAAGACGGATGGCTTTTCCGGCGCGGACCTCAAGGCACTCGTTGACGTCGCAGTGGAAGGCAAGCTGAGTGAAGCGCTCAAGACAGGCGTGCCCGCACCGTTGACGACGAAGGATTTGATCCGCGCCGCCAGGCAGGTCAAGCCGTCCACGCGCGAATGGTTCGCCTCGGCGCGCAATTACGCGATGTATTCCAACGAGGGCGGCCGATACGACGACATCCTCGAATACCTCAAGATGAAGTAGCGGCGCGGCCACACCGCCGACTTACCGCCGGAACGCATCGATGTCACACGTTGCACGAGCCCAGTTGCTGCTGTCCCAATCGCGCTACGACATGGCGATGTCCGAAGCGCAAAAGGCGCTGGCGGAGAACCCCGACAACGCCTATGCCCATGCGATGCTGTCGCTGTCGTTGTCGGGCGGAGGCAAGCACGATCAGGCGCTCGCCTCCGCCAGGCAGGCGGTCAACCTCGCGCCGGACAACGCTTACATGCACTACGTTCTGGCGGCCGCGTACAGCCACAAGCGCCGCTGGCGCGAAGCACGACAGGCGATCGATCAGGCCATCCGCATCGAGCCTTTCGATGCCGACTATCAGGCGATGCTGGCGAACATTCTGCTGAACGCGCAGCGTTGGGACGATGCGCTGGAAGCCGCCAATCGCGGGCTGGAGATCGATGCCGAACACGTCGAGTGTTTGAACCTGCGGGCGATGGCGTTGACGAAGCTCGGCCGCAACGAAGAAGCGCGGCAATCGCTGGGCAACGCGCTGGCGCGCTCGCCGGAAAATTCCGACACGCATGCCAACCAGGGTTGGACACTGCTCCATCAAAGCAAGCCCAAACAGGCGCTGGAACACTTCCGCGAGGCACTGCGGTTGAATCCGCAGAATGCATTCGCGCAGCAGGGCATGCTCTACTCGCTCAAGGCGCACTACCTGATCTACCGCCTGCTGCTCAACTGGTTCCTGTTCATGAGCCGGTTGTCGTCCGGCGCGCGGACAGGCATCATCATCGGGTTGTACGTGCTGGCGCGCCTGCTGCGCGGCGTCGCGGACCAAAACCCCGACCTGCAGCCATACGTTTGGCCGATCCTGGGTGTGTATCTGGCGTTCGTGCTGCTGACGTGGATCGGTGAGCCGCTGTTCAACCTGTTGCTGCGTTTCAACAAGTACGGTCGATATGCGCTGTCGGCGCAGGACCGCACGACGAGCAACTGGTTCGCCGGGTTGATCGTCGCGGCGATGGCGGCGGTGGTCGTGGCGCTGATCGCCTCGTCCAAGCCGATGTTCTACCTGGGGGGTCTGTTCGCGGTGATGACGCTGCCCGTGACGCATCTGTTCGGCCAGAATCGCGACGATCACTGGCCGATGAAGGCGGCGGCGGTGGCGCTGCTGGGCGCAATCGGGCTGGCGGGTGTGGCGGCGGCGTTCGCGCAAAGCGTCTGGGCGAGTTTCCTCGGCGGGGCGTTCGCCCTGGGATTCTTTCTCATGATGATCACCGGCGCGCTCAAAAGCGCACGGTCACCCGAGGTGTGACTCCGACCCGCGCCGGTTGCCGCAACGGTGCACGCCGGCTATTCTCGCCCGGCCGTGGTACAGGAAGGTGCAACACCATGACACCCAAACAGGTGGTACAGTTCGTCAAGAACAACAACATCGCTTTCATTGACTGCCGCTTCATGGACTTCCCCGGCCAGTGGCAACGCACCACCTACGTCGCCAGCGAACTGACCGAACAGAGCTTCGAGGACGGCTTCGGATTCGACGGCTCGTGCATCCGCGGTTGGCAGCCGATCAACGAAGGCGACATGCTGCTCATGCCCGTGGCGCACACGGCCCGCGTCGACCCGTTCTACACCCATCCGACGCTGTCGATGATCTGCGATGTGCGCGACCCGATCACCAAGAAGGAATACGCCCGCGACCCACGCTCCATCGCGCGCAAGGCGGCGGCGTACCTCCAGTCCACCGGCATCGCCGACACCGCTTACTTCAGCCCCGAACTGGAGTTCTTCCTCTTCGACAGCGTGCACTACGACCAGACCATCAACGAGGCGAGCTACCGCGTCGATTCGGTCGAAGGCATCTGGAACCGCGGCCGACAGGACCCGACCAACCTGGGCAACCAGATTCGCCTCAAGGAAGGCTATTTCCCCGTGCCTCCGGCGGACACGCTTTCCAACATCCGCGCCGAGATGGTGGATGTGATGATGACGATGGGCATCCCCGTGGAAAGCCATCATCACGAAGTCGCCACGGGCGGTCAGGGCGAAATCGACCTGCGCCACCTGCCGCTGGTCGACATGGCGGACACGTGCATGTTCTACAAGTACGTCGTGAAGAACATCGCGGCGCGGCACGGCAAGGTCGCCACGTTTATGCCCAAACCGCTCTTTCAGGACAACGGCTCGGGCATGCACACCCACTTTTCCCTGTGGAAAGGCAACAAGCCGCTCTTCTCCGGTCGACACTACGCCAACCTGAGCAAGATCGGCCTGTATGCGATCGGCGGCATCCTCCACCACGCCCGCGCACTCGTCGCCTTCACCAACCCCACCACCAACAGCTTCAAGCGGCTGGTGCCCGGTTACGAAGCACCGGTGAATCTCGTCTATTCCTCGCGCAACCGTTCAGCCGCCATCCGCGTGCCCGTCTACAAGAAAGACCCGACGACCAAACGCATCGAGATCCGCTTTCCCGATCCGGCGTGCAACCCGTACCTCGCCTTCGCCGCGATCACCATGGCCGCGATCGATGGCATCCGCAACGAGATCGACCCGGGCGACCCGATCGACAAGGACCTGTCGGAACTGGAACCCGAACAGCTCGAAGCGCTGCGCTGCACGCCGGTCGACCTCGATGAAGCGCTGGACGATCTGGAACGCGACCGTGCCTTCCTCATGCAGGGCGATGTCTTCAGCGAGGAAGTGATCTACTACTGGATCAAGTTCAAGCGCGAGCAGGAAATCAACGCCCTGCGTCAGCGGCCCCACCCGTACGAGTTCTGCATGTACTTCGACGCCTGATCGACCGCGGCGGTGATGCTAAGCCGACGTAGGGACGGTGGCACCATCGCACGGCAGCCGACGGCATCTCACATGCCGCAATACCGCTCACCGGCAAGCGCGCACGACAGCACGACCGCGCGGCATCGGGCGGACGTGCGTCATCGGCCGTGGCGTTGTTCGCGTGTCAGTGACCGCTGTCGTAGCTGGCGGCGTCCAGCAGCTTCTCGAGCTGCGACGCATCGGCGGGCTTGATCCGGATCAGCCAGCCCTTGCCATACGGGTCTTCGTTGATGATCGCGGGGTTGTCCACAGCTTCCTGGTTCACCTCGACGACTTCGCCATCGATCCCGCTGTAGATTTCGCTGGTCGTCTTGACGGACTCGATTTCGCCGAACGATTCGCCCTGCTTGATCGGGCCGGACGTCTTGCGGAAGTCGACGTAAGTGACGTCTGTGAGTTCATCGACGGCGAACTGACTGATGCCCACCACGACGGTGTCGCCTTCGAGTTTGTGCCATTCGTGCGTGGGGCTGTATCGCCGATCATCAGGTGAAGCCATGGTGCCTCCCAGGGAAAATCTGAAATCCGATTGAAGCGGGATGATACTCCCTTCCATCGGGCGGCTGCAAGCAGCCATCAGCGGATACCGTTGTTTGCTGCGCGCATGGGCGCAGACGGCGGCTGGGGATGGGCGCGTCCCTGAGCCACACGTAAGGTGAGTGATGAAAGATACTTGAACATCCCTCGCCGAGCGGGCGAAACGTTGACGATGCACGTGGGCGGCCCTAGGAATCTCACGGTCGACCGCATGCCGTGCACGGTCGAGCCGAACCAGACGAGGAGCCCGGCTAAGCAAAAGGAGCAGTGCGATGACCAGAGTTGAAGGCATTCAGGACACCGCGAGCGACATGGGGCAGGACATCAAGGACTCCGCCCGCCGCATGGGTGAGAAGGTGCAGGAGCAGTTCGCCGATGTGGGGCACGAGGAAGGCCAGGTCGCGCGCATGATCGAGGAACAGACCGCGAAGCTGCCCAGCGACACGTTTCTGTGGGCGGCGGGCGGATCGATCTGCGGGTCGCTCATCCTGAAGATGATGGGCCGTGATGAGGATGCGCTCTTCGTGGGCCAATGGGCGCCGACATTCCTGATTCTGGGTCTGTACAACAAGCTGGTGAAGATCGCGGGCAGCGACTGATCGCCATTGAAGAAGAGAGAGGAGAGAGCGAGGGATGGGGAGGGAGGCCCAGCCGCACGGAGGCGCGCCGAGGCGCAGGCGCGAAGAGCGTTTGCGTGGAAAGGGGTTGAAGGATGCCGCGAGGCGATCGCGGGGCGCGTGGCCATGACGCCCCGCCGTCGCCCGCGGTGTTTTTAGGAGCGTCGCATCTCAGCTTGATGCACTGGTGTAGAACCGCAGCGCGAACCGCCAGAACAACCGGCTGGCGGTGAACAGCGCAACCGCCAGCACCCCCGCCGCGACAAGCCACGTCCCACCCGCTCGGCCGAGCATCGCCTCGGCAGGCACCGTCGTCATGAACGCCACCGGAATCACGAACGTGAGCACGCTTCGCCACACGCCGACGTACCCGTGCACCGGAAACTTGCCCGCCTCGAGCACCGCACGCAGCGCTTCGGTCGCGTTGTAAATCTTCACGAACCAGATCGTCATCGCGCCGAGCACAAACCAGATGCTGTACAGCACCACCACGCCCAGCATCGCGGGGACCAATCCCTGCAGGTACGCCAACCAGGGCAGCGGTTCCGGTTCGTGCCTCATGCCGCCGTAGACAATCATCACCACACCGATCCCGATGCTCGACAACCCCCACGGCGAACAGTTGCGCAGCGACAGCCAGAACTGCGCATCGATCGGCTTGAGCAACACGAAATCAAGCGTGCCCTCGCGCACATGGTTCACGATGCGGCTGAGATTCGGCGCGAGAAACGATGCGGAAAACCCATCCAGCATCGTGTACAACCCGAGCACCAGCAGCGCTTCCTGCCATCGCCAACCGGCAAACGCGTAATCCTCCTGATAAAAGAGCGACAGCGTGAACACCGCGCCGACCAGACCGAGCACACTCGTCAACGTGGCGATGAGAAAGTTGGCGCGGTACTCCATTTCCGCACCGATCGCGGTCGACCAGAACAGCAGCAATGTGTGCACATACCGCATCATCTCACGCACTCATCCGCCACACGTCGGGCGCATTGCCCCGTTCACGCTCCCATCGCGGAGTAGCGGCGCAACCCGATGCGCCAGATCACCCGATTCACCAGCATCAGCCCGACAATCCACGCCGTCAGCACCGTCATGCCGTGCGCGAACGACAGCTCGTTCTGCCCGGTCAGCATCGTCGCGGGAAACCAGACGACGTAAGGGAACGGCGTCCACAGCGCGATCTGCCGCACCGACTCGGGATACATCGCCAACGGTGCGATGATGCCCGAGAGGTAGACATAGGGGATGTAGAGAAAGTTCTCGAGCGCGGTGGGCTTTTCGATCCAGAACGCCGCCATCGCCATCGTGTATTGGATGACGAAGCGCAGGAAGAAGGCGGCATAGGTAGCGATGATTGCCGCAGCAATCGCGCGCCACGAAGGCAGCCAAAGCTGGTCGGGCTGATCGATGCTGATGAACAGTGCGGCGGGATAAAGCAGAATGAACGCCGCGACCATGAGCGCCACCAGCGGCGCGCGGGCGGCCTGTTCGCTGAAATGCGCGCCGAGGAACCGCCAGACCGGGTCGATCGGCTGCAGCAGAAACGGCGACAAGCGCCCCTGCACCACGTACCACTCAAACTCGTAAATCACCCAGACAATGGAAAACTGCCGCACCAGGAACACGGCCAGGAAATACCGCGCCACCTGCGCCTCGTCCATCGGAAACCCGCCGCGCCGCACCGCCAGAATCCACAACCCCATCATGATCAGCGGCAGGCTCGTTGCGAACATCCAGAAAAGCAACTCCACGCGGAACTCCACCATCGAGGCGAAGTTCACGCTCAGAATCGCTCGTGCTCGTTCCCACACCCACCTCACGTGCCGATCCCCTGCTCAAACAGCCGGCCAATGATCGGCTCAATCGGCGGGTCGGCCACCGTCAGGTCGCACACATCCAGTTCCTGCAGCAGCCGCCCCACCGTGGGCGTAAGCACCTCCCGCCGAACAATCAGTCGCACCTCGCGCCCCTGCACGGATTCGACTTCGCCGTAGGCTTGCAATCGTTCCTGCGGCACGTTTTCGTTCAGCTCGAGCTTCACCTCGCGGTACGGCGCGAAGCGTTCGACCAGCGCATCCAGCGCGCCGTCGTACATGAGCTGACCGTGGTGAATCACCAGCACGCGCTTGCACAGCGCCGTGATGTCAGCCATGTAATGGCTGGTGAGCAGCATGGTCGCGTTGTAGCGCTGGTTGTATTGCCGCAGAAACTGGCGCACCGCTGTCTGGGCGTTGATGTCGAGCCCCAGCGTCGGTTCATCGAGGAAGAGGATGCTCGGCCGATGCAGCAGCGCCGTCGCCAACTCCACCTTCATGCGCTCGCCGAGCGAAAGCTTGCGCACCGGCTGGGTGAGCTGCCCATCGACGCCGAGCATCGATGCCAACTCATCGAGTCGTGCGCGGAACTCATCGCGTGGAATGCGATACACCGCCGCGTTGATGCGCATCGAATCCAGGGCAGGCAGATCCCAGATGAGCTGCTGCTTCTGCCCCATGACGAGGGTGATCTGCTGGAGGAAGTCGGTGGAGCGGCTGAAGGGTTTGTGGCCGGCGACGCGCACCTCCCCGCCGCTGGGGTGAATCAACCCGGTGAGCATTTTCAGCGCGGTCGTTTTCCCCGCGCCGTTGGGACCGAGAAAACCGACCATCTCGCCCGGGGCGATGGTGAAGCTCAGCGATTTGACAGCGGCGATGTCGTTGTACTGACGCCGAAAGAAATGGCGCAGCGTCCCGAACAACCCCGGCTGCTTGCGCGCCACGCGGTAGGTCTTGCTCAGTTCGCGAACTTCGATCGACGCCATGCGATTGTCGGGGATGGCACGGGCGACCCCACCCGTGAGGAACGCTGGAACACCAACGCTGCAATCTACACGGTTGGGCGCAACGATGCCACCCCGCGCACCGAGGCCGCCGCCATCGTCCACGCGTGTCGCGTCGAACCGATGGCGTGCCCCTTCGCCTTACGCGTCCAATCGCCGCCGGATCAGCCCAGCAGCGACAGCACGTTCTGCGACGACGAGTTCGCAAGCGCCAATGTCGACGTGCCGGCATTCACCAGGATCTGCGACCGGGTCAGACGCGAGGTTTCCTCGGCGAAGTCGGCGTCGCGAATCTGGCTTTCCGCAGCCGTCAGGTTCTCAAGCGCGATCTGCGAGCTGCGCACCGACGTCTGCAGCGTGTTGCGTTCAAACGCGCCCAGTCGTCCACGCAACGTCGCAATCTGTTCGATGGCAAGGTCGATGATCTGCGAGGCTTCCGCGGCCCTGCCCGCCTGAATGCTGTTTTCGCCGCCGGACGTGATCGAGTTGAGGAACCCGGTCGTGTTGTCGCCCAGGTGGCTCGCCGCGACGGATTGGATGCCGAAGCCGATCTGCTGGCTGGAGTTGACGCTGGGTCCGATCTGGAACTTGGCGCCCCCACCGGTGATGGTGAACTCGTGCGGCGAGCCCGCGGTGAGCGTTTGCGCAGCCGTTTCGGTGAGGTTCAGCTCAATATTGAGCACGCTGGACTTGAGCGATACGCGTGTGCCGCGGCCCAGCGCGAGGTTGCCGTTGACGAGCGCCAGCACGTCCTCGCCGGTGTCGCGAATGACCGCGGAGCCCCCCATGGCGTCGAGCGTTTGGAAGAAGTCGCCCTTGCTGAGCTTGCGGACGCTGACGAAGGCGTCGGAGCCGAACGTGAGGCTGGTCATCACCAACCCCGAGCCGTTCACGAGCGAGGCGGAGACGCCCGTCGCGTCGGAGGTTCGGTTGATCGCCGCCGCGACCGCCGACAGTGCCGTGCCGCTGACGAAGGTGAACACCTCCACGCCCTTGTTGCCCGTGACCTCGAAGGTGACGCTCGAAAGCAGCGCCGAGACCACCGGGTTGCCGCCACCGGAGACGAACAACTGCGCCCGCTGTGCGGATTGCAGCACGTCGATGCTGACGGGGATGCTCGTGTCGGTGCCGAAGTTGGCGTTGTAGACGCGCACATCGGTGAATGCGTTGGTGTCGACACCGCTGATCAGGTAATCCAACGAGCCGTTGAGGAGCTTGAGCCCCGCAAAGCTGGCGGTGTTGGAGATGCGGGTGATCGATTCGACCGCCGAGTCGATCTGAAGCTGGTTGGCTTCGATTTCCTCGGGGCTGAACGCACCGGTGTTGGCGGCTTCAACCACCAGCGCCTTGATGGAGGTCAGCAGCGTGGAGACCTCGGCGAGCGCGCCTTCGGCGGTGGCGATGACGTTGGCGGCGCGTTCGGCGTTGTCGATCGCCTGACCGACGCCCTGGATCTCGCTGCGCAGACGCTCCGAAACGATCAGCCCGGCCGGGTTGTCCGCCCCGCGGTTGATCGCCAGGCCCGTGCTCAGCCGTTCCAGGCGGGTCTTCAGATCCGAGTTCGCCTTGGCCAGGTTGTGCCGGGCCACCAGTGCGGAAACATTTGTATTGATTCGGGACATGACAATCCTCCTTGATTGTCGCGTGTGCTTTCCTCAGCGTTTCGTCAACACACTTCCATGCGATCGGCGGGAAAGTCGTTCAGCGATGCGGCCCGGCGTTCACACCGGCGCGGCGGGTTAAACCTTTCCAGAAAGACGCTACGGTTGCTTCGGCGTACGAGGCGGAAGCGGGCGAAGCACCCGGTGCGGACGCAGACTGCGATCAACCCCCGACAAATCATCCAACTGCACCCGACTGGCCTCGGCGTTCTCCCGTTTGATGGCTTCGTAAACCTCCTTGCGGTGAACCTGCACCTGACGCGGTGCGTTGATCCCCAAACGCACCTTGTCACCGCGAATATCCACCACGGTGATTTCTATCTCATCACCAATCATGATTGTCTCGTCACGCTGACGAGAGAGAACCAGCATGTCATCGGCTCCTTCCGATCTCAGTGAAACCGCGCATCCTTGCGCGGCGGGGTTGTCACGAACGCGAATCCCGTCGTCCCATCACGTCGGAACCCGACATCCGCAGGCGACTCACGCGCTCATCGCTTCCACCGGCTGCGCCAGTTCCACCAGCGGAACCCGCGTGGTGAAGCGACGCTCCGACAGCACGATCTGCTCACCCGTGCGGTTGGCCACGTGAATGATCAGCGGCCCCTGCAGGTTGCCCGTGAGCATGTTCCCCCGCTTGTTCACGATGACGAACACCTGTGCCTCGTCGAGCGACTGCATGCCCATCTCCGCGATCTGATCCGGACGCAGCGGCACCTTGTAGCTCGAAACGAACAGGCTCGGATCCGTCACCACGAACGCCAGGTCCGGCGTGTCGATCGACTGCAGCCACCAGAAGTAGCCGTCGTCCGCCGGATCGATCAGCACGTAATGCTTGTACCCCGGGAAACCCAGGATCCCCTTGGGGAAGCTGATGATCCGATCCTCGTCCACCTGAACCTGTCCGAATCGCGTCGTTTTCACGACCATGACCCGTATCCTCTGTCGGCCTGCCATCCTGACTTTCACACCGGCAATGTCCTCGGTGTGCGACGGCATCCTGCCGTTCGTTCGTGAGCGGGGCAACCGGCCGAAAGTTGCGCCCGCCGCGCAAAAGCTGCGCCTCAGCGCAGGAAGTCCAACAACGATGTCTGATGCGTCGCGGCACTGGCACGCAGGCTCGCTTCCATTTGCTGCTGCAACTGCGTGAACCGCGTGATCACCTCGGTGAGGTCCGCACCCTGCAAATTCTCGAGTAAAGCCTCTTCCGTGATGTTCATTTCCGCTGACCGTTCCATCTGACGTTCAATACGCTGTGCTCGTACCCCCACATCCGCACGCGCCCGGGCAATCGATTCGATGTCCCGTTCAATCCCCTCTCCAGCAAGCGTGATGCCAAGCGTGTCATCGTTTTGCAACGCATTGCGCAAATTGATCAGATGCGTGAACACGCTCTCCGCTCGAACCTTCGCAACGTCCTCACCCACGATGGTGTTGCCCGTCTCGGCGTTGGTGTAGATGCCCAGATGCGTCGCGGCGAGACTGGTGCCCAGTTGTCGCACGCGGAAGTTGCCGCCGCCCGCCGTGTTGTCTTCGAAGGTGAACCCGTTGCCGGTGGTCGCCAGTCCGAGGTTGAAGTCGCTGGCGCCGTCACCCGGCTCGCCGACGACGATGCCCGCCGCCGTCGCCGCCGCCTGAATCGCCGCGAGCACATCGCCCACCGTCTGCGCGCCGTCGATGTTCACCTCGAACGTGCGTCCATCGTGCAGCTCGAACGCGAAGTCCGGTTCATCCGGCTGCGTCGTCACGCCCAGGCCGAAGCGCAAGTCGCGCAGCGCTGTGTTCCTGCCGAACGAACGCAGGCCCAGGTCCTCCGCCGTCGATCCGCCGTTCTCGCCGATCGAAAGCTCCAGCCCGCTCACTTCGCTGACGAGGTCCAGCCCGGTGCCCGCCTGGTTGATCTCCAGCCGCAGTCCCAGGCCGAGCTTCTCGATGACGTTCACCATGTCCTGGACGGTGGTCGCGCCGGAGAAGTCGGCCACCTTGGTGTGTTGGCCCTGGGTGATGAGCAGGCCGCTGGTGAGGTCGAGCCCGCCGGGGAAGTCGGCCAATCGCGTCTGCAACGTCAGTCGCGGGTTGATGTCCTCGCCGACCGCCGTGCCGCTCGTCGCCGTGAAGGCGATGCCCAGATCGGCCGCGGTCAAGCCGTTGGGCAGATCGCTGATGCTGATCGTGTGACCCGCGTTGGCGGTGAGTTCAAACCCGTTGTCGCCGATCGACAACGCGCCCGCCGTCGGGTCGATCGACTCGATGGCGGCATTCATACGGATGACCACATCGCCCAGCGTGTGAGCGCCGCTCAGGTCGAGCGTCATCGCCGAACCGTTCACCGTCAACTGCACGGAACCGAGCCGAATCGCGGTGTTCTGCGCGCCGCGCACATCGGTGAGACGAACATCAGCGCTGGCGCGCGGGTCCAAATCCACCAATCCGCGTACCCGGCTGGACAGCGCCCCGAACGCCGCCGCACCGTTGGAGTTGAAGTCCACCGGCGTGTTCATGTCGAACTCACCGGCGAGGTTGTTCTGCGTCGCGCCCAGGTAGCGCACCCCGCCGAGAAACTCGACGAAGACGTTCTCGCCCACCGGCGCGCCCTGATTGCCGCCGAAGATCGAGATGCCGCTGAACTGCTGGTTGGCGAAACCGATCAGCGCCTGAAGCTGGGCGTCGATGACGACCGCCTGGTTGGCGCGGGTGTCGCGGTTGGATGTGGAGCTCGCCTCCGCCAGCGCGATCGCCTTGGATTCCAGCAGCAGATTCGATGCATCCGCCAGCACGGCATCGGTGACGTTGAGCAGACCCGAAGCGTGCTGCAGGTTCTGGTCCCACTGCTTGCGCGCCTGGATCTGCTGGCGGAGCATGAGGATCGCCGAGGCACGCTGCGGCGCTTCGGACGGGCGGTTGACCATCTTGCCCGTGCTGATCGCCGTCTGCATCTTCAGCAATTCGCTTTGCGTGCGGCGTAACGACGACATGAGCTGGCTGCTCGCCAGCAGGGCCGTGGTCCGCGTCATGCTCGTGCCGATACTGCTCATCGCTGTGCTTCACCTGTTACGGCGAAATATCGCCTTGCATCACAACATGGAAAGCAGGGTTTGCATCATTTCGTCGACCACGCTGATGAACCGGGCGCTGCCCTGGTAGGCACGCTGGTACGACAGCAGGTTGATCGTTTCCTCATCCGCATTGACGCCGCTGACGCGCTGCTGCTGCGCCTCGAGGTTCTGCCGCACCACCGTGTCGGAAGCGAACTGCTTCTCCGCCTGGCTGGTGCGGATGGCGTAGTCCTCGATGTGCCGATGCCAGAACTGCATCACGCTCATGCCGTTGAACGCGCCGGCGGCTTCGTCGCGCATGCCGGCAATCGCCAGCGCGTTGCGGTTGTCGCCGTCAAGGTGTTCCCGACCGGCGGCCAGGTATCGCACATCGCCGTCGATCAGCGTGTTCACGCCCATGTTCCGGGCGCTGTCGCCGGTGAAGAACGTGTTCAGCCCCAGCGCTGCGAGCGTGCCGGTACTGTCTTCGCTGAAGCTGAACTGCAGATCGCTCGCATCGGTGCTGAACGCCAGCCGTCCATCGGCGGTGATCGACACGTTGAGCCCGGGGATTGCATTCAGATCAGCCGCCAGACTGTCCAGCGTCGTGTCCCCCGCCGGGTTGATGCCGTCCAGGTCAACGTTGATCGTGTGCGTCGTGCGCTGACCGGTGGAGGTCTGCGTCATGTGAACCAGGAACGTGCCATGCACCGGCGTGAACTTCAGCCCCGCAGCGGCGCTGTTGAGCGTCGCGGTGGTGTCCATCACGCGATTCGTCGCCGTCAGCGTGCTGAAATCCTCAAGCCCCTGCCCCTGGCTGTAGATCTTGTTGATTTCGTAGATGAAATCGTTGGCGAACTGATCGAGGAACGCGATCGCGCCGCTCACATCCTCCCGCCGTGATGCCACCATCGCGCCGAGGCTGCCCGATGAGCTGTCGAGAATCGTGCCATCGGTCTTGAGCACCACATCGATGCGCAGGTCATCGTTGATCGATGTCTTGCGCACATCCAGACCGAGGCTGCGGCCGCTGAGCATGATCGGCGTGGAACCGACGAAAACGTCCACCATGCCCGAGTCGTGCTCGACGGTCGAAATGTCCAGATACGTCGCCAGTTCATCGAGGATGGCGCTGCGCTGATCACGCAGGCCGTGCGCACCGCCGCGCGATCCGGCGGAGTTGGCAATCGCCTGGTTCACCGTTTCGAGTTGTCCCAGCAGGCTGTTCGCCGCGACGACAGCACCATCGATCGACTTATCCACGGCCGTCCGCATCTGCGACAGCTCATTGCGCAGCACGCCGAACGCGTTGGCGAGGTTCTTGCCCTCCTGCACCACAAGTGAACGCAGCGAGTTGTCGCGCGGGTTGAGCGCCAGTTGGCTCCAACTGTTGAAGAACGCGCCCAGTCCCGATGACAGGTCCAGATCACTGAATTCGTTGTAAACCGCCTCGATCTGCGTCAACAGCTCCTGCTGCACCGAGGAGCGCGCCTGATCGGCGATGCTGCTGCGCAACCGTCCTTCCAGCGCTTCGTCAACGCTGCGGACGATGTTCATCAACTGCACGCCGCGCCCCACGAACGCGTTGACGCCGATCTGCTGGCTGGGTGCCGGGGCGAGGTTGACCACCTGCCGGTGATAGCCGCGCGTGGCCATGTTCGCCAGGTTGTTGCCGGCCACCTCCAGGGCAGCCTGGCTGGCGAGCAGTCCACTGCGTCCGATCTGTAATGCGCCACTCAGGCTCATGGTGTCGTGGGGTTAAAGGGTTCGTCCAATCGTCAACGTTACGCCGTCATGCTGAATGTGCTGACCGCCGCGGCGGCCCGGGGGCGTGCCCCGTTGGCGCCGTACGTCGCCACACCGCTGCACAACGCGCCAACCGTCATCATCAGCCCCTGCATGTGCCGCTGCAGCGACTCCAGTGCGCGGTGCGTGATGCGCGTCTGATCGCGCACCTGCGTCATGCGCTCCACAAGCTGCGCCCGCAGCACCAGCAATCGGCTGCGTGCCGGCTCCTCCATCCGCTGCGCCAGTTCCGCCAGCCGCAACGGCTCCGCCGCATCGGGCTCCACCGCCAGCGTCAACGCCGCCACCAGTTGCAGGCGCTGCTTTTCCAATTCGCCCAGCAGATGCACCTTTTCCTGCTCCAGCTCGCAACACTGCAGCATCAGCGCCTGATCCGCGGTCTTCATCGCCTCACGCTTGCGGTTGAGCAGCGACAGCAGCGCCTCGTTGGCGGCAAGCTGCTCACGCAGAACGTGCTCGAGTTGTGCCAGTTGTTTATCCAAGCGTGTCGATCCTGATGTCAGCCGCGCGATCCACCGCAGCCGGGTTGTTCTTCAGCCACTGGGTGAAGTGCTCCGTCAGCACGTTCACCAGCGGAATGTTCGAATGGGCCGCCATCCGGTCGGCGATGCGGGTGTCGAACTGCTGCATGAACACGTCTTCAGCAAACCCGCCGTGAAACATCTCGCTCTTGAACGGGTCGTTGCGCATCTGGCTCAACAGGGGCATGAGGAACGCGCTGGCGACGAGCTTCTGCGACATGCCTTCCAGGTTCCGCTTTGCCCGGCCAAACGCCGTGCTGAACGACACATCGGTCGCGCGGCGTTCCGTCGCGGCGTGCGGGGCGGCCGGCCGCGGCAGCGTGGCGCGCGGCACGTCGATCATCTCGCTCGTTCGGTGGATCGCTACGCTCATGTCCATCACTCGAAAATCAACTTCGCATGAAGCTGACCCGCACGGTCGATTTCCTTGATGATTTCAATCTGGTCCTGCGTCGGCACCTTCAACTGATTCAATGCCCCGAGCAGTTGCGTCAGCTCCGGCGACGCCACTCGGTCCGGATCCATCAGCACGAAGCTGTTCTGCTCCACCTTCGGGTTGAACGGCGTGGCGGGCGGCTCGGGCGTCACCGTCGTGATCGTCAGCCCGCGATGCGAAATGATCACCGGCGAGATACGCACATCGCCCGTCATCACGATCGTGCCCGTCTTCTCGTTGATCGTGACGCGTGCCTCGGTGTTGATGAGTTCCGGGTCGACGTACGAGGTGAGAATGCGGTTGATGAACGCCGAGGGATTCGCCCGCTCCGGCACGGGCACGGACACCACCACGTTCTTGCCATCAATCGCCTTGGCGATGTCCGGGCCGTCGGGGGACAGATCGCTGTTGATGTGATTGGCGATGTAGTGCGCGACGGGCCAACCGGCAACCTTGTTTTCCAGCACCAGCGTGATGCGGAAGTATTCATCGTAGAACTGCGCCCACACGTCGCGTGCCATCTTGGCGCCGCGTTCGATGCGTGCGGTGGTCGGGTTCTGCGTGTTCTCGATGACCAGGGCGCCTTCGGCGAAGGCGCTGGGTCGCGGATCCTTTCGGCTGTGGATCAGGGGCGTCATGATGAGCCGGCCGCCCGCCAGGCTCTTCGCCGCCACCGCCGCCACATGCACATCCAGCGTGTCGCCTTCGCGCACGCCGTTGGCGGGAAGCTTGACGCTCACGTACACCATCGCCACGTTTCGCGCATCGGTGAGTTCCGATGCCAGCACGGTGTCGTCGACGAGCGCCCCCATCGTGTTGGCGAGCGCCCGCATCGACGGCGCGAACTTGCCCCCATCCCCCGTGCCCTTGAGCCCGACCACCAGCCCCATGCCGATGAGCGTGTTCGACTCCGAACCCTTGAGGCGCACCAGATCCTGGATCTGCGTCGCGTGGGCGCTGCTGGCGACCGCCAGGACGAGCGCGGCGATCAGAAGCACAAGTTGGTTGGATGCGTTACGCATGGATGCTGTCCAGCTTTCGCTCAATCAGAAGTTGAAGATCGCTTCGAAGAACTTTGTGATCAGGCCCTTCTTCGTCGCTCGACGCAGTTCACCCGTGTGCTCCTTGATCAGCCGCAGGTCGGCGACCACGGTGGAAAGCACAGTGTTGTCCGCGAGAATGTCCTCGCTGCGGCAGGTGCCGGTGAGCGTCATCGTCAGCGTTTCGTTGTCGGTCTTGATGAATCGCCGGGCCTCGAGCACCACGTTGCCGTTGGGCTTCACATCCACGATCTCCGCCTGCACACGTGCGGTGAAGGAGTCCGCCCGACTGTTCTTGCCCTCGCCCTCAAACTCGTTGTTCAGCTCGATCGACACCTCGGGAATGCCGCGGCTCATGTTCGATTGTCCCAACTGAAACTCGAGCAGATCCGAGAGCTGCAGCTTGGGGAACGCGTTGATCTTGCCGTCGATCTTTGATTCCTTCTCCGTCTCGATCGACGCCTTGGAATCGTTCGTCACCGATTCGCGGATGATGATCGTGACCAGATCGTGCTTGGCGAAGGTGCGCGGCTCGGGCTTGGCGACGGCGATGATGCTCGTCTCGGCGATCGCGGGCGCCAGGCGCGTTTCCTCCCGCTGCGGCGCGGGCGGAGGCGTCACGGGACGCGGCGTGTTCGGAAGCGCATCGAGCTGCGGACGCGACGCATCCTCCAGCACCAGCGACGATGTCTGCCCCATCGCCGACGACGCCAACACCACGCCAACCAGCACGCTCACCCAGCGGCTCTTCATGGTTCGTTCCCTTCGTCGTTCGTTCCGTCATCGCCTTGAACCGCCACGACCTGGCCCGGCCCCGTGACCCGCGCGACAAACTCCTGACGCGATACTTCGTTGCGCACCCGAATCAGTTCATCCTTCCCGCCCGACTCCACCGCCTGCCCCACCATGCGCACAACCAGCGGCCCGACCATCGATCGCACCGTCACCTTGTCGCCGCGCTTCACCAGCACCGCCGCCGCGATGTCCTCAACACCCAGAAGCGAGCCGCTGCGCAGCATCCGCGCCGCCGGCTGACCGATCACCTGCGACAGTTCCGTCACGGGTGTCAGCCGATGATCGGTGACATACATCTCGCGAATGTCGACATCGTTGTGCGTGAAGAGCTGGCGTCGGCTGACGGATCGCGTCGTCACCGCCACGAGCATCCGACGCGCCACCTGAGCCGTCACCCGGTGTGCCTCGACGATGTCGCCCGCCGCGTTGTATCGGCGAAGCGTCAGCGGAATGCGGCCAAGCGTCGCCGCGGTGCCCGGTTCAAACTCCCATCGCCCTTCCAACGCCGATCGGCGCAACAACTCCCCATCCGACTTCGTGAACGTGATGCGAAGATCGGCCGGCTCGCCACCGGCGAACTGCTGCAGATACGCCACCACATGATCGCCCACCGTCAGCGGCGATTCGACCGACACCGCCACATGTGGATTCGCAAGCACCGGCGATGCCAGCACGTCCGCATCACCCGCGATGCGCTCTTCATCGACAACACGCGCCGCCGGGTCCGTCGACGACACCGGCTCCGCCGAAGCGCGATACACCGCGCATCGGCCGTAACCACGCAGCCGAACGTGCGCCCAGTTCACATCCTCGCGCTTGCCCAGCAGCGTGCGAACATCCGCCAGCGAAACGACCAGCTCGCTCTGCTCCTTCGCAAACGTCGCAACAACCATGTCGCCCACACCTTTGCCGGCATCGTCCGTCAGATCAGCCACATCGCTCAGACGCACCACTGCGTCGCGCACCGTCGCCTCTTCGCGCAGGCGGATGTCCATCGCCGACACCGCCGCAGCGCTGACCCACAGGGCGAGCACGATCGCGAGTTGTTGCAGTGTGTTTCGCATGGTTCGTCTCATGGGTTCACCGATGCCGTGACACCTTGCCTACTTGCGTTAGAACCGTCGGAGGTTGCCGATGACCTGCAGTGCTTCGTCCGCCGCCTGGATCGACTGGCTGTTCATTTCGAAGGAGCGTTGCGTCTTGATCAGCGACACCAGTTCCTTCACCGGGTCGACGTTGGAACCTTCGAGGAACTTGTGCAGGATGGAGCCGAACTGTCCATCGCCCGGTTCGCCGAGCATGGCCGGTCCCGATGCGGGCGTTTCCAGAAACAGGTTCCCGCCGATCTGCTCCAGGCCCGCCGGGTTCACAAACGCCGCCAACTGCAACCGCCCCACTTCCTGTGGCTCCGTGTCGTCGGCAAACTTCACGTAAATCGTGCCGTCGCTCGTCACATCGATGCTGACATACTCGCCATCGATCTGAATGGGCGGTTCGAGTCGTCGGCCGTCGGAGTTGTTCAGGACGATTTCGCCTTCGCCGTTGACGCCGAAGTTCCCCGCGCGGGTGTAGGCGACGCCGCCGCCCAGGTCGCCCACGTTCACCTGAAAGAACCCCACGCCGTTGATCGCCATGTCCAGTTCCTGCCCCGTGGGAATGGGCGAGCCCTGGGTGAACTCCACCTGCGTTCCCGACACGCGCGTGCCCAGCCCGACGTAGGTGCCCATCGGACGCTGGTCGCCGTTGGCGTTGAGCACGCCCGGCTGCGCCTTCTCCTGATAGAGCAGATCCTCGAAGTTCACCCGCGAACGCTTGAAGCCAACGTTGTTCACGTTCGCCAGATTGTTCGCCAACACATCCAGCTCGGTCGACAAAGCCGACAAACCTGTGGACGCTGAATGCAATGCGGTGATCGCCATCGTCAGTCCTTTACGCTTATGCCACGCGACCGAGCACATTCACCGCCCGGTCCATCAGCGTGTCGTGATACCGAATCAGGTTGCCGTTGCTGCTGATCGCTTTGGTGGCGGCGACGAGTTCCAGCAGCGCCTTGATCGGATCGACACCGCTTGCCTCCACGTGCTCCGGCCGCACCGTTGCGCCGGGAACCGGGCGACGAAAATCACCCGCTTCCTTGAACGCAAAGAGATTGCTGCCCTGCTTCACCAGAAGGTTCAGATCCGTCACGCCGGTGACCTGCATCTGCGCGATTTCCTCGCCGTTCTGCAGGATGAATCCATCCGATCGAATGCTGAAAGGCGCATCCGCCGCCAGCGTGATCGGCTGATCGTTCACATCGAGCACGCGGTGACCGCTCGCCGCAAGCACGAGATCACCCGCGGCGTTGCGGCTGAGGCGACCATCGCGCGTCAGCCGAACGCTCAGCGCATTCGTCGCCGGGTCGCGGTGCTGCACCGCCAGGAACGTGTCATTCTGATCGAGTGCGATGTCCGTCGGCACGCCGGTACGCTGCATCGGTCCCGGCGCGAAGCTGATGGATTGTGGCCCGGCAAGCACCCCGCCACTGAGCTTGTCCAGCAGATCATGCCGTGCATCGATCTGCCCCGACGCGATCGCTTCCGGATCACGCTGACGCAGGTTGGCCAGGTCGCGCTTGAAGGCGACCGTCGACGCGTTCGCCAGGTTGTTGGCATAGACATCCTGCCGCCAGGTGTTCGCCTGCATCGCCGATGCCGAGAGCCACAACCCGTAGTTCATCGCGCCGTCTCCTGCGCCTGGGCGGCAAGCAGTTCGGCAAGCACGTCATCGCACGAACGGTCGCCCATGCCCTGTTGCGCCTGCTGCATGGCGGTTTCATACTGATGCGCCGCAGCCGCCAACCGCGCCAGCCGCGTCATCGTCTGACCGATGTGGGCGTCGCCCGATTGTTTGAAGATGTCCAGCACGCGTGTGCTCATGCGTCGACCTCGTTTCACGCTGCCGTCCAACGGGACCGCAACAGCAGCGGAATAGGCAACGCCGATGCCATGCGCATCAGCCCGTCATGCCAACGCGCATGCCAACCGAAACAGCGACACCCGCAACATGCTTATTTGTCACTACTTACAGCACCACCACCCAAACCGCACATGACCGCGTTCCACCGCATCGCCGCAGCAGCGCGCCAGCGCCCACGCGCAACGAATGCCGAGGCAGCGCAGCAGTTGCGCGGCGGCAATTCACCCTCTGCGAACATGGATCAAGCGGCCATCACGCACTCAAAGCACGTGCTGCCGCTCTGCGAAGAGTTGTTCCAGTCGATCGCGCAGCGGCGGACTTTTCGCCGGGCTGTCCAACTGCTTGCCCACCGCCACCAGCAATCGCACCAGCGCATCGAAGTCGCTCAACGCGATGATCTCGGCGTCGATCATGCCGGTCACATCGTTCATGTTGTGGTAGTTGCCCAGAGGCAGACACACGCACGTCGCCGTGTAGCCGAACGACTGAAACGCGCTCGCCTCGCACGTGCCGCCGGGCATCAGCCGTCGCTGATAGCGGAACGATGGATCAGCCTCGGCGATGGCGGCGGCGAGTTGGCCGATGCGATACGTCAGGTCCGGGTCGAACGTGCTCGTGCGGTCACCCACGCGAACGATCGGCCCACCGCCGATCGGCGAGTCGGCAAAGCTCTTGGAGCATTCGAGGTTGATCAGCCGCGCGCCCTTGGGGATCAAACCGCTGCGACACGCCGCGATCGCACCGATGAAGCCGATCTCCTCGGCGCGGGTCAGCAGCAGCCGCACATCCGGCCGATGGTTGCCGCGCGCTCGCACCAACGTGTCGAACGCCGACAACCCCGCCACCAGTCCCGCCAGATCGTCGCACACCGGCGAAATGAAGCGGTCCTCCTCCCGATCGATGCGTGGCTGCCCCAGCGACCACGTGATCGCATCGCCCACGCGTGCTTCGGCCGGGCCGTCCAGCTCGATCCGCGCGCCTTTGAACCCCGTGCCGTTCGCCGGTCGAAACGCGGCGATGCCGCCCTCAACGCTGCCGCCGGCATGATGCAGCAGCACGCGTGGCTGACCCGTCACGAAGTACGGATCCTGCACCCCGCCGCGAAACTCCGCCTCCACCTGCGTCGCATCGATGATCCGCGTCACCACAAACGCGGGGTGGTCCATATGTGCGGTGAAGATGATCGGCGTACGGCTGCGCGCCCCCCGCCGCTGCAACAGCAGGTTGCCGTACCGATCCCGCCGCACCGTGACGTTCGCCCGCCGCTTCGCCCACTGCTCGATCCACGCGATGACGCGATCTTCCCGACCCGCCGCGGTCGGAAGCGAGGTGACTTCCTTCAGCCAACGATGATGTTGTACGCTCAACGGTTCTGCTCTCCGGAAACGCGACAAGTCGCGTCGCTTCATGTTTTGGGTGTCGATCCCCGCTCTCGGTGGCGTCGCCGCTTCCCCGCTACCATGTTACCCCATGTCGACACACCGCACGCGAACCGCCGCACCCGCCGACACCCTGCCCGCCGCCGTGGCGCTGGATGACATCGTCGTCACCCGGGGAAGCACCGACATCCTGCGTGGCGTCTCCTGCCGCATCCCCGCAGGACACTGCACCGCCATCCTCGGCCCCAACGGCTGCGGCAAAACCACCCTCACCCGCGTCATCACCGGTGCCATGTTCATGACCAAAGGCACCGCCACCGTCCTCGGCGAAACCATCGGCCGAACCGACATCCGCGCCCTGCGACGACGCATCGGCGTCGTCAACCCCACCACCGACGCCGCCAACGCCCACATCAGCGGTGCCGTCGTCGACAGTGACCTCACCGCCCACCAGGCCGTCCTCACCGGGTTCTTCGGCACCATCGGCCTCTACGACACCCCCACCGATGACCAGTGCCAGCGTGCCGACCACGCCCTCAAGCAGGTCGGCCTCGCCCACCGACGCGATCAACGTCTCGCGCTGCTCTCGACCGGCGAGCAACGCCGCGCCCTCATCGCCCGCGCCCTGGCACCGCAACCCGAGTTGCTCATCCTCGATGAACCCACCGCAGGGCTCGACCTCGCCGGCCGCGAACAGGTGCTCGCCACCATCGAAATGGTGCTCGCCGGGCCCAACCCGCCCACCGTGCTGCTCATCACCCATCACGTCGAAGAACTCTCGCCGCGCACCGTGCAGGTCATGCTCATGCGACAAGGCCGCATCGTTGCCCATGGTCGCCCAGTCGATATCATCACGCCCGAATCGTTGACCGCCACCTTCGGCTGCAAGGTCTTCGTCAAACGGCTCCACGGCCGCTACTGGCTCGAAGTCCTCCCCGAAGCCTGGCTCGACCTCGTGAACCATTGAACCACGAAGAACACCAGCGACACGAAGAAAGGCATGCACCACAGGAAGCAGCGGAGAAAGCAGAGCTTGATTTTGAAGCTCGCATCGATTCCCGGCATCTCTGCGATCCCCTGTTCAAACCGCCTACCTTCGTGCTCTTCGTGTTTTCGTGGTTAAACAACCCCGAAAGGATCGACATGGCAAATCCTCTGGTTGGTATTGTGATGGGCTCGGCCAGTGACGGGCCGACGATGAAGAAGTGCGCCGAGGTGCTCGATGAGCTGGGCATTGCTTATGAGATGAAGGTGTGTTCGGCTCACCGCACGCCGCAGCGTGCCCACGACTTCGCCACCACCGCCGCGGAGCGTGGCATGAAGGTGATCATCGCCGCCGCCGGCATGAGCGCGCACCTCGCCGGGGTCATGGCGTCGCTGACGCACCTGCCGGTGCTGGGCGTGCCGATGGAGGGCAAGCTCG
>CAZEFM010000041.1:23171-30549 GCA_964511575.1 uncultured Phycisphaeraceae bacterium | reverse complement strand
TTTCATCATACCGCCGGTCCGGCGGCGTGCCGCATTAATTGCCCAACATTTTTCGTGACGTACTCTTTCAAATTTCCCTCTTCGGCATGACCGTTGCGATCTCACCACGCATGATCCATGTGGAAAGCGTTGACGGATTGAACGAAGCAGGATGCCGATTGCGGCAGCGGCGGGTCCGCGAGCAGTTATCAGCCCGTGATCTTGACGCGGCGCTGCTTGCGGACGACGGGCACGTTCATGCGATGACGGGGTATTGGGCGCGATCGGTGTTGCGCCGGGTGGTGTTGATCGAGCGGGATGGGCGGACGACGCTGGTCGTGGATGAAGGGGAGGAGGGCGTTTACACGGCCGATGAGGTGGTGCGGTTCGCAGCCCGCAGGCGCAGCACGCTGGTGGAGGATCAGCTTGGCGCAGCGGTGGCGGCGTTGGGAGACCGGTTGAAGCCGACGATGCGATTGGGGTGCGATCAGGGCGTGCGGGTGTGTCTGCCGGGCGTGCGGTGTGCGAGGGATTTTTACCCGGCCATGCTTGCGGTGCGACGTTGCAAGGATGCGGATGAAGTGGCGCTGCTGCGTCGCGCCATCGCGGCGACGGAGGCGGCGTTCGACTGGTTGCGCCGCGCGTTGATTGTTGGAGCAGATGAGATGCGATTATTCGCGGGGGTGCTGGCAGCCGCGGCGGAACATGCGGGGGAAATCATCGGCGAGATCGGTAACGACTTTCAGATCGGCCCCAGTGGCAGCGCGCCCACGCGACGCGCGGCACAGCGCGGCGAGATCGCTATCTTCGATCTCACCGTTGTGCTGCGCGGTTACCACAGCGACCTGTCGCGCAGCATGGTGGTGGGTGGTGAACCGACCGATGCGCAGCAACAGGCTCACGAACGGGTGGTGCAGGTGCTCGAGGAAATCGAACGCGATGCCAAAGCGGGCGACCGTTGCCGTGCAATCGATCGCATGGCACGGGAGATGCTCGATGGTTTTGGCGGGTGGGCGTTCAAGCATCACATGGGGCACGGCGTGGGGCTTTCGCCTCACGAAGCGCCGCATCTGAACCCGGATTGGGATGACACGTTGCAGGTGGGCGATGTGATCGCGGTGGAGCCCGGGCTTTACGGTGACGAACTGCGCACGGGGATCCGCGTGGAGGATATGTACTACGTAGGCGAAACGGGGTTGCAGCGGTTGAGCAGCGCGGATCGGGGGTTGTAGCTTGACGACGCAAGCGTGGCATGCAGCGCTGCTGATAAATGGCTGCGCCGCGGCCGACTGTCCTCCGTCCTCTGTCCTCACTCTTCGGGCAGCGTCAGGAGCATGTACTGGGGCAATCCATCGACGATGACGCTGATACGCACGCCTTTGCGCAGGTCGTAGGATTCCAGTTCACGCACGAGCGCTTCGGGGGAGTCGACTGGCTTGCTCATCACGTGGGTGATGATCTGCTCGGGGTAGAGGCCGATGTTCTCGGCGACGGATTGACGCCGAATGGCGCGAACGACGACGCCCTGCTTGATGTCGAGTCCGGCACGTTCGCCCAGTTCGGGGGTGAATGCGCTGATGGATTCGATGCCGAGCATGCGCAGCGTCGGCGGTGCGGTTCGGGTGGGCACGCCGTCGAGCGGCAGGCGCGTGCGTCGACGCAGTCCGCTGTCGTTGGGCAGTTCATCGATGTTGAATTTGAGCGTCTGAACCTTGCCGTCGCGGAAGAGTTCGACCGCCAGTTCGGTGCCCGGCGCGTAGTTGGAAACGACATCGCGCAGTTCATCGGCGGACGTCACGGTCTTGCCGTTGATGGAACGGATGATGTCGCCACGCTGGATGCCGGCTTCTTCGGCTGCGCCGCCTTCCACGGGTGTTTCGACCAGCACGCCGCGACCGTCGTAGCCGAACGTTTCAGCCATGACGGGATCGAGGTCCTTGATGTAGATGCCCAGGTAGCCGCGGCTGACCTTGCCGGTGGCGATGAGCTGGTCGGCGACGTGCACCACCATGTCCACCGGGATGGCGAAGCCCAGCCCGCTGAAGGAGGCATCGCCCAGCAGGGCGCGGCCGCGCGGCACGGGGATCGCCGTGTTCATGCCGATCACCTCGCCGTGGATGTTCGTCAGCGGTCCGCCGGAGTTGCCCGGGTTGATGGCGGCATCGGTCTGGATGAAGTTTTCGTAACCGCCCAGCCGGTTAAGAATGCCCACGTTGCGGCGGTTCACGGCCGAGACGATGCCCTGACTCATCGAAAACTCGAACTTGAATGGCGAGCCGAAGGCAAACACGATCTCACCCTGTGCGACCGGTTCCGTCGCGCGGCGAGCGACGTGAAGGTTATCGGCGTTCACCTTGAGCACTGCCACATCCGTCTTCAGGTCATACCCCACGAGGGTGGCGCGCAGCTCCGCGCCGTCGACGAACCGGACCTGAATGACATCGGCTTTCTCAACCACGTGATAGTTGGTGATGATGTGGCCGCGTGCATCGTAGACCCAGCCCGAGCCGTTGGCGTAGACTTGGGGCACGTTGAAGTCGCGAAAGTCCTGCTGGCCACCCTCGGCGTTGGTGCCGCGACGGTTGAAGGGGTTGTCCGAGGCGGCAGTGGCTTCACGCTGCGACACATCGATGTGGACGACGCTCGGCTCGACGATGGTGGCGACGTTGCGGAACGCTTTGTTGAGCTCGATGAGGGAGATGTCGTTTTTGGCGGTGTCGCTGATGAGGCGGATTTTTTCCGCGTCGTAAGCCCAGGCCATCCGCCGGGCGACCCCGGGCCCTGCGATCATGACGACCAGCACCGTGCACACGAGAACGAGTGTCGGACCGTACCAGCGAATCGCACCCATGGGTGTCTCCCTTAACGACAGAGCAACGACTTTACCTGATGACTGTGCATCCTACGCGGTTTTCCCACGCCTTACGGATCGGGAAAACGCTTCATTTCATGTGGTAAGGATGGTCGTCCTTGAGATATCGGCCGGAACGGACCGTCTCATTCCATTTGGCGACGGCCTGAGCGATCTGCTGGCCCAGATCGGCAACCGGTGGGGCGAACGGCGGCTGCCAGTCCGATAAACCCAGCAAATCGTGCAAGACGATGACGTGGCCGTGACAGTCCGGCCCCGCGCCGCAGCCGATGACCGGCACCGGTTCGGTGCGGCCAGGCGGCTGGTGCGCCAGCTCCACAATGGTGCGTGACACCTCCGCGGGAACGGCTTCGATGAGGAGCATGGCCGCGCCGCGGGCGATGAGCGTTTCGGCAGTGTCGCACAGCTCGGAGGCTTCGGCGCGGGTGCGGCCGGCGGATCGGTAGCCGCCCATCGCGCGGACCTGCTGAGGCCGCGAGCCGATGTGGGCGACGACGGGCACCCCCGCCGCGGTGAGCCGGGCCACGAGCGGGGCGTGGCTGGCGTCCACCTCGAACTTCACCGCGTCGGCGCCGGCATATTTCATGAAGCGGATGGCGTTGGCGATCGCCTTGTCGTCGCCCGCCTGGTAGCTGCCGAAGGGCATGTCCGCCATGACAAAGGCGGAGGGCGCGCCGCGTCGAACGGCCGCGGTGATCTCGAGCATGAACCGCATCGTCGCGGGCAGCGTCGAGTCGTGGCCGAGGATCATCTGGGCGGCGGTATCGCCCACGAGAATGGTCTCGACTCCGCCGCGCACCAGCCAGCGGGCGGTCGTGGCGTCGTAGCAGGTGAGCATGGGGAACTTCTCGCCGGCGGCGACCCACTGGCGAATGGTTCGCATCGTGACCCGCGCGGGAGGCGGGACTTTGGCAATTTCGGTCTCAGGCATGCAATGAATTATACGCGCAGCGGGGGAAAGCAGGGGCGGTTGCGTTTTGTGCCGGCGTTGCACGTCTTCTGAGCAGTTTTTGCTCACTTGGCAGGGGTTGGGCTTCGTCGGTGGTATAAGCCCTCCGCGGGCGGCGAAGTGTGCGCCCGGAAGCGAGGTTGTGTGATGCGAAGTGCGCGGATGGGATTTACGTTGATCGAACTGTTGGTGGTGATCGCGATCATCGCATTGCTGGTGGCGTTGCTGTTGCCGGCGCTCGGCTCGGCGCGGGCGTTGGCGAAGGCGGCGGCGTGCCGGTCCATGCTGCGGCAGTATCAGATCGCCACCGATCTTTACGCCAACGATCATCGTGAGGTGATGGTGGATGCGCGTCAGGTGTTGAACCCTGACACGGGATTGCCGTCTTACTTTTCGCTGGCGGAGATGAACGAAGCGGTGGGGCGGTGCCCGGGCGATGAAACGACGCAGTCACTGGGACGATTGGGAACGCTCAGCGGCGATTGGGGCGATGCGACGGTGAGCATCGGCTGCAACGGCAACGCCATGTCCGACAGCGAACGACCGATGCCCGGCGGCAGGACGGCACCGTACTGGTCGCGACGCGATATGACCGAGTTCGTGCCTTCACGCGTGCTGACCTGGGCGGACTGGCAGAATGACAGCGGACAGCAAACGGTGAGCACCGCTGTGGTGTTGCCGGGGCAGGACACGATGGGGACGTTGGCGTTTCGTCATCGCGGTTTGTCGGTGGCGGCCTACATGGATGGTCACGTGGGAGAGATGCAGGCGACGATTGCCACGCAGGCCGATGGGCATGACCTTGCCGAGGGCGCATCGTGGGGGATCGGCAACGTGCTGCAGCTTTACAAGTGTTACGACCCGTTTCGCGGGCCGGCGGCGGTAACGCCGTACGGATATGTGAACTATGGCGATTGGCCGGGGATCACCTTCCACTGAGTTGTTCGGCAGGATGAATACGATGGCTGATGGGATGAGAGGATGGCGTGTTGCGGCGATGCTGTGGGTGACGACGGCGTCGGTGGTGTTCGTGCATGCGGAGAACAATGGCACGCACGGGGAGGATGCGTTGCGTGCTGCGCATCTTGATGCGCGGGTATGGCAGGCGTTCGACAACACCCCGGCTGACAACCCGATCACTGAGGCTGGCGCGGAACTGGGACGCGCGCTGTTTTACGACACGCGGCTGTCGCTTTCGGGGACAACGTCGTGCGCCAGCTGTCATCAGCAGGAACGTGGGTTTGCCGATGCTCGGCCGGTGAGCCTGGGACATGCCGGCGCGATGATCGAGCGCAACGCGATGAGCCTGGTCAATCTGCGTTATGTGATCGGCGGCTTTCTGTGGGATGAGCGAGCCGAACAGATCGAAGACGCGGTGCGCAACGCGCTGTACAGCGAGGTGGAGATGGGGCTGACGCCGCAGCGCCTGGTGCGCACGGTTGCCGCGGCACCGGGGTACGATGCGATGTTCGCCGCTGCCTTTGGGTCGGCAGAGGTGACGGAGAAGCGCATCGTCGATGCGATCGGACAGTTTGTGCGCACGCTTGTGTCGGTGGAGTCGCGTTACGACATCGGTGCGGCACAGACGCAGTCGATGGACGAGGACTTTGCCAACTTTACCGCGCTGGAAAATCGCGGCAAGGCGCTGTTCATGGAGCGTTGTCATCTGTGCCATCACACGGGCGAAACCCGGATGGTGAACTTCTTTGGCATGTTCCGGTCGCTGAACAATCGTGTGGATGCGGATCGTTTGGCGAGGGACGGTGGGCGGGGGGATGTAACGCTGGCCCGTGCGGATATGGGGGTGTTTCGCGCTCCGTCGTTGCGCAATGTTGAAGTGACGGGGCCTTACATGCACGATGGTCGCTTCGCCACGCTTGAAGAGGTGGTGGACCATTACGCCACGATGCCCGGCATCGAGCCCGCCAGTCGTTTCACTTACAGCGCTGAGGACAAGCAGGCGATCATCGCGTTTCTTCATACGCTGACGGACGAGCGATTTCTGACCAACCCGCGATTTGCCGACCCGTGGCGCAACGCGGGCGAAGGAGAGATCGACCGGGTCGTTGATGTGTTGCCGAGCGCGACCACATCGCGCACAACCGATCCGACGGTGACACCGATGGAAAGCACGGCCGAAGCGTTCTCACCAGCGGAACGGGTGGCGCGTGGCATTGGGCTGCGGGTGGGCGAAGTGGACGCGTGGCTCGATTCGCTCGATGTGAACGGCGATGGGGCGCTGGGGAGAGAGGAGTTGGCGGTCGTGGTGGAGGTCATGGTCGCCACGGATCGTTTGTCGCTGCAGCCGGTCTTCATCGGACGTCGTGTGGCGGAGCCGCGTCGTGCGGCGGATGGCGCATCAATGGACGCTTTCTACGACATGAACGGCGACGGTAGCGTGGATGAGACGGAGCGTCGGCGTGGAGAACTGCTGGTGCGGCTGGTGCGTCTGGACGATGGCGGCCGCCTCGAGGTGCTCATCGACCGCGTGATGATGCGCTTTGCCGCATCGCCAGAACAGGACCCCGCCATCCGCGTGATCGTGCGGAAGCACAAG
Organism: uncultured Phycisphaeraceae bacterium; assembly: GCA_964511575.1. Classification (GTDB taxonomy): domain Bacteria; phylum Planctomycetota; class Phycisphaerae; order Phycisphaerales; family Phycisphaeraceae; genus CALKHT01. Next base: position 24,192 of record CAZEFM010000041.1, on the reverse strand, counting down.
TCCACAGCAGCGGAGCGCATTCGTGACGCCAACAGGCAGGCGGCGGGTCAACTGCGTGCCGTGTTGGGTGATGATGTATTCGAACGTTATCAGCTTGCGGTTATCCGCTTTGCTGAAGAAACATTCGATGCACCCGGCGACGTTGAACAACAACGAACGATGGCACGCGAAGCGGTGTGGGCGTTCGATACGGATGGCGATGGTGCCATTGCTGGTGAGGAACGCAGGCGGTTGGTACACGCCATGGAGCAGACTTCTGCGGGCTTCGGCTACCGTGGCAAGGACAAGAAGAAGCAGGCCGACCCCGTGGCTGATGTCGTGCAACGGCTGATGCGAATCCATGCGACGGATGATGACGCGGTCATCGATACGGCACGGCTGCCCGAACGCATGATCGCGCTTGTCGCCGCCGACCATGATGCCGATCAACGCATCACGGCCGATGAACTGACGCAGCACGTACGTAACCTGCGCTTCGATACGCTGGTGGCGAACGGCATCTACATCGGTGGCGGGTTCGCCAATGCGTTGCTGCACAGCCGAACGGTTCTGGATGAATTGTCGCTCGACGCCGATCGTTACGCCTCGGCACAGGCGATCCTGCGCGATCATGAACATCGGATCGACGCCTGGCTCGTCGAAACGCAGCGGCAGGTGTTTGTTGAAGTCGCGGATGTGCTGCGCAACGTCCCGTGACGGAGGCGCATCAATCCAGCTTCGCCCACACCCGGCCGTCTTCCACCTTCGCTTCGTAGGTGCGCACGGCAAAGGCGGGGTTGTCCGGGCACGCGCCGGTGTCCGGGTCAAAGGGCCAGGCGTGCCACGGACACATGACACACCCCAGTTCATCGTCGATGTGTCCAGCCGACAAACTCCCCCCGGCATGCGGGCAGCGATCATCCATTACCCGCACACCGCCATCTGCCAGCCGCCACACCGCCAGAATGTACCCGTTCAAAACGAGATACTTCCCCCCCTGATCCGCAGGCGGCACTTCATCGATGGCGCAAAGGTTGGTCCA
>CAZEFM010000041.1:0-23071 GCA_964511575.1 uncultured Phycisphaeraceae bacterium | reverse complement strand
ACATCTCCGTCGTTCGGACGAACTGGCGGTACATGTTGGCGTAGACGCCGCCTTGCGTGAGCAGCTCCGTGTGTCGGCCCCGCTCGACGATGCGGCCGTGGTCCAGCACCAGCACCTGGTCCGCATGACGGATCGTCGAAAGCCGGTGCGCCACAACAAAACTCGTTCTGCCCTGCAGTAGCGCTTCGAGTGCTTTTTGAATCCGTGCCTCCGTCATCGAGTCCACGCTGCTCGTCGCCTCGTCCAGAATCATGATTCGCGGGTCGGCCAGCATCGCACGGGTGAAGCAGACGATCTGCCGCTGCCCCAATGACAGGTTATTGCCGCGCTCGCCCACCACCGTGTCGAAACCGTTGGGCATCGCCTCGATGAGGTCGAGCACATCCAGCTTGCGTGCCGCCGCGATCACTTCCTCGTCGCTCGCCTCAGGCCGCCCCACACGGATGTTGTCCATCACGGTGCCCGTGAACAGGAAGTTTTGCTGCAGCACGATGCCCATTTGCCGGTTGAGCGACTTACCTGTCACCTTGCGTGTGTCGTAACCGTCGATCAGCAGCTCACCCTTCGTGGGCAGGTAAAACCGCGCGATGAGGTTGATGATCGAACTCTTGCCGCTTCCCGTGTGGCCGACCAGCGCGATCAGCTCGCCGGGTTGCGCAACAAAGTTGATGTCGTGCAGCACCGGCGTATCGGGGTTGTACCCGAACGTGAGGTTGCGCAGTTCCACACGCCCCTGAATCGGCGGCAGCTCCACCGCATCGGGCGGATCGACGAAATCCGGCTGCGTGTCCAGCATCGCAAACACACGCTCCGCACCCGCCATCGCCGTCAACGCCGTGTTGTACTGCCGACCGATCACGTTGATCGGCGAGAAAAAGAGGTTTGACATGAAGAGGAACATGATGATGTTCCCGACGTCTGTATTCGCGTGGAACGGTGCATCGGGCGTGAGCGCCAGATACCCGCCGAGAAACAGCAGCGTGGCGGTGAACACCTGACTGTTGAACTCCAGCAGCGGCAGGAACTGGCCCGCCATCTTCTGCGCCCGCATGTGATAGTTGGCGTGGTCGGTCACCAGATCGGAAAAGAGCGCCGCGTTCACATCCTGTCGCACGAATCCCTGCGTCACCCGAATACCGCTCACCGATTCCGCCAGCGTTGCCGTCACCCGACTGAAGCTTTCCTGCACATCGCGCCATGCCTGGCTCAACCGCCTGCGGAAATACCGTACGATCACGTGAATCACCGGGGCGATCGCCAACACCAGACTGAACAGCAACCAGTCGTACCACAGCATCACCGCCCCGGCGATCACCATCTGACCGAACTGCACGATCGACACGAAAAGCACATCCTGCACGCCGGTGCGCACCGCTTCCACGTCCGAGTTGACGCGCGCGATGATCCAGCCGCGTTTCGTGCGGTCGAAGTACCGCATCGACAGCGCCTGCAGATGTTCAAACAGCCGATTGCGTAAATCGTGCACCACCGCCTCGCCCAGTTCGTTTGCCAGCCGATGGCGGAAGTGGAAGTTGATCGCCGTCGCCAGCGACAACAGGAAAAACGCGACGCTGCCCCACACCAGTTGCGACACGTTGCCCGTGGTGATCGGCCCGGTGATGAGCACGGTGAACAGCCACATGATCGCGGGGAATTGAATCGCGCGCACCACCACGCAAAAGAGCAGCCAGTTGCGTTTGCGGGCATAAGGCCGGGTGAAACCCATCAGCCGGGCGATGAGCTTCAGATCGAGCGGTCGCTGCGCTGGTTCACGTGTATCACGCCGCACCGTTGTCAGTGCCGCACGACCGCGCTGTCCGACGACGCCGTCGGCCGAGGCGTTGGGTTGTTGCAGTTGCGTCGTCATGGCGCGGCGGTGTCTCCCGAGTCGGCGTCCAGCGTCACGTCCAGTTCCGCCGCGATTATTTCCTCCTGCTCCTCCGGCAATGCTTCGAGCAGCTCCGCCGTCTTGCTGTCGGCGATCTGCAGCAGCGCCACATCCCGATAATGCCCACTACGTGCCATCAGTTCCGCATGCGTTCCGCTTTGCACGATCCGCCCGCGCTTCAGCACAATCACCCGGTCCGCCCGACGCAGCGTGCTCAACCGATGCGCGATCACGAATGTCGTGCGACCCTCCATCGCGCTGTCCATCGCCGCGAGAATCTGATGCTCCGTGTCCGCATCCACCGCGGCCGTCGGATCGTCCAGCAACAGAATGGAAGGTTGCAGCAGGATCGCCCGCGCGATCGCCAGTCGCTGCCGTTGTCCGCCGGACAGGTCCACGCCGTTTTCGCCGATGATCGTGTCGTAGCCGTGCGGCAACTCGCTGATGAAGTCGTGGGCGCAGGCGATGTGAGCCGCCTGTTCGATCTGTTCCTGAGAGGCGTCGGGGTTGCCGAACGCGATGTTCGCCGCCACGGTGGTGCTGAACAGGAAGCTTTCCTGAAACACGATGCCCACGTTGCGCCGCAGGTCGTCCAGATCCAGTTCACGTACATCCACGCCATCGACCAGCACCCGTCCCTGCTGCGGATCGTAGAACCGCGGAATGAGCGACAACAGCGTGCTCTTACCCGCGCCGGTTGCGCCCAACACCGCGATGCATTGTCCCGGCGGAACATCCAGCGCAATATCGTGAAGCACCGGCTCGGCCGAATCGTAACCGAACGTCACCCCCTCGAACGTCACGGCGCCCCGCGCCACGCCCAAACGTTTTGGTGATTCGGGACTGCGCACCTCCACCGGTTCATCCAGCACCGCGAACACGCGCTGCGCGCCCGTCAAACTCCGCTGCACGCTGTTGGCGATGTTCGCCACGCTCTGCACGTTCGTTGACCACGCCCGCAGAATCGCCGCGAACACCACCAGCCCCTGCCCCAATTCGATCTGCCGCTGAATCACCAGGTACCCGCCGAAGCCCAGCAGCACCACCAGGTTCGTGTGCGTCAGCAGTTCCACCGAAGGCACAAACGTCGCCACCCGGCGAAAAATCGATCGCTGCTGTGTCTGCACCGCTTCGTTGTTCGCATGAAACCGCGCGATCTGTTCCGCCTGCCTGCCGAACCCCTTCACCACGTGCACGCCCTGCAGGTTTTCTGACAGCGTGCCGATCATCCGATCGTGCAGCTCGCGGTTGCGCCGATACGCCGGCCGCACCTTCCGCGAAAACATCACCGTCAGCACCCAGAGCACCGGCGTCGTCGCCAGACATGCCAGCGTCAACGGCACATGGATGCTCAACATATACCCCAGATAAAAGCTCAGCGACACGACCAGCGCCAGCACTTCCACGATCACGCCTTCCACGAACATGCGCACCGACTGCACATCCGTGGTCACGCGGTTGATGATCGATCCCGAATCGTTGCTGTCGAAGAAGCGAAAGCTCAGCCGTTGCAGCTTGTCATAAACAGCGGAACGCAGGTCGACGACCACCTTCTGCACCAGCGTGGCGCGGAAGAGCGTTTCGATGTAGCGAATCACCGCGTACACCGCCGCCAACCCCAGCACCGTCAGCGACAGAATCGCCACCAGCTTGATGCTCGACCATTCCTCCGGCGGACGCAGGCCGAACTTATACATCGGCTCCGGCGCATCGGGTTGCGCGCGGTGACGGATGGCGTCGATCGTCAGCCCCGTCACCCCCAACCCGCCGAGGCTGAACGCCAGCATCGCGATCTGCAGCAACAGCACGCGCACGCACCCCAGCCGATAACGCCAGGTCAGCGCGAGCATCCGTCGAATGAGCTGCCAATTGGAAGGCCCCGCAGCAGGCGAAGCCGATCGCGTTGAATCCATCAGGTAGAGCCTAGCACCCCCACGCCGCAAAACAAATCCACGCCCCGTCTCACGCCCACCCCACGCCCACTAAAGTGGGCGTGCCTCAGATTCGAGGCCCCCTCGCTTCAGCGAGGGGGAGCGGAATAGGCTCGCCCTCACTCCCCCTCCAGCCCATAATCCTTCACCTTCTTGTTCAGCGTGTTCCGGTTGATCCCCAGAAAATCCGCGGTACGCGTTTTGACGTTGTCGTTCAGCTCCATCGCCTCGCGCAGCAGTTGGCGTTCGATCTCGCCGATCACCATGTCGTACACCTGCCCCTCCTGCATCTGGTACTGCCGCACCGCGTGGCGGGCGATGCGGCTTGCCAGCGCCTCGATCGACTCGTCCGACTGGTGCCCGCGCACCTGTTGGCCGAACAACCGAATCTGCAACGGCAGCAGGTCCTCCGTGAACTCCTCGCCGCTGCTCAGCACCACCGCACGCTCCACCGCGTTCTCCAGCTCGCGCACGTTGCCCGGCCAGGGATAACGCAGCAGCGTGTTCAGCACATCCCGACTGATCTTGCGAAGCTTCCGCTGATTCTCGCGGTTGTACCGATCCAGAAAATGATCGATCAACTGCGGAATGTCCTCCCGGCGATTTCGCAGCGGCGGCAGGTTAATCGTCACCACGTTCAATCGGTAAAACAGATCCTCGCGAAACGTCTTGCGGCGAACCTCCTCTTCCAGATCCAGGTTCGTCGCCGCAATCACCCGCACATCCACCCGCACGGTCCGGTGATCGCCCACCCGTTCCAGTTCCCGCTCCTGCAGCACACGCAGCAGCTTCACCTGCAACTGCGGATCCAGCGTGCCGATCTCATCGAGAAAGAGCGTGCCCCCATCTGCCGCCTCGAAGCGGCCCACCTTGTCCTTCACCGCACCTGTAAACGCGCCTTTCACATGCCCGAACAACTCCGATTCGAGCAGCTGCGGCGAAAGCGCCCCGCAGTTCACCCGGATCAGCGGCTTGTCCCGTCGCGGCGAGTTGTAGTGGATCGCTTTGGTCATCAACTCCTTGCCGCAACCCGTCTCGCCCAACAGCAGCACCGTCGCACGGCTCGACGCCACCTGACCAATCGTCCCCAGCACATCCAACATCGCCTGGCTGGAGCCGATGATGTTGTCGAAGCGGTACTTGTTCCGCAGGTTGTCCTTGAGCTGCTCGTTCTCCGCCAGCCACTGGTCCTTTTCCACCTGAATGAGGTGGTGGATGCGGATGGTCTGTGCGATGGAGCCGGCGATGATCGACAGCAGCCGCGTGTCCGCCGAGAGTGTCTGCTCATCGGCGTAAGGCTTGTCGACGGTGATCGCGCCGACGTACCGCTCGCCGTCCTTCACCGGCACGCCGATGAAGCTGATCGGCTCGCTCGCCGTCGTCGTGGACGTGCCTTCCAGCGGTCGGCTGCGCGTCCGGTTGAGAAACTCCGGGTGCTTGCGCACATCCGCCACCACCTGTGGCTGCCCCGTCGCGAGCACCTTGCCCGTCACCCCCTCGCCCAGCGCGTACCGGCCCCGGGCGATTTCCTCCCGGCTCAAACCCACCGCCGCCACGATCCGGTACTGCTCCGACGACTCATCCCACAACACCAGCGACGCGCGCTGAAAGCCCAGCCGCTCCGAGAGCAGCAGCATGGCACGCTGAAACACCTCGCTCAGCTCCAATGCATCGCCAAGAATCTGGCTGATCTGCTGGAGAATGTCTAATTCCTGCTCAGCTCGGGTCATGGGTGCCATTTTAATAGTCAGCCATTCTTCCACGCAAACGCGTTCGGTGCACCCGATCCGCCAAAAGCCCGCCGAAGCACCTCCGTGACGCTCGCCAGCCACTCACGCAGCGGATGTCGCGCCGTCTGCGACAGGCCATCTCCCGCATCCACCTTCGCGCAGGAATGTGCGCACAATCCAAATATTAACCTAACAAAAAAATGGTCTGCCACCACGCCGCGTTTCTCCCCGCCCACCAACCGGTTACGCCATCCACCCGTCCCAACTGTGCGCACAGAGCCGGGACGACGCCCCAGAGTAGACCCACTGCCTTAAGGAGCATCGCCCATGATCGCCTCGTTCCCCACCGCCTCCGCCGCCGACCCGGGCAGGGTGGATGCCGCCTCCCACCTCAGCGAAGCCTTCCTCGACCTCCTGCTCAATGAGCACCGGCACACCACCGTCCCCCGACTCCACCGGCTGTGGAACTACTACCGCAACCCCATGACCGAACGGGCCGACCATCGCGGCGAACTGGGCCGACGCTATCGACTCGCTCAGGAAGAGGGCCTGCCTCAGCGACTGCGCAAGCCTCAGCCGCGCCCCGCCGTTGGTGACGAGGTCGAACGCGAGATCGTTATCGAGAACGACATCGCCTGGCGTATCCACGCACTGGTCGACTTCATGTTCGGCAGGCCGCCCGTCCTGCAAAGCCTCGCCCCCGATCCGAACCGGGCCGCCCTCATCGACCGCTTCCTTCATCGCGTCTTCAATCTCAACGGCGCGATCGGCTTCTACCAGAACCTCGCGCTGCTCGGATCGGTGTATGGCTTCGTCGATGTGCTGCTGCGCTGCAATCTTCAGCGCATCACACCGCCCGCCGACCCGCTTGCTTACGCCGACCGCTTCGTTCTGGAAACCATTGAAGCGCCGCGTGCGGTGCCCATCCTCTGTTCCAGCGATTACCGCAGGCTCGATGGCTACGTGCTGCACTACCGTCGTCAGCTCAACGCCGTGGGTGACGACGCCACCATGCTGCATCGTCTGCGGCAGCGGATGCTCGGCCGCCCTGCTGCCGTGCGTCGCGCCGCCGTCGACTGCACCGAAGTGTGGACCGCCGACACATGCACGCTGTATGAAAGCGACGTTGCCGCCGATGCATCGCGCCGCCTCATCGATCAACGCGTCAATGCGCTGGGTGTTGTTCCCGTTGTTCACATCCAGAACCTGCCCCAGCCCTTCACCTACGAAGGCCTCAGCGAGGTCGAGCCGCTCATCGCTTTGCAGGATGAGTTGAATACCCGCTTGAGCGACCGCGCCAACCGCGTCACGTTCCAGGCGTTTCGCATGTATCTGGGCAAAGGCATCGAGCACTTCACCGAGCGACCCGTCGGCCCGGGACAGATGTGGGCCACCGACAACCCCGATGCATCGATCCAGGAGTTCGGCGGCGACGGCGCCAACCCCTCCGAAGACGCCCACATCAACGAAATTCGGCAGGCCATGGACAAAACCAGCAGCGTCACCCCCGTCGCCGCCGGCATGCTGCAGGGAAAGGTCGGAAACCTCACCAGCGAGAACGCGCTGCGCATGACCATGCTCGGCCTGCTCGCCCGCACCGAAAAGAAACGCGTGACCTACGGCACCGGCATCGAACGCATGTGCCAGCTCATCCTCCACGCCGCCAACCACACGCGCGTGCTGCCCAACACTCCCGATGAACGCCACGTTCGCATCGACTGGCCCAACCCGCTGCCCGAGAACACCTCCCAACGATTGCGCGATGCCCAACTCAAACTCGAGATCGGCGTCCCACGACGCCAGGTCCTCAACGAACTGGGCTACACGCAGGAAGCATAACCCTCCCGCTCAGTCATCGCTTCAGCGATCCACGTGACTTGTCCCGCATTTGAAAGGAATTCCGATGCCCGACCCAACCCCTCAACCCGACGACGTTCAGACTCTCCGCGATGAACTCGCCACCACCCAGGCCGCACTCGCCGAAGCGCAGCAGACGATCACCGCGTTGGAGCGACGGCAGCGCATCGATGCGCTGCTCGCCGAGTCCGATGCGGTCGACATCGAAGTGGCGCGGCTGCTCACCGAAACGGCCGTGGCGACGATGGATGAGCCCGACCTGCAGCGTGCCGTGGACGATCTGCGTCGCGACAAGCCGTACCTCTTCCGTCGTCAATCCGCAGCCGGTGCATCGGCGATGCCCGCCCGCAGTGATGATGCCCCGCCCCCAACCCAGGCCGCCGCCCAACAGGCACTCGCCACCGGCAACCGCCGCGACCTGCTGCGCTACCTGCGCATGAAACGGCAGCGCTGACCTAACCCCGCACGTTCCCAAAACCGTTCGTCATTTCCGAAACCCGCAACCCGAATTTGAAAGGACCTGTCATGCCCTTTACTGGAAAAGCCACCTACTCCGCCGGCGCCTCGCTCCCCGAACTTGTCGAAGACGTCGGCGACATCATCGGTCTGGTCAGCCCCTTCGAAACGCCGCTGCTCGATCATTTGGGCGATCCCCAGCGGGCCGCGCACGCCACCGTCCACGAGTGGCTCGAAGACGAGCTTTTGCCCAACACCGACGCCATCGACGATCCGTCCATCGGCACGCCCACCAGCGACACCACCTTCGATGTGGCCAATCCCGATCGGTTCCGCATCGGCGATCAGATCCGCGTCGAGAACGCCGCCGAGGTCATGCTCGTCACCAACATCAACGACACGACGCTCACCGTGGTGCGCGGCTACGGGGGAACGACGCCCGAGGCGATCACCACCGGCGATGTCATCCACATCCTCGGCAACGCCGCGCTCGAAGGCGACGATGCCCCCACCGCCCGATTCACCAACCGATCGCGCAAGGCCAACTACACGCAAATCTTCACCGCCAGCGTCAACGTCTCCGGCTCGCACCTGGCGGCCCGACAGATCGCGCTGGCGGATGAACTGGACTACCAGAAGCAGGAACGCCTGCGCGAACTGCTGCGCGATTTGGAGAACTGCGTGATCAACGGCGTGGCGCCCGCGGTCAACCCCGAGGGCACCGCCAACGTTCGACGCACGCTGCGAGGCATCATCCCGTCCCTCAGCACCAACGTGTTCGTCAACGGCGACAACGGCTTCCCCGAAGGCGCGGGCGACGATGACGATCAACTCACCGAAGAGCAGATCAATGCCGCCATGCGCTTCATCTGGGAGCAGTCCTCCGGCACGATCGACACGATCGTCGTCAACGGCATGCAGAAGCGGCGCATCAACGGCTTCATCACGTCCAACCGTGGATACGGCAGCCGCGACACGCGCTTCCGCGACCTGGTCAGTGTGTACGAATCGGACTTCGGCGTCTGCCGCGTGGTGCTCAGCCGCTGGGTGCCCGCCGACGCCGTTCTGCTGCTGGACAGCTCACGCATCGATGTGCTGCCGCTCGCCGGCCGAAGCTTCCACTTCAAAAAGCTCGGCGCGACCGGCGACAGCGAGATGGGACAGATCATCGGCGAGTACACGCTCGAGCTGCGCAATGAAAACGCGCACGGCCTGATCCGCGGCCTCGCCATCACCTGACCACGCCCACCTCACGGGTCGCGCCTGGGCAACGCGCCTCGCATCTCTCCCAGCCGCGCCACGCCACGCGGCGACCCGCCCACCCGGCTGCGCAGTCCCCCGCTGCGCAGCCGCTTCAGAAATCCACGCCAAGCCTCACGAGGACCTGTCATGCGCTTCTGCAACGATCGCGACCTGATCAACCTGGAACCCAACCTCTTCAGCGAAGCGCCGCTTGTCGCGCATCACCGGCTCACCGTCAGCGACGGCACGCTGGCGGGCACCATGCTGACAAGCGCCAACGCGGATTTCACGGCTGCGCAGATCGATGCGGGCAGCGTCGTCCTTGTCGACGACATGCCCCACGAAGTGGTCGAACGCATCGATGCCAACACGCTCACCGTTTCGCTGCTGCGAAGCGATCTCACCGATGCTCCCATCCCCGGCACGGATGGCAGTGACCTTGAATTGACCGTGCGCACGTTCTCGCCGCAGATCGCGCTCGTGCACGGGATGCTGATGCGCTTGCTTGGTGGCGATGCACGCCAGCCCACCGGTGCACTCGACGACAGCGCGGTGGTGTCCACCGATGTGATGCGACGGCTGGAAACACTGGCAACGCTGGAACGGATTTACTCGGCCGCGTTCACGCTGCAAAGCGACAACGCCCACGCGCTCACCAAGGCAACGGAGTACCGCCGTCGCTTTCGCGCCGCCTGTGCCGCCAGCACCGTGCTGATCGATCTGGACGGCGACGGCCTGCCGGATGTGCGACGACACCTTGGGGTGATGCGACTGCGCCGCGGGTGAACGGTCGCACAACCCCGTTCACGCGACCACAGCCACACGAGAGATGCCATGATGATGTTCAATCGCAAGGAACTTTTCACCAGCGGACCGCACCGGTTGCACATCGGCGGCGTGTCGCTGCGACACGTGCTGCACGCTCAACCGGGTGTCGGCGCGTGTGTGCAGCTGGATCCAGCCGGACCGGCAGGCCGCGCCATCGTGCAGACCGGTGAGCTGCGCGCCGATACGCCGCGCGAGCTGCGCGAACGCATCACCGCCATTACCGAGCAACTCGACGGTCGACCGCACGAACTGTGTGACCCGCGCGGCGAACTGCTGGACGATGTCGTCATGCTTGCGTTCCAGACCGATCCGGTGCGAATCATCAATGGATCGTGGCGATGTCACTATCGCATCCATTACGTGCAACTGGCGCAGTGATCCGTACCAACCCCACGCAACAGGAGCGACCGCATGTTGGGCGAGATGGCACAGATGGCGGCGCAGTTCGGCGTCGCGGGACTCATGGGTGTGCTGTGGGTGTGGGAGCGACGCATGTCGCGTCTGCGCGAACAGCAGCTCAGCGAAACGCACGAACAACTCATGCGGCAGCGCGAGCCGCTGCGGCTGCTCGTCAAACTCGTGCGACGCAACACGCAGGCGATCGAACGGTTCGATCAGACGCAACAGCAACTGAGTCGACTGCTTGAAAGGGTGAATGATGAGATGCAGCGAAAGGCGGCGTAGAACGTGGCGGGTGAATTGGATGTGGGCGGTGGTGCTTGCGGTGGGCGGTTGCGCAACGCCGCCATCGGTGGCGCCGCTGCTGCACGTGGCGCAGCGTGCTGTGCGCGAGGAGGCGACATGGCAGGAGGCGGACCTGGTCCGCGATCTGGAACAGGTGGAGGCGGATCGGCGCATGCTCGCCACGGCGTTTGAAAAGGATCTGCAAGCGCGTGAAACGCTCGATACCGCGTGGGTGCGCGATGCGGTGGTGGTGTACACAGCAGCACGTGAGGAACTGATGCGGCATGAAGCAGCGCTGCGTGAAGCGCGGTTGCGAAGGGCGGACAACCTGCGAACCGCGGATGAAGCGGTGGGTCGGGCGCTGTGGCTGCTCGAACGACAGGATGCGCTGCTGGAGCAGTCGGTCGGCGGCAACGTGTGGCGATGGTTGCTGCAGGGACAACCTATGAAGGAGACGACACGATGAAGACGCAGATGCTGCGCGACCTGGTGGCGGCACGTGTGGAAGGGCGGTGGACGCAATGGGCACAGGAACACCCGCATCTTGCCGAGGCGATCGACCGCACCCGGCTGGTGGAGGTGGCTGTGACGCGATTGCGCGACGATGAGCAGTTCAAAGCCGCCATGCGACAGGCCGACCTGGACGAACGCACGATCAATCACGCCCTGGTGATTCTGGCGCAGGTGGAACGGTTGATCGCACAGTTGCTGCCGTGAGTGGTTGGTTTAGTGGTTAGCGGTTGTGGTTAGTGGTAGCGAAGCACGTCATTACTCCACCACTCCACCACTCACCACACACCCTCCTCCCTCCCACTGGAGATTGAACATGAAACATCCCTGGACGAGTCGCAAATTTCTGTTGAGTTTCGTGGCACAGTTGGCGGCGCTGCTGGTGTTGGTTTGGCCGGAGCATGAATCGATGATCGTGGAGGCGAGTCGATCGGTCGGCGCGCTTCTGGTTTTGGCGCTCAGCGCTCTGGGTTACGTGCATGCCGAGGCTTCGATTGATCGGGCGAACGTGTCGGCGGACGGTCGGGATCGGAGCGATGATGCATCTTGAACTGGGGCGGGCGGCCGCCTATGCTCGCACCATGATGCATAGAGGCGCGGCAAAGCGTTGGCGGTGGGGTTCGGTGATGCTGGCGGCGGCGATGCTGTCGGCCTGCGCATCCGACAGCGCCACGCGAACGCCCGGCGGCAAAACCGGGGCGAACGTCGGTTCCCCGGACACGCCGTACCACTGGGTGGCTGCGCCAGTGCGGGCACGCGTCTATCCCTCGACGCGGTTCGTGCGCGAGGAAGGTGCCGCGGTGCTCGAAGCCCGCATTGAACTGCTCGATGAAATGGGCGATTCGATCAAGGGCGTGGGCAACTGGCACTTTGAGCTTTATGCCGGCGACCACCGCCGTGATGGCATGGTGGCGCAGCGTCTTTACGCCTGGGATGTGCCCATGATGCTGCTGGATGAGCAGCGGCTGTATTACGACCGCATCACCCGGGCTTATCTCTTTCGCCTCAAGATGGACAACGTCGCCCCCTCGCGCCGGGTGACCACCTTCTACGCCACGCTGGTCCAACCGGACGGCACGCGCATCGAGGCGAAGCAACTGCTGCAGCCGGTCGAGCGGTAGGGCGGCACCACGCGTGGTTCGCCCCCGCCGTTGACGTGGTTGGCGCACCTCTTGACGTTGTTTGGCGTGCGGCACTGTCATGTTCCGGGACGTTCGGCTATGCTGATACGCGTTCGCCAGGGGTGCCCGCCGCGGGATTGCGGTGTGGCTGAGAAACACCCTTGGAACCTGATCCGGTTTGTACCGGCGTAGGGAAGGCGAATGGTCTGGCATCGCTGTTCATTTCGGCATGGTTCGACCGTCGCTCTCCGTACGTCCCGGGCCAAGGAGAAGACGGATGATTTCGCGACCCGACGCATCGGCTGACCGCACCTGGCAGTTGCCCCCGCTGGGCCAGAGCCCCTCGACGCACCGTCAGGGGACGAGCCCGCCAAGCTTCGCTCTGCCGCCGCGCATCGGTACGCCGTGGACGTTCGCCTCGCCCGACACGCCGGGCATGCCCGCCCCCAGCGACAAGACGGCCTGGGACTTCCTGCCCGATGACTGGGACACGGTGTTGGGCGACCGCGCGCCGGATTCCTGGTCGAACGCGGTGACGTTCAAGCAGGCCGATGGCGCGGTGCGGCACGTGCTTGCGCCCGAAGGGTTCGAACCGATCACGCAACTTGAACATGCGCGGCTGGGCATCGTGACGCACGAAATGAAGCGTGTGGCCGAACGCGAGGGCCACCTCACCCCCGAGCAGGTGCGCGATGAGGTCGCCGCCGGACGCATGATCATCCCGGCGAACAAGGTGCACCTGGGGTATCAGTTGGATGCGATGGCGATCGGCCGGGCATCGCACACGAAGATCAACGCCAACATGGGTGCTTCGCCGGTGAGTTCCTCCACCGATGAAGAGGTGGAGAAGCTGCGCTGGGCACTGCGCTGGGGCGCGGACACGATCATGGACCTGTCGACCGGCGGCGACCTGGACGCCACCCGCGATGCCATCATCCGCAACTCCACCGCGCCGATCGGCACGGTGCCCATCTACTCCATGATCATCGGCCGAAAGATCGAAGACCTCTCCGCCGAGATCATCCTCGAAACGCTCGAACATCAGGCGAAGCAGGGGGTCGACTACTTCACGATTCACGCCGGTGTGCGACGCGGCCACCTCAAGTACATCAAGAACCGGCTCATCGGCATCGTCAGCCGTGGCGGGTCGCTGCTCGCCAAGTGGATGCTCGTCCACAACGCGGAAAACCCGATGTACGACCTGTGGGATGACATCTGCGATATGATGCGCCGGTATGACGTGAGCTTTTCCATTGGCGATGGGCTGCGGCCCGGCGGACTTGCCGATGCGACCGATGAGGCGCAACTGCGGGAACTCGAAACGTTGGGCGAGCTCACCGAGCGCGCCTGGCGCAAGGGTGTGCAGGTAATGATCGAAGGCCCGGGTCACGTGCCGTTCGATCAGATCGAGTTCAATATGAAGCTGCAGCGGGCGCTGTGTCACGGCGCGCCGTTTTATGTGCTGGGCCCGCTGGTGACGGACATCTTCCCGGGGTACGACCACATCACCAGCGCGATCGGTGCGACGGCGGCGGCGTATCACGGTGCGAGCATGTTGTGCTACGTGACGCCGAAGGAACACCTGGGGCTGCCCAAGCGTGAGGATGTGAAGCAGGGGTGCATCGCCTACAAGATCGCCGCGCATGCCGCGGATGTGGCGCTGGGCATTCCCGGGGCGCGCGACCGCGATGATGAACTGACCAAGGCCCGCGCGGCACTCAACTGGGAAAAGCATTTCGAGTTGTCGTTCGACCCCGACACCGCCCGCGCGTTTCACGATGAGGATCTGGACGTCGACACCGACTTCTGCGCGATGTGCGGCCACGACTGGTGCTCGGTGCGCATCAGCAAGGAGATCACCGAGTTCGCCAGCGGCAAGGATGAGGCGTATCAGTGGGAGAAGGCGAAGCGGTCCGCGGCGTTGACGCCCGAACAGCGTGAGATTCTGGAGAAGCGCGGCGTGCTCCCGCCGGAGGTAATCCACAAGCTCGCGCACAAGGGCCAGAAGGCGGCGTGCCACAGCGACGTCGTCGCCGATGCGGATGAAGCGCAGCGCGTGCAGGCGCAGCGACTGGTGCAGTTGAACACCGCCCCGGCGCACAACGTGCCGACACGCGATTCGGTGATTTAGATGTGCCCCACCCGCTTGGTGGATGGGCTTCGGTTATTCGAGTTTGATCTGTACGGTTTGGGTTTTGCCGTTGCGCAGGTAGGTAAGGGTGATGGTGTCGCCGGTCTGGTAGTGGTCCAGGGCGTTGAGCAGGTCGAAGGCGTTTTTCACCTGTCGGTCGTCGATTTTCTGGATGATGTCGCCGACGCTGACGGAGCCATCGGGAGCGACGGTGGTGGCGCGCAGCCCCGCGCGGGCGGCAGGGGACCCTTCCTCCACGCTGAGCACCAGAACACCCTGCGCGCCCACGCGTGCGAGAATGCGCTGGCTGAAGGCGTCGTTGATGCCGACGCCGAGCGTGGGCTGGGTGTATTCGCCGTGCGCGATGAGCTGCGGCACGACGCGCACCACGGTGTCGACGGGGACGGCGAAACCGAGTCCGGCGTAGGCGCCCGAGGGGCTGAGGATCGCGGTGTTGATGCCGATGAGTCGGCCCGCGCTGTCCAGCAGCGGCCCGCCCGAGTTGCCCGGGTTGATCGCGGCATCCGTCTGAATGACATCCTCGATCGGCCGGCCGCCCACGCCCATGATGCGACGGTTGAGCGATGAGACGACACCTGTGGTCAGCGTCTGGTCCAGGCCGAACGGGTTGCCGATGGCGAGCACCTTCTGCCCCACCTGCAGATCGTGACTCGTGCCCAGCGGTAACGGCTGCAACCGCGTGCCGTTGTCCACCTTGATGCGCAGCACCGCCAGATCATGGTTGGGCGACACCCCCACAAGCTCGGCGCGATGCGTCGAATGGTCGTGCAACACCACATCGGCACTCGTGGCGTTCTGGATCACGTGATAGTTGGTGACGATGTGGCCGTGCTCGTCCCAGATGAAGCCCGACCCCGCGCCGCGCGGCACCTCCGTCACCTGCCGCGCAAACGGATTCACCACACGCCGGTTGCTGGTGATGTACACGGTGGACGGGCTGGCGGCGCGGAACAGTTCAATGATGTGCTGTTCATCGGCGTGGAGTTCGCCGCGCTGCGTGACGGTGGGCGCGACGATGGCGTTGTTCCCTCCCTGTTGCGGGCCGAGTCCCCGTTGCTGTGCGACGCGGCTTTGCAGCAGGAGCATCACGACCGCCGCCAGACTCAATCCCCAGAGCAGGCCGATGACAATCTGCCACGATTCGATTCGCTTGGCCATGCGCTCCGCCCCTCGGGGCTCATCGGTTCCGTTCGCCGTCCGAAGCATGAAATATCCCATCGTTTCGGTCAACCTCCTGATGTGAATACGTCATGGGCTGGTGCAAGGTTTGCGCCCTGGATGGGGGATTTTAGACGGGATGTACCGGATGGACAGGATGAGGAGCGATGCGGTGAGAGGCGCAGGCGGTGCGAGATGAAGCAAGCGAGCCAACCTCGCCACGGTATTCAGCATCCCGTCAATCCTGTTCATTCCGGTAAAAATACCGAGAAAAAAACACCGGCCGCGGAGGAGGAGACCGCAACCGGTGCTCTGAGATCCAGCGAGTGCCATTACAACCGATCGCAAGCCGTCCGCCATGTCGGAGATCACTGGTTAAACGCTGGGGAAATCGCGGAAGATGAACGGAAGGGGGACGCCAGGACGTCAAGACGCCAAGTCACCGAGACGCCACGATGCCAAGAGGCTAGGCGGGAAAGAGTGAAGCGGTGATCGTGACGTACAAGCTTACAAGCCGCACGGCCCAATCTTCACAAATTTTCCCCACCTTGGCGTCTTGGAACCTTGGCGCCAACCGCGCCATCACGCCGACTTCCGTTTCCGTCGACTGGCGCGGATGCTTTCCTCGAGCGCTGCCATGAGGTTCTGCACAGAGACTTCCCCCGCTTCCTCCGCCGCCACTTCGCTTTCCACGACGTCGCGCTGGTGTTCGTACTTGTCTTCGATCAGTTGCAGCAGGTTCTTCTCGTAATCGTTGGCGAGGTAGGCCGGATCGAAGCGGCTGGTAAGTTTCTTGATCGCGCGCTCCACCGCCGCGACCTGCTTGCGATCGGGTTCCTGCCGTTCGCCGAGTCCGATGTCAGCCGGTGAACGCAACTCGTCTTCGAAGCGCATCGTCTGCGCCCGCAGCAGACCGTCCTCCGCAAGGATGGCGACGAGATACTCGCGATCGCGCATCACAAACGTGGCGATGCCTGCCTTTTTCATGCGCTGCATCGTCTCGGCGAGCAACCGATACGCCTTGGTCGACTCGGTTGAAGGCACGAGGAAGTAGGGGCGGTCGAAGTAGATCGGGTCGATCTGTGCCTCATCGACGAACAGCCGCAGGTCGATGTCGCGTGACTTGCGCGGCTCAAGTGCTTCCAGTTCATCGCTGCTGACGGTGACGTAGCGGTCATCATCCACCGCATAGCCGCGGATGATGTGCTCGGGATGGATCTCGCGGTTGTCCTCGGGGCAGTAGTAGCGTCGCCGCAACGGCGTGCCGTCCTTGTCGAGCATGCGCAGCCCCACGCGGTCGGATCGCACCGCTGGGAGCAGCGCGACAGGCACACTGACTAGGCCGAAGCTGATCGTGCCGGACCAGATGGATCGGCCCGCACCCTGATCCTCTGGCGCGGCATCGTCGGCGGGTTCATCTTTACGCGGCATGAGCTTTTTCCCGTTTGGCAGCGTCGAGGCTGGCTTTGAGCATCGCCTCGAGGGATTCACGCTTCGGCTTCGTGGGTTGGGGCTTCTTCAGATCGATCTTCTGCCCCTTGGCTTTGCGCTCGACCAGTTCACGAACACGCTGGACGTATTCGTTGTGGTACTCGGCCGGTTCAAAGTCGCCTTCCAGCGCGGCGATCAGTTGCTCCGCCATACGTACCTCGCGCGCATCCATCTTGCGGCCGGTGGGCTTGGGCAACTCGCTGGTGGCAATGACTTCCGTCGGGCTGCGCAACGTGATGAGCATGAGGTGGTCACGCTCCACGCGGATCGCCCCGGCATACTGCTTCTTGCGCATCACCCAGCGAACGATGGCGATCTTCTTCTGCTTTTCCAGTGCGGCAACCAACGCCCAATACGCGCTGCTGTTGCCATCGGGGCCGAGATAGTACGGGCGGTCGTACCACTGATGGCCGACCTCCGCGGGGTTGACGCACTGCAGCACCTCGATCGACCGCGACTCGGCGGGCTCAAGCTGGTCGAGCTCCTCCTTGTGCACGATGACGAAGCGGCCAGGCTCCACCTCATAGCCTTTCCGCGCCTCGGCGAGTTCGACCGGTTCGCCGGTGGCGGCGTTGACCATCCGCTGCTTGAGGCGGACCATGTCCTGGTCGTGCAGCAGGTTGAAGTGGACGCTGCGATCCTCCACGGCCGCATACAGCTTGACGGGCGTGGACACGCCGTCGAGCTCGATCACACCTTTCCACATCGCCCGCGCGGCCATGGGGACGCTCCCTGTGGCTGAAAGTCAGGTTGCCACGGGAGGATAGGTAACCACTGGCCCGGCAGGCCACGCGGGGCGGCGCTGATGTTGCCCTCGGGGCAGCCCGGGGCGAGGGCGGTAAGGGCGACGTCCGGGGCATGTGGTTGCCGTTCGCCCGGTGGGGGGGTATTATTCCGCCACACGGCCGACGCCCCCCCGGGCACGGCCACCCCCACCGGGAGCCCCGAACACCCTTCGCGGCCTCCTCCGGTCGGTTGGGCCATTGGCGCAGTTGGCTAGCGCGCTTCCTTGACATGGAAGAGGTCACAGGTTCAAGTCCTGTATGGCCCATTTTTCACTTTCCGGCATGTTGCACCAGGCTGCAACAACATCCCCTGCATCGGCAAACTGCGGAAGACCAACGACTTGTGAGTTGTCGGCCTCCGCATCCTGCACGCTCGTGCAACCCACTGCCGCCCGTCGCTGCACCGGATTTTGCACCGCTTTTGTGGCCTCTTCGAAGTGAGATTCGGTCACTTGCAGGTAGTGCTTCTGAGCGACCGGCACGCTGTTGCCCAGCCAGGCACAAACGACATGCGAAGGGAACCGGTCCTCCAGTTCGGTCTGGCAGGAACTACGCAGGTTCTGGAACAGCTTCGGCCACGGCTCCAGCCCCGCCCGTCGGATGATCCGGCGCATCTGCGTTCTGAGGTTTGCGTTCGTATCTCGATACCGGCTCACCACGAAGACGCTGCCTGGCTCCGCCAGCTCGAATGCTTCACGCACGTAGGGAAGAAGCTCCGGAAAGATCGGGCATACCCGTAACGCCTTGCCTTCGTGGTGCTCAGTCTTGGGACTGCGAATCGTCATTCGGCTTTGCGCCCAGTCGATATCTTCCCACCGTAAGCCCAGCACCTCAGAAGTACACCGCAGCCCGGCGAATCGGCACAACGCAAAGATCACCCGCCATTCAGCATCGGGGCAGGCTTCCAAAACTTTCGTCGCCATACCACGCGTGACGAAGAACACGCGTTCCCTGTTCGACCGCACCGCGACCGGCATGTCGTCGAAAGGATTCTCGTCGATCAGTCGCCGCCGTTTGGCAACGGTGAAGAACTGACGAGCGATCCCACACCGCCGCCGTACGGTGTTATCCGCTAATGATTTTGCAAGGAACAATCGAAAGCGTTCCGCTTGGCCCGGCGCTACGTCCCGCAACGCGATATCCGCGCCGAAGAACTCGACGAGGTTTCGACGAACGTTCTGGTAGGTGATCTGAGTCGATGCCTTCACGTCGGTTCGTTCGGCGATATAGGAATCCAGGAAGGAGGCCAACTTAGCGCTTTCACGCTTCGGCACAAGCCCGACGGATGCGAGCTTCCCATACAGCACATCATCGACCCGTTGAAGCCAATGGGCAGTATCGCCCGATATCGCATGGTTCGTGATACTCCCGGCAACCAGGTCTTCCACCTTGACCTTCACCGATTCGGCTTGCCGCATCGACACCTTGCCCAGACGGAGGGAACGGCGCTTGCCGTCCTTGCCGACAAACTGAATGATTCGCCTTCCGTTGCGTTGGGTAGTGATACTGGCCATGCGATCAATCCCCCGTCAACGGCTTGCACTGTCGAGCAACCCACGCCCGCAGACTTTCCACCGAGAATAGCACACGACGCCCAACCTTCACGGCTGGTACGATCCCCCGTTTCATCCAGGTGTGCAACGTGCGTTCGCTGATCCCAAGGAGCCGCGCCGCCTCACGCTTGCTGACCAAGATCGAACCTTCCGAATTCACGTCGTCCTCCCTACCGCTTTGCCTGATTTCTTCTTGTTCCAACTCTCTACGACTTCGCGAATGGGCCGCATTACGCCCGATGTCACGAAACGAATGATCCACTCGTTGTCCTTGATGCCTTCCTCCAGAAGCATCGCCGCCATCCGCCCTCGGCCTACTTTCATGCGCGCCGCCAGTTCGTCGATCTTAGTGACCGTGTCGGCGGACAATGGGACTTGAACGCGAATCTCTTCACCCTGTTCACTCATAAAACACTCCTTGTTGTGGTGGTGCAACAATACACAGAAGTACACGCGGCGTCAATAGGCCATGCCTTGCCGCCGCGCCGCCTTCATCCATCCCCGCGTGCTTCCCGCAGTCGCCCCTCGCTTTTGCGCTTTGCCGATCCATTTCGACATCGCGGCCCGTATATTGCCCGGATCATGCACCCATGCCTTCCCGTTGTCCTCATGCCAGAGTGACACGGCACCACCTTCGACCGCCGCTAGGAACAAATCGCGATCGAGACGACCGCAGAACCGGAGTGAGACCTCGCCCGTGCGGGAATCGATGAACTCGCGAAAGAAGTTTACTTGCTGACCGCAGGTGGATTGCCGTACCCGAAGCGAACGATGCTTAACCGGCAACGACTCCGCTGCTTCCTCCGCTTGCTCACGTTCGGCTTCGGCGGCATCTGCGGCCGCTTCAACGTCCGGCACCGTTCTTTCGCGATCACTTACGATGCGCCCGACAGCACGCGAAGCATGAACCCAACGCACCCGACGGTTGAGATCCAGCAACCAGTCGGGGAAGCCGTGATCGGGATACTTCACCAAATACTTCGTGATATACAGAATCGCATGCCGCCCATCTTTGGCTTTCCGTTTACCTAGGTCGATTCCACCGAGCTTCCAGCCGTCGCGATTCCATCCCCACAGCTCCCACGCGCGCTTGAGATCAACAAAATTACGAGGCTTGTCAATGAGCAGATGCCAGTGAGGCCAGCCCGACTTCTGAAACTCAAGAACCCACACGTACCGCTTGACGCCCAGATGTTTCATCAAACGGGCGATGTAGCGACCCTGGGTGATTGTGAGATAGGCACGTTCAGGGTCGTCTTCGAATTGCGACGGCTTCAATGTAAGCGTGAAGAGGGCGGGATGCCTGAACTTGTCCGATGCTCCAATCATGCGCGAACGCACTTTGCGCCCGTAGATCGGTCCGCAGGATTCGCAGGTGCGACACCGGCAACGATGTGGCCCAGTTAGCAATCGACCAGTTGCATCCTTACGTTTGATTACGTTATTGCGCGAGAGATCAAGTCTATTGGCCGCGGCTGACGCCGCGGCCGGGGCGGGCGGAACATCCGCCACGCCCACGGCCGCAGGCACCGACTCTGACAACGACACTGGTCCCAACGCGAATAATGTGCTACTTTGCATGGATAAACTCCTGTGAACAGCCCTCACGGCTGTTCTCTCCGCCGCTCCGGTTTCCGTGCGAAGGTTGGCCGAAGCGGCGTTTTCTTTTCAGGGACGATCCGAAGGCTCCGCCAACTCCTCCCCGTCCCCCGAGGCCGCCTCGGTGCCCGGCTCTGCGCGGCGTCGCCCAGGCTCGCTTCGCTCGCTCTCGGGCGAGGCGACGCCGCTCCGACCCGGACCCCGAGGCTTTAAGCCGACCTCATGCTCTAACCGAGCGACCCGCGCGAACAGGTTTTTGATGGCACCATTCATGACTTGGCCTCCTTTCGATGGCGAGACGCGCGCACGACAGCAAGGACCGACACCCGCTCGGCAGGTGCCAGCGTTGGCCACGCACTTATGACTTCCAAAATTTCCGAGGCGGACGGCAACTGCACCGCTTTTCGCACCGCCTCATTCGAAAATGCCCCAAAATCCCGGAAAATAGGTGATATGTTCAAGGCCTGTATGGCCCATTTTTCACTTTCCGGCATGTTGCACCAGGCTGCAACAACATCCCCTGCATCGGCAAACTGCGGAAGACCAACGACTTGTGAGTTGTCGGCCTCCGCATCCTGCACGCTCGTGCAACCCACTGCCCCAGCGAGCAAGCGTGACGAATCTGGAGTACCTCGGTCTTGCGGAGACGTCCGTTTCTGACGAGGGGCTTATAGCGCTGTCGGCACTCACGACGTTGCGCAGTCTGGATCTAAGATGGACTGGCGTTACCGGCCGTGGATTCGAATGGATGTCGCGAATGACAGGGCTTGAGGATCTTTATTTGTCGAATGTACCCATTGAGCAGGGAGATGTGAAGTTCCTGGCTGGTCTTTCGGCATTGAGGGTTCTCGACTTTGGGGCGACAGCGTTGACGGATGGCGACCTAGCACACCTGGCGGACAGCAATATCGAAAGCCTGACGGTGATGTCCGATCTGCTCGGAGACGAAGCGTGCGGTTACATCGTAGAGATTGCTTCCCTTGAGATGATTCATCTTAGATTTGCTCATGCTTCATCCGCGGGCATTGAGAAGGTGTTGCAACTGCCGAATTTAAAGTTTGCGGTAATACGCGCTCCGTCAATCAGCGAAGATGAGAGAGAACGGCTGTGCAAGGGAAAGCCCGGCCAAACAATCACGATCGTTCCATGAAAGCTTCCTTTTTCATTCATTTCTGGTTGGACTGATTGGAGATGCTTGCGCCCGCTTGGCGTTCGTCGAGGGACCGCAGATCTTTCATCACACGATCCATCGCATCCACACGGATGAAGCCGGCGCGCGGGTCACTCAGGTCGAGGATGATATAGACCGAGAACGCGACGGCACCGGCGAACACGGCGCTGTGGAGCAAGCTCCGCCGATGAGCGAAACCGGAACCCACCAACAGCGATGCCAGAAGAGCGAGTGCCACCAGCGTGGGCAGCACCATGGGCGGCAGGCCGAGCTGCTCCATGGCCAATCGCTCCGTCGTCAGGTCGATCCATTCGTTGAGTGGGGCGAGGATGAAGCTTCTGGTTGCGGCATCCTGCTGTGCGGTCGCGTCGACGGCATGACGCCATGTGTCCTTGTGCAACCGCTCCGCCTGTTCGATGGCTTCGTTGAATCGCTGTTGGTCACTCGTATAGGCGGAGAGGTTCGCCGCGATTGTCAGCCATTGTCGCATTGGCTCGCGCACGTGCTCCCGGTCGGTTTCGGGTAGCGTGTCGAGCCGAAGCCACGCGGTGCCGAACGCGTTGGCCTGCTGGACGATGAGTTGCCGCCGCTCATCGAAGCGCGCCGCTGTATGCGTAAAGGTGAACGCCACCATCAGGCCGAGCAGCGCCAGCACCACTCCATCCGCTGCGGTGCGCCCGCGTTCCTCGACCTCTGCCTCGCGCCGTCGCCGCCCAACGAACCGCCCCAGTTCCAGCGCACCGAGCAGTGCCAGGAACAACCCGAGCATCGCTGGCAACGCATGGAACATTCCCGGATCCTTCATCGGCTGTGTTGTCTCGGCTCGTTGTTGAACGTCTGCGCCCGGTGTCGTTGTAAAATGGGATATGCAGTATGCTTGTCGCGCCGTGATGAGCGGTCCTTGCGTTGCCGCAA